>NZ_VDYR01000001.1:0-323750 GCF_006346325.1 Sphingomonas japonica | reverse complement strand
TCGAGGCGCAGATCGACACGCTGTTCGGCTATACCCTGTTCCTCGACTATCCCACGCCCAAGCGGCTCAAGGCCTGGCGCCAGCGCGCGCAGGTCGGCGCCAGCAAGCAGGCCGGCTTCGGCCATGCCGCCTATGGCCTGCTCAAGATCGACGGCGTCCTCGACCGCATCGCCACATTGCTGCACGGCGTCGGCGAACAACCGGGACAGCAGCGCTGGCGCCGCATCCGGGAAACACTCGCAGCCTGCATCGAGGCACGCGGGGCCAGCCAGTTCGCCTCGTCGCACGACACCGGCGCATCGCCCGCCACCATCGCATTCCTGCGCGGATTCGACCTCGGCTTTCGCATCCGCCGCCTGCGGCTGCTGGTCCGCCGCATCGCCGAGCTCGACGCCGATCATGACCGCGCCGAACTGGCCGAGGTGCGCGACGCAGTCTATGGCGCGCTCGCCGCCTATCTCGAATGCCAGCGCGCCGGCACGTTCGGCGCGCTTCGCGACGCCGTCCGCGATCTCCCCGACGGCGCCGACCCGCTGCTCGACCGCCTCGAAGCCGCGATGGACCTGACGCGCCTCGATGCCGAGACCGACGCGGCGCTGTCGGCAGCACTCAGCAAGCTCGGCCGCGACGTGCGCCGCCCCTTGCTGCTCGCCTATCTCGGCTTTCCGTTCTTCGACATCGCCACGCTGCCGCTGCTCCAGGGCGAGGGGCTCGACGAGTTCGATCCCATTCGCGTCGATCGCATCGCTCCCGATGATGCCTGCGCGATCCGCAGCGGCGGCGCCGAAGCCACGCTAAAGGGAATCCAGTTCAACAGCTTCGGAGCGTTCTTCAGCCGCGCCTATCGGGAAAACGACTATCTGTGGGGCCGCCTCCACGGTGCCGACCGGCTGGTCGACATTGTCGTATCGACCCTGCCGCCGACGGTGCGCATGAACCCGGGCCGCGTCCGTTCGATCAAGCGCGCCGCCTTCCTTGCCATCCTCGACGAAGAGGAAGCCAAGCTCACCGCGATCCCGAAGCTGTTCGCCGAGCTGCGCGCGGAAATCGGGTGATCGCTGCGCCCCAGGCCAGCTTCCTCGCCTGAACCCGTGCTGGCCAACGCCGAAACGAGCGCCTAGAACGATCGCTGGTACGGCAAAGGGAGACGACCGGCGATGCAGTTCCTGCGCACGCTGATCTGGGTGCTGCTGGCGGTGATCGTCGCCGCCTTCGCATTCAACAACTGGGTTTCGGTGCCGGTGCGGCTGTGGGGCGGACTGATCGCCGACATCAACCTACCGCTGCTGATGGGGCTGGCCTTCGCGCTCGGCTTCGTGCCGCTCTACCTGCTCCACGCGACCGCGCGGTGGCGGGCCAAGTCGCGCATCGCCGCGCACGAGCGCACCATCGCCGAACTGCGTGCCGCTACCATGGCGCCGCCGCCCCCGCCGATCGTGCCGGACGTTCTGCCCGATCCGGTCGACGCGCCGACCCCCGGCCCCGCCCCGGCAACTGCTTCGCCACCTCCCCCGCCGCCGCCGGGGGGGCTACTGTGAGCTCGCGGCTCTACGTTGCGCTCGACACCCCTGACCTCGCCCGCGCGCGCTCGATCGCGCACCGGGTCCACAACCATGTCGGCGGGATCAAGCTGGGCCTCGAATTCTTCATGGCCAACGGCCGCGCCGGGGTGCGCGAGATGGCCGAGATCGGCCTGCCGATCTTCCTCGACCTCAAATTCCACGACATCCCCAATACCGTGGCCAAGGCGATCCAGGCGCTGCGCCCGCTCGAACCGGCGATCCTGACGATCCATGCCGCCGGCGGCCGCGCGATGATGGAGGATGCCAAGGCGGCGGCACCGACCGGCACCAAGGTCGTGGCGGTGACGGTGCTCACCAGCCTCGACGGCAGCGATCTCGGCTCGATCGGCCTGTCCGGCGATCCGCACGAGCATGTCGAGCGCCTCGCCGATCTGGCGCGTTCGGCGGGGATCGACGGCATCGTCTGCTCGGGTGCCGAGGTGAAGGCGGCGCACAGGGCATGGCCGCAGGGCTTCTTCGTCGTCCCCGGCGTCCGCCCCGCCGATGGCGCGGCCGGGGATCAGAAGCGCGTCGTCACCCCCCGCGCCGCGCTCGACGCCGGCGCCTCGATTCTGGTGGTGGGCCGTCCGATCACCCAGGCCGAAGACCCCGACCAGGCAGCGAGAGCGATCGAAGCGACGCTGTAGGTCGGAACGCCCGTGCGGCTCACGCGTAGTCCGGAACGTTCATTTCCGGAGTGATGTCATGGCCCTTACCGCCCTCGCCCTCAACTGCACGCTCAAGGCCGACGCGTCCGAGGAATCCTCGACCGACGCGATGATCGCCGTTCTGAAGGACGCGTTTGCTGGGCACGACGTCACCATTTCCGAAACCATCCGGGTCGCCGCGCACGATGTGAAACCGGGCGTCTCCTCTGACGAGGGCGACGGCGATGCCTGGCCCGCTATACGCGCCAAAATCCTTGCCGCCGACATCCTCATCCTGGGCGGGCCGATCTGGATGGGCCAGGTCGGCAGCGTGGCTAAGCGCGTGCTAGAGCGCATGGACGCGTTCATTTCCGAAACCGACGATCAGGGCCGCATGCCGAGCTACGGCAAGGTCGCCGTCGCGGCGATCGTCGGCAACGAGGACGGCGCGCATTTCTCGTCGGCGCAGATCTTTCAGTCGCTCAACGATGTCGGCTTTACCGTCCCCGCGGTGGCCGCCTGCTATTGGGTCGGCGAGGCGATGGGCAGCATCGATTTCAAGGACCTCGACCAGACCCCGGACAAGGTTACCACGACCGCCAGGATGGTCGCCTCGAACGCCGCGCACCTCGCAAAGCTGCTCAAGGATGCGCCCTATCCGGGGTGAAGCAGTCGGGCTCAGGTTGAAACGCACCCTTGCCGGCGCCACACTCGGGTCAAACCCAATCAGCGGAGGCGAGGATGCGCAGTTATCTCAAGCACTATATCGACGGCGCATGGATCGACAGCGAGGGCGGTACTCGTCACGCAGTCATCGACCCCGCCACCGAACAGCCCTGCAGCGAGATCACGCTCGGCACCGCTGCCGACGTCGACAAGGCCGTGGCAGCGGCGCGCCGTGCGTTCGACAGCTTCGGCCAGACCAGCGTCGACGAGCGCGTCGCGCTGCTCGAACGGGTCCTCGCCGAATACAAGAACCGCGCCGCCGATATCGCACAAGCGATCGCGCAGGAGATGGGCTGCCCGATCGGAATGGCCAAAACCGCGCAATTCGGCTCGGGCATCGGCCATCTGATGGCTGCGATCGCCGCGCTCAAGGCGTTCGAATTCGAAGAGGTCATCAACCAGTCGCAAGTCGTCCATGAGCCGATCGGCGTCGTCGCATTGATCACCCCGTGGAACTGGCCGATGAACCAGATCCTCGCCAAGGTCGCGCCCGCGCTTGCCGCGGGCAACGCCATGATCCTCAAGCCGTCGGAGGAAGCGCCCGGCTGCGCCGCGATCTTTGCCGAAGTGATGGATGCGGCGGGAGTGCCTCCCGGCGTGTTCAACCTGGTCAATGGCGACGGCCCGGGCGTGGGCACCGCGCTCGCGCGGCATCCCGGCATCGACATGGTCAGCTTCACCGGATCGACCCGCGCCGGGATCATGGTCGCGAAGAACGCCGCCGATACCGTCAAGCGCGTGCATCAGGAACTCGGCGGCAAATCCCCGTCGGTCGTCCTCGACAGCGCCGATTTCGTCAAGGCGATCCCCGGCACGCTGATGGCAGTCTTGATGAATTCCGGACAAAGCTGCATCGCCCCGACCCGCTTGCTCGTGCCTCAGGCACGCATGGACGAGGCGGTCGCGATCGCCAAACAGGTCGTCGGCGCCACCCAGACCGGCGATCCCATGACCGAGGGGCGCCATATCGGCCCCGTCGTCAACAAGGCGCAGTGGGACAAGATCCAGGGCCTCATCACGACGGCGATGTCCGAAGGCGCCACGCTCGATGTCGGCGGCCCCGGCCGTCCCGATGGCGTCGAGTCGGGCTGGTTCGTCAAGCCGACCTTGTTCTCGAACGTCACCAACACGATGACGATCGCGCGCGAGGAAGTGTTCGGCCCGGTCATCACCATCATCGGCTATGACGACGAAGCCGACGCGATCCGCATCGCCAACGACACCGACTATGGCCTGTCGGCGGTGGTGTTCGGCGCACCCGACGACGCCCGCCGCGTGGCGGCGAAGCTGCGCGCAGGCATGGTCTACATCAACGGCGGCAACCCCGATCCGATGGTCCCGTTCGGCGGCTACAAACAGTCGGGCAACGGCCGCGAATATGGCAAATACGGCCTCGCCGAATTCATGGAGGTCAAGTCGCTGGTGGGCGCGATGGCTTAGCGCAGCTTCTTTCCCAACGACACGAAAGAAATCCGTTCGTGTCGAGCAAAGTCGAGACACCCTGCACGTCAGACCACTTCGCTCGGCACAGAAGGCTCACACCCGCACCAGCCCCTCGACCCGCGCCACTTTTCCACTTTGGGGAAACAGCGCGCTCGCGGTTCGCACCGGATCGATCGCGAAATGCTCCGCCACCGCGCCCGCGATGAAAGCGTCCAGCCCCAGCGTCGGATTGAGGTCGCGGCCCTCGTATAGCGCCGCCTCGCCGAGCCCCGGCCAGTCGGCAATTACCCGCCCGCCCTTGACCGCTCCGCCGAGCAGCATTGCTGCCGACGCAGTGCCGTGGTCGGTCCCCTGCGTGCCGTTGACCTTGACCGTGCGGCCGAACTCGGTTGCGACCAGCACCATCGTTTCTGCCCAGAGCGGCCCCAATCCCTGCTTGAGCGCGCCGACCATCGCATCGAGCCCCTTCAACTGCGCACCCAGCCGCCCGCGCTGCCCGGCATGGGTATCCCAGCCGCCGGTCTCGATCATCGCGATCCGCGCGCCGTTGTCGGGCGCGATCAGCCGTGCGGCCAGCGCACCCGTCGCCGCGGCGTTGCGGCCATCGTCCGCCGCCATATCCCCGGTCAGCGCCCGCGTCGCCGTCGCCTGCTGCCAGATCGCGTGCAACTGCTCGTCCTGCGCATAGAGCGTGGCGACGCGCGCCAGCAGGTCGTCGGACGCATCGGGGAGCGCCGACGGCGCATAGGATGCGACGTCGATCGACCCGCGCAGCGCCAGCGGCACCGTTGCCGCCACCGCGATCGCGCGTGCCTGATCGCGCGGCAGCACGCCTAGCAGCCGGTTCATCCAGCCGTCCTTGATCCGGTACGCCGCCGCTCCGCCGCTCTCGAGCACATTCTGCCCGTCGAAATGCGACCGGTCGCGATAGGGCGACGCGACGGCATGCGCGAACAGTGCCTCGCCGCCTTTGTACAGCCCCGACACGGTGGCGAGGTTGGGATGCAGCGCGAACATCGCGTCGAGCCTGGGCGCATCCGCGAAGTCCTGCGCCAGGACGCCGCGCGCGCCGGCAAATGCCGGATCGCCCACCGGCGCCAGCGTACCGAGGCCATCGGCGGCACCGCGCTGGATGATGAACACGAACCGCTTGGTCGTGGCGGCGCTCGCGAAACTCATCCGCGGTGCAAAGCCCATCGACAATGCCGCGGCGGCACCGGTGGTAACGAAGGTACGACGATCCAACATGGTTTATCTCCGCAGGAATTCGGGCGACACCAGCATCAGCGCCAGTGCCTGTTGCGCGCTCTCGGCGCGCGCCAGCTGCTGCTGCGTCGCTGCCGAAAGGCTGTCCGCGAACAGCGCCTGCGATCGCTCGCGGGCGTCGATCGTGCTCGGCGCGCGCGACACCAGCCGCTCGGCCGCCTCGACGCGGCGTACCAGCGCGTCGGGCGCCGCCCAGCGCCCGGCAATGTCGTCATACCCCGCAGGCGCGCCCGGTCGCCACACGGGCTGCCCCAGTTGCTGCTGAAGGCCGGCGAATTGCTGCGCAGCAATCTCGCGCAGTCCAAGCCCGCGCATCGCCGATATCGACCACTCCCACGGCGTCTTGAACTTGGCAGGCATCGGTGCCCAGGCTTCGGGCGCGTCGATCAGCGCGCGGTATATCGTCGGCAGATCCCCGTTCGATTCCAGAAACGCTTGCTCAATCCGCGTCACCAGCGCCGGCGGCGGTGTATCGGCGACGAAGTGCCGAGCGAGCTTGGTCGCGACGTGGCGTGCCGTCGCCGGATGCACGGCGAGCGCCGCCAGCACCGCATCCGCCTGCGCTTCGCCATCCTGGGCATAGCGGGCGCCCAAGATCGTACGTGCGCCGGGCTCGTGCATCGCCGGCGCAAAGGCAAATCCGCCCGGATCGCCGTTCGCCCGGCCGCCGATCCCGGCAACCGTCCACCCCGTCAGCGCGCGTGCGAATTCGGTGACGTCGCTCTGGTCATATCCCGATCCGACACCCAGCGTGTGCAGCTCGAGGATTTCCCGCGCCAGGTTTTCGTTGATTCCGCGCTTGCGCTTGCCGCCCGCCGCGACCCGCTGGCCTACCCGGCTGCCGGGGCCCACCGATTGCGCCTGATCGAGATAGAGCAGCATCGCCGGATGCCGCTCGACCGCACCGAGCATCGCGCCGAAGCTGCCCAGCACATGCGGCCGGATGGCGTCGAACTCGAACGCTCCCGCCAGTCCCACCACCGCCAGCTTTTCGGCCGACACCGCGAAGTGGTTCGCCCAGAAATGCACCAGCCGCTCGGCGAACGGCGTGTCGCTGACGATAGCAGCATTGGCGCGCGCGCCGATCGCGTCGCGATAGCGGTCTCGGCCATCGACGCGCATCGCCATCCGCGCCGATCGGTCGAGTGGGCCGGCATCCGTCGCCATACGCCGCGCAGCGCGGCGCTCGGCGCGATATTCGGCAAAGGCCGCACCCGCCTGCGCTGTGGTCGCCTGCGCGGCAATCACCGGGGGTCGCGCTTCGTAGCGGTCGAACTGGTCGATCAGCCAGCGCTTCGCATCGGCAGGCGCGACGGCGCCGGGCCGCGCGCCCAGGCCGAAGCGGTTCCATGCAATCACTGTCGGGGTCATCGACACCTCCATCCTCTGGCGTCGCTTCTACTCCCCATCTGTCGCAACAATGTGCCAGCGTACCGGCTGGTCGCACTCAGCGGGCGCTTCGTCAGAAGCCCTCGGGTAGATCGATCGGTCCCACCACCTCGCGATAGCGGGTGACGGCGTAGCGGTCGGTCATCCCGGCGATGAAATCGGCGATGTGGCGGCTGCGCCCGGGTTCGTCGTCCGGCATCCCGGCGCGCCACGGCGCGGGCAACGCCTGCGGATCGGCGGCATAGGCCGCGAACAGACCCGCGACCACCGCGCCCGCCGCCTGCGCCGCCTCGATCTGGCGAGGATGGTGATAGAGATTGGCGTACATGAAGCGCTTGAGCTCGCGCTCCTCGTCGCGCATCCGCTCGGAGAACCCCGCCAGGCACGCGCCTGCCGCGCGGACATCGTCCGCCGTGTCGATCCCGGCAGCATCGATCCGCCGCGCGGTCTCGGCGATCAAGTCGTTGACCATCGCTCCGATCTGCGACCGCACCATCTCGCCCAGCAGCGCGCTCTCCGGAAGATCGCGATAGCGCGCCCGCACTGCGTCGAACCCGCGCGCGACCATCGGCACCGACAGGATCTGGTCGAGGCTCAACAGCCCCGCGCGCAGCCCGTCGTCGATGTCGTGATTGTCATAGGCGATATCGTCGGAAATCGCCGCCACCTGCGCCTCGAGCGATGGCCAGCGCGTCAGGTCGAGAGCAAACGCCGCGTCCGCCTGTGACAAGGCCCAACCGGGCCGCGTTACCGGCCCGTTATGCTTGGCCAATCCCTCGAGCGTTTCCCAGCTCAGGTTGAGCCCCGGCCAGCGCGGATACGGACATTCCAGCCGGGTCAGCGCGCGCAGCGTGTGGCCATTGTGATCGAAGCCGCCCGCCCCTGCCAACGCCGCCTTGAGCGCGTCCTCACCGGCATGCCCGAACGGCGGATGCCCGATATCGTGCGCCAGGCACAATGCTTCGGTCAGGTCCTCGTTGAGCCCCAGCGTGCGCGCCACCGTCCGTCCGATCTGCGCGACTTCCAGGCTGTGCGTCAGCCGCACGCGGAAATGGTCGCCGTCCGGCGCCATGAACACCTGCGTCTTGTGGCGCAGGCGGCGAAAGCTGATCGAATGGATGATGCGGTCGCGATCGCGCTGGAAGGCATCGCGCGGTCCGCGCTCGCCGCGCTCGGTTTCGGGGTGGAGCCGTCCCCGGCTCGCGGCGGGATGCGACGCATACCGCGCCGGCAGCGTCACTTCGGCGACAGCTTCTCGATCTTCTGGCCGGTGTCGCTGGTCCATGCGAATGCCGAAATTCCCTCTTTGCCCAGGGTGTTGACGAACCCTTGCGCGTCCTGCGTCGATTTGAACGGCCCCGCCAGCAGCCGATTGGTGAAGCGCAGCGGCGTCGTCCAGGCCGACTGGCCCTTGAGCGCATCGGGAGCGATCCCCGTCAAGCGCTTCCATTCCTTGGGCAGGTCGGCCTTGTTCGCGCCGCCCGCCACCTGCACCCAGTGCCGCGCCGGATCGGACGGCGGCTTGGCTTCGGCTTTCTTGGCCTCAGCCTTCTTGGCGGCGACCGCTTTCACCGGCGCCGGCTTGGCCGGCGGCTCGTCCGCCCCGGTTCTTGGGGGCTCGGTCTTTGCGGGCTCCGCCTTCGCAGGCTCGGCCTTCGCGATCTCCACCTTGGCGGGTTCAGGCTGAACCGGTGCAGGAGCAGGCGCAACGCCGACGCCCAGCTCTTCCGCAGGGATTGCAATGCCGCTCAGGATCGAGGCGAGCACATCGTCCTCCGACCCGACCTTGATTTTCGACGCCGCTGCCGGGGCGTCGGCCATGACCGGAGGCGGTACCACAGGCACAGACGGCGTCGCTGCGGGCGCGACAAGCGGCGTCGACCGGATCGGATTGACGGCCCGCGCCGCCGCCGCGCGCAACTCGTCCTCGCCGCTGTTGGGCACGGCGACGCGCACCACGCTGGCAGGATCGATCTCCATCCCGGCTGGCGCCTTCGCGGCCACTGCGACGCGCGTTTCTGCAGCCGGGCGCGAGTTCGGCAGCACCAGCCCGACCGGAGCGGGCGGCGTCGGAACTGCCGCTGCGACCTCGACCCGCGTTGCGGCCGGCGCGGGTGCCGGCGTCGGGGAAGGAGTGGCCGCTGCCACTACGACCGCCGGTTCGCTTGCGATCGGCGTGCGCGATCCGCGCGAGCGCTTGCCGACCCGCGCGCTGCGTTCGGCACGCCGCGACCGCCGCGTCTCGCGCTTCGGCTTGGGCGCGGTATCGACCGACGCCATCCGCACCGGCTGCTGCGCGACATAGGGCGGCAGGCTCGGTGCCATCGTGGCATCCGCCATCCGTGCCGGGGTCCGCCCGATCTCGCCGCGATGCACCGCAAAGGCGCGGTCGGCGGGGTCGCGCAATTGCGCCAGCTGCTGGAAAAACGGCGAAAAGGCGGTGCCGAACCCCGGCATCATGTTGGTGGCGATCTGCTGCGCCTCGGCGGTCTCGCCTTCCATCGCCAGGATGAACGCACGCGCGCGCCACGCCGCACGATCGCGGTCGCGCAGCAGCGGGTCGAGCGCGGCATAGGCCTGCTTGCTGTCCCCGCTGATGCCGAGCGACAGGGCATAAGCGCGCGTCAGGTCGGCATCGCCCGGAGCCGCCGCCAGCGCACGGCGATATTCCTGTTGCGCATAGCCCGGCTGTCCGATCAGGTCATAGGCCAGCGCCCGATGCGGCGCGAGCAGGTTCGCCGAAACCCCGCGTCGCTCCGCCTCGGCGAACAGCTTCAGCGCCTCGCCAGGCCGCCCCAATCGCACCAACGCCCCGCCGCGCCCGGTGGCGATGCGCGGATTGTTGCGATCGATCTTCTCGGCCCGCGCGAAGAACTGCAGCGCCGCGGCCGGATCGTCGAGCTTGACGCTTAGTTCCCCAGCATTGAGCAGCGCGCCGAGGTCTTCCGGATTCGCCGCCAGCGCGCGCATCTCGACTGCGAGCCGATCGGCATTGGGGGTGGGCGGCGCAACGAATACCTGCGCGGCGGCCGGGACCGACGTTGCGACCAGCAACGCGGCGCACCCCATGGCTCGGGTAACAAAATGCTTCATTGAAAGGCCATTAAGCCTGTTCGCCCGGCTCCCGGCAATGGCCGAAGCCAAATCCGGCGTTCAACCGCCCCAATGCGACGACGAACGCATGATATTCCATCGCAAGCCGCCGCGCCACCGGCCCGCGCTTCCCACGAACGCGGCAACGCGGCTTCATTTCCGCGAGGGGCTCGATGAAAGTGACGGACCGCCTGGACTTGCGGGCGCGCCGCACGCGAACCCGATCGGGTCAGCCCACGCCCGCCAAGCCGCCGACCGGACGCCTTACTGGTTGTTCTGGCGGTGCAGAAACCGGGGAATGTCCAGCGGCGCCTTGTCGTCGTCGCCCTTGCCGATGCCGCGCCCCGCATTCGACATCCGCTCGAACAACGTCCCGCCCGGCTTGCCGCGCGGCGTTGGCGCCGGCTCGGGCGCGTCGGCTTCGTCGGCGACGTCGTCCGACACGAACCGGTAGGGCGCCCCGCCTTCGGGCTGCGCCGCATCGCCGCGGATCGGCGCCGGATTCTCGGGCACCATGGTCTCGCTGTCGAGTACCAGCTCGCCGCCCTCGTCGCCGCTTTGCTCGTCGCCCGCCATCTCGCTGGACAGCTCGAGCGGCTCTTCGTCATGCTCGGGCGCGGTCCCCTCGGCAGCGGCCGGAGCCTCGTCGCGATCGGGAGCAATCGGCGCAGGCTCGGACGGACGGCGCGGCGTGTTGAACGAGAAGACGCGCGGCGCCTCGGGCGCCGCCAGCGCGGGTGCCGACGTGTCCGCCTCGATGCCGGTGGCGACCACCGACACGCGGATCTTGCCTTCCAGCTCGGGGTTGAACGCCGATCCCCAGATGATGTTGGCATCGGGATCGACCAGCTCGCGGATGTGGTTGGCGGCCTCGTCGACTTCCATCAGGCGCATGTCCTCGCCGCCGGTGATCGACACGATCACGCCCTTGGCGCCCTTCATGCTCACCCCGTCGAGCAGCGGATTGGCGATCGCCTTCTGCGCCGCCTCGATCGCGCGGCTGTCGCCGTCGGCCTCGCCGGTGCCCATCATCGCCTTGCCCATTTCCTGCATCACACTGCGCACGTCGGCGAAGTCGAGGTTGATCAGGCCGGGCATGACCATCAGGTCGGTGATGCCGCGCACGCCCTGTTGCAGCACCTCGTCGGCCATCTCGAACGCCTGCTTGAACGTCGTGTTGGCGTTGGCGATCAGGAACAGATTCTGGTTGGGGATGACGATCAGCGTATCGACGAACTTCTGCAGCTCCTCGATGCCGGCATCCGCCGATTGCGTGCGGCGCTTGCCCTCGAACGCGAACGGCTTGGTGACGACGCCCACCGTCAGGATGCCCATGTCGCGCGCTGCCTTGGCGATGACCGGGGCAGCGCCGGTGCCGGTGCCGCCGCCCATGCCCGCCGCGATGAAGCACATATGCGCGCCCTCGAGCGCCTTTTGCACCTGTTCAATCGTCTCTTCCGCCGCCGCGCGCCCGATCTCGGGCCGCGATCCGGCGCCCAATCCCTGCGTGATCTTGGCACCCAACTGGATGCGCTGCGAAGCGTTCGACTGCTTGAGCGCCTGCGCATCGGTGTTGGCGACCAGGAACTCGACCCCCTGCACTTCGGCGCGGATCATGTTCGCGATCGCGTTGCCGCCCGCGCCGCCGACGCCGATGACGGTGATGCGCGGCGTCAGCTCGTCCACCTCAGGCGGAAGGAAATCGATGCTCATTTAAGGTCTCCCCTGTGCCCCCAAACACCCGGGAGCACGTAAACTCCCTCGCGTTCTGCCCTAACCAACCGTCTGACTCTAGCCCAATTCTGGGCCGCGTAGGAAATCTTTAATAATTGGCTCGAAACGTCGCAAAAAGGCGGCGGACCAGCGCAAGCGGACTGCTCCGCATCACCAGCTGCTGCGTCGGCTCGACGCTGCGCAGGTCGACCGGATCGGCGGCCGCATACATCGCCAGCCCGGCAAGCGTCGCGAATGCCGGGCCCGAATGCGCGTCGGGCAGCGCAGTCAGCCCGCGCGCACGCCCGACCCGCACCGTGCGCCCCAGCACCTGCTGCGCATAATCGGCGATGCCCTTCAACTCCGCGCCGCCGCCGGTCAGCACGATCTGCCGCGCGACCGGATCGTCGGTCTTGAGCTTGCGCAGCTCCTTCTGGATTTCCGCCATCAGCCGGTCGAGCCGCAAACGGATCACCGCGATCAGCTGCGCGCGCGTGATCCGCGATCCTTCGGCATCGTCGTCGGACGAGATCGGCGCGACGTCGATCATCTCATGATTGTCGCGCGGGCTCATGTTCGCCGAGCCATAGAAGCATTTCAGCCGCTCGGCCTGCGCCCGACGTGTTCCGAACGCCGCGGCGATGTCGTCGGTGATGTCGGCCGCGCCCATCCCGATCGACGCCAGCCCTTTGAGCACTCCGCCCTCGAACGTCGATACATTGGTCACCCCGGCGCCGATCTCGATCAGCGCCACACCCAGCTCGCGCTCCTCGTCGGACAGGCAGGCGAGGCCCGTCGCGACCGGCGCGGCGATGATCGACTTCACTTCCAGATGCGCCGACCGCACGCACAGGTCGAGGTTGCGCACCGGCGAGCCCTCGCTGCCGACGACGTGGATCTCGACGCCAAGCCGATCGGCGTGCAGCCCCAGCGGCGCCTTCACCCCGTCCAGGCCGTCGACGATGTAGCGCGTCGGCTGGGCATGCAGCACCATCCGCCCGTCCATCCGGATCGCGGCGTGGCCGTCCTTGAGCAGCGTATCGATGTCGCTCTGCTCGACGCGGTGCCCGCCCAGGTCCATCTCCAGCTTGACATGGTCGGACACCAGCCCGCCCGCCGAAAAGCTCACCCACACGTCCTCGATATTGGTGCCCGCGATCCGCTCGGCCTGCTCGACCGCCTCGCGCACGGCGATCTCGGTCGCGGCCATGTCGGCAATATAGCCGCGCTTGACGCCCCGGCTCTCGCGCTGCCCGGTGCCCAGCACCACCAGCTCGCCGCCGTCGCCCTTTTGCGCGATCAGCGCCGACACCTTCGACGATCCGATGTCGAGTGCGGTAATCAGTCCTTCGGGTGCAGCCTTGGCCATGTCCCCATTCCCTCGTTTGAAGCCTATTCGCCCGTTGCCGTGTCGCTATCTGGTGGACCCAGCGGTATCCGCGTTTCCGGTCCGCGCCTCCGCATCGCCATGAACTCCGGATTGCGCAGGTCGAATCGCACATAGTCGCTGCCCAGCAACCGGTCGCGTCCGTCGAGCTCGGCGAACTTGGTCAGTGCCCGCGCCGCGCGCTCGGTTCCCTCTGGCAGCATCAGCACCTCACCCGAGACAAAGGTGATATCCCAGCGGCGATTGCCGAGCCACGTCGCCGCGCGTACCATCGGCTTCAATGCAGGCGCCGCCTCGATCAGCGTCTGATACGCCGGCTCCTGTGCATTCGCCCCCTCGCCGATCACCAGCGGCAGGTTGGGCATCGCGCTCGCCGCGACCGGCTCGAGCAGCACGCCGTCCTTGTCGATCAGCATCAGCTGCCCATTATGCTGCCACACCGCCGCAGCCTGCCGCTCCACGATATCGACCACCAGCGTGTCGGGCAGCCGCCGCGACACCCGCGCATCGGCGATCCACCCATAATCCAGCAGGCGCTCGCGCACTCCGTCCAGATCGACCAGCGGCATCGCCCGCGATTGCTGGTCGAGCGCGACGGCATAGACCGACATCCGCTCCATCCGCTTCAATCCGGTGATCTCGATCTGCTCGACCCGCAGCCCGGCCTTGCCCGCGACTTCCGCCATCGCGACGCCGACCATCGTCAGGCCGCCGCTCGCCACCGCGACGATCGCCAGCGTCAGGCCGACCAGCGCGACGATCGTCCACGCCATCGCCTTGCGCAGCGTGTGCTCGTCGACCGGCAGGGCCGCGACCGCGTGGTCGAGCGCCGATGGCCGCGGCCGCTTGGGCTGCGCCTTGCGCTTCGGCTTGACCGAACGGCGCGCCGAGGCGCGGCGGGTAGTGGTGCGCGTCATGCTGCGTGCTTCCCGCCATGCGTGCCCAGCGCTTCGTCGACGATCCACTGCACCAGCTGCGGATAGCTCATCCCGACATGTCGTGCCTGTTCGGGCACCAGGCTCAGCGGCGTCATCCCCGGCTGCGTATTCACTTCCAGCAGGAACAGCCCGTCCACCCCGCGCTCGTCGTCCCAGCGGAAATCGGAACGCGACGCCCCCTTGCACCCCAGCCGCCGATGCGCCTCCACCGCATAGGCCATGCACGCCTGCGCGACATCGTCGGGGATCTCGGCCGGGCAGACATGCTCGGTCAGCCCGTCGGTATATTTGCTGTCATAGTCGTAGAAACCGCTCTTGGGCTTCAATTCGGTAACGCCCAGCGCCCGATCGCCCAGCACCGCCGTCGTCAGCTCGCGCCCGCGAATGAACGGCTCGGCAAGCAGCTCGTCGAACTCGCCCCACGGCCCGCGCGCATCGCGCGAGATGGGATTGCCGTAATTGCTTTCGTCGGTGACGATCGCCACCCCGACCGAGGACCCCTCGTTGACGGGCTTGAGCACATAGGGGCGCGGCAGCGGATCGCGTTCGAACAGGGTTTGCGTCTGCACCACATGCCCCCCCGGCATCGGAACACCAAAGGGGGTCAATAGCATCTTGGTTAACTGCTTATCGATAGAAATAACCGATGTGGTTAGTCCGCTGTGCGTGTAGGGCAACCCCATCAGGTCGAGCATCCCCTGCACCGCGCCGTCCTCCCCCGGCGTGCCGTGCAGCGCATTGAACACGCAGTCAGGCTTGGCTTCGGCCAGTCGCGCGGCGACGTCACGATCCATGTCGATCCGCGTCACCCGGTGCCCCAGGCTCTCCAGCGCCTCGGCCACCCCCGCGCCCGACATCAGCGAAACCTCGCGCTCGGCCGACCACCCGCCCATCAGGACAGCAACGTGAAGCGGGACGGTCACGCGCGCACTCCCTGTATCCCGGCTGTGATTCTCACGAGACACCCACCCGCTGAATCTCCCACTCCAACGCCACTCCCGAATGCGCTAGAACCCGCGCCCGCACGTCCTCACCCAACCCTTCGATATCCTCACTCGTCGCGGCCCCAAGGTTCAGCAGGAAGTTCGTATGCTTCTCCGAAACCTGCGCATCCCCGCGCCGCAGCCCCCGACACCCCGCGGCATCGACCAGCGCCCACGCCTTGTGCCCCGCCGGATTCTTGAACGTCGATCCGCCCGTCTTCGATCGCAGCGGCTGCGACGCCTCGCGCGCCGCCGCGATCCGGTCCATCTCCGCCTGGATCGCCGCCGGGTCACCGCGCTCGCCCCGGAACGTTGCGCTCACGACCACTGCGCCCTCGGGCAAGGCGCTGTGGCGATAGCTGTATCCCAGCGCATCCTTGCCCAGCGTCACCCGTTCGCCCGAGCGCAGCACCACCTCGCACTCGGTCAGCACATCGGCGACTTCGCGGCCATAGGCCCCGCCGTTCATCCGCACGAACCCGCCGACCGTCCCGGGGATCGACCGCAGGAACTCGACACCGGCAATCCCCGCATCGCGCGCGGTCGACGATACCAATATTCCGCTTGCACCGCCGCCGCAGCGCAGCGTCGTCGCATCGACCGCCTCGACTGCGGCGAACGCCTTGCCCAGCCGCACGACCACCCCCGGCACCCCGCCGTCGCGCACGATCAGGTTCGATCCCAGCCCCAGCGCCATCACCGGCACCGCGGGGTCGAGATCGCCCAGAAACCGCGCGAGATCGTCGACGTCCTTGGGCTCGAACAACCATTCCGCCGCCCCGCCCGCCTTGAACCAGACAAGCGGCGCGAGCGGTACTGCGGACGACAGCTTTCCCCTGACCCCGCTCGTTTCAAGCCACGTCGAGAAACCGTCAACCAGGTTAGCAGGTGCGCTCACCGCATCCCCCACAGCTTCGCCCAGCTCTGCCAGGCCGCCATGTTCGCCTCGGCCGCCCTGGTGCCCGCTTCCTGGAACTTCGCCATTTGCTCGCCTGCATCGAGCATCTTCTTCGTTGCCGCCATCTGCTGGCGCTGCGCATCGAGCATCTGGCCCTGCAACTTGACCGCGGCCGAGAACCAGTCGCTCATGCCCGCTTCTCCGATATCGCGCCGGCCAGCCCGGCCGCCCATTTGGTGATATCCCCCGCGCCCAGGCAGACCACCTGATCGCCGGCGCGCCCTTCTACCGCGATCAGCGCGGCCAGTGTGTCGGCATCGGCCACGGTCAGCACCGATCGGTGCCCGCGCTGGCGCACTGCTTCCGCCAGCGCCTCGGCATCGACGCCTTCGACCGGCGCCTCGCCCGCCGCGTAGACCGGCGTCACCACCACCATGTCGGCATCGTTGAACGCCTGCGCGAACTCGTCGATCAGGCTGCCCAGCCGCGAAAAGCGGTGTGGCTGCATGACTGCGAGTACCCGCCCCGCCGCGCTCTCGCGCGCCGCCGACAGCACCGCGCGGATTTCGACCGGATGATGCGCATAATCGTCGATGACGCTCAGCAGCCCGCCATCGATCGCGACTTCGCCGACCTTGGTGAAGCGCCGCTTGACCCCGCCGAACTTGGCGAAGCCCTGCGCGATCGTCGCATCGTCGACGCCCAGTTCCAGCGCCACGCCGATTGCCGCCAGCGCGTTCTGGACGTTGTGCCGCCCCGGCATCGGCAGTTCGATGCCCTCGATCGTTCGCACCTGCCCGTCACGCGCGCGCACCGCGGCGTCGAAGCGGTTGCCGCCGGGATGCGGCACGACGTTGACGCCGTGGACATCGGCCTGCGCCGCAAAGCCATAGGTGACGATGCGGCGGTCGCGCACCTTGGGAATGATCGCCTGGACCTCGGGGTGGTCGAGGCACAGCAGCGCCGCGCCATAGAAGGGCACGTTCTCGACGAACTCGACGAACGCCTCCTTGACCACGTCGAACGAGCCATAATGGTCGAGATGCTCGGGATCGATGTTGGTCACCACCGCGATCGTGCCGTCCAGCCGCAGAAAGCTGCCGTCGCTCTCGTCGGCTTCAACCACCATCCAGTCGGATGTACCCAGCCGCGCGTTCGATCCATAGCTGTTGATGATGCCGCCATTGATGACGGTCGGATCGACCCCGCCCGCATCGAGGATCGCCGCGATCATGCTGGTCGTCGTCGTCTTGCCATGCGTCCCCGCCACCGCGACGGTAGATTTCAGTCGCATCAGCTCGGCCAGCATCTCCGCGCGCCGTACCACCGGTATGCGGTTGGCGAGCGCTGCCTCGACCTCGGGATTTCCGCGCTGGATCGCGGTCGAGGTCACGATCACCGCGACGCCTTCGACATTGGCGGCCGAATGCCCGATCGTAACGCCGATCCCGCGCTTGCGCAGCCCCTCGACGACATAGCCCTCGGCTACGTCCGAACCCTGCACCTGATAGCCAAGATTGTGCATCACCTCGGCAATGCCCGACATGCCGATCCCGCCGATGCCGACGAAATGGATCGTGCCGATGTCGGTGCCGACACCCTTCATGCCGCTTCCCGCACCAGCGCAGGCGGCAGCGGAACGCGCGGGCTGTCGATCCCCTCGACCAGATCGGCGAGATCGCGCGCCGCGTGCGGCCGCCCGCAATCCTTCGCTCGCGCTGCCGCATTGGCCAGCGCCAGTGTGTCGAGGCCCAGCTTCTGCATCTGCTTGGCCAGTTCGGTCGCGGTGAACTGATCCTGCCGGATCGTCCGCGCCCCGCCCGCCGCGCTGATCTCGCGCGTGTTCGCCGTCTGGTGGTCGTCGGTCGCGCTCGGCAGCGGGACCAGGATCGCAGGCCGCCCCGCCGCGGTCAGCTCGGCGATCGTCGAGGCACCGGCGCGCGCGATCACCACATGCGCCCAGGCCAGGCGCTCGGGCATGTCGGGCAGGTACGTCGCGATCTCGGCCGGAATGTCGTGCGCGGCATATTTCTGGCGCACCATGTCGATATCCTCGACGCGCGCCTGATGCGTCACCTGCATCCGCCGCCGGAAATGCACCGGCAGCATCGCCAGGCCATCGGGCACGACCTGGCTCAGCACGCTCGCGCCCTGGCTGCCGCCGGTGACGAGCACGCGAAAGATGCCGTCCTCGTCGAGCACGGGATAGGGGCGGTCGCGCAATTCCAGCACCGACGTGCGCACCGGATTGCCGACCAGATGCACCTTGCCCAGATGCGCGGGCTTCATCCGCTCGACGTCGCCATAGGATGTCGCGATCGCATCGACCTTGCCCGCGACCAGCCGGTTGACCCGCCCCAGCACCGCATTCTGTTCGTGCACGATCGTCGGGATCTTCAGGTGGAACGCCGCCGCCAGCGCCGGAAACGCCGGATAGCCGCCAAAGCCGATCACCGCGGCCGGCTTGAACCCCCGGTACAGCTGGATCGCCATGCGACGCCCCGCCACCATCTGCCGCCCGGCCTTGAGCCAGCCAAGAGGTCCGCCCGAAAACCGCCCGGCAGGCAGGACGTGCGTGGCGATATCGTCGAACAGGTCGGGAAACCGCACCCCGCGCGCGTCGCTGACCAACGCGACGTGATGCCCGCGTGCGGTCAGCTCGGCCGCCAGCGCCGCGGCCGGGACCATGTGCCCGCCGGTTCCGCCCGCCGCCAGTACGTAATGCCGTCCGTTGCTCATCCGCCCTTCCACTTTGCGCTGTATGGAGAGCGCTTGAGATACGGGTTGCGCCGCGTAAAGGCGAGCAGCAAGCCCATGCCGATCGACAAGGCGACCATCGACGACCCGCCATAGCTGATGAAAGGCAATGTCATACCCTTCGACGGCGCGATGCCGGTATTGACCGCCATGTTGATCAGCGCCTGCACGCCCAACTGCGAGGCAAGCCCCCCTGCCGCGAGCAGCCGGAACGCATCCTCCTCGTCGAGCAGCTTGACGAACACGCGGACCAGCACGGCAAGGAACAGGATCGCGATGATCGCGCACGCGATCAGCCCGAATTCCTCGCCCACGACCGAATAGATATAGTCGGTATGCGCCTCGGGCAGCCGGAACTTGGCCTGCCCGCCGCCCGGCCCGGTGCCGGTGATGCCGCCGCCGGTCAGCGTCGCATGCGCCATATCGGTCTGGTAATGGTCGCTCATCGCCTTGTCGGGATCGGGGAACAGAAAGCTGTCGATCCGGATACGCGCGGTGTCGTAGAAGAAATAGGCGGCGACTACTCCTGCCACGCCCGCCCCGCCGAGCATTCCGATCGCGCGCGGCGAGATGCCGGCGATCATCAGCAGGATCACCCATACGCTCGCAAAGATCATCGTCTGCCCGAAATCGGGTTGCAGCATCAGCAGCGCGCCGATCACCGCGGTCAGCGCACCGGTAATGACGATCACCGGCAGTTCGGGATCCTTGGCCTTGAAGCTCAGCAGCCATGCCGTGGTCACGATCCACAGCGGCTTGAGGAACTCGGATGGCTGGAACTTCATGAAGCCCAGCCCGATCCACCGCCGCGCGCCGTTGACCTCGGCGCCCGCGAACGGAACCACCAGCAGGCACGCGATGCAGACCGCGGTGCCGAGCAGCGCCAGCCGCCGCGCCGCCTTGATCGGCAGCATCGACACGCCGAGCATCACTGGCAACGACGCCGCCACCCAGCCTGCCTGCCGCCAGAAATAATACATCCCCGCGACCCGGCTCTCGCCGTCGGAATAGCGCAGCGCGCTGGCGGGCGACGCGGCGGCGACCGCGACCAGCCCGATCGCGATCAGCACCAGCGCCAGCAACAGCAGCACCCGGTCGATTTCCCAGAACCACGTCGCCAATGGCGACTGGCTGCCGCGGCCCAGCCGATCGGCCATCTTCGACCGTTTCGCCAGCGCAGTGCCTCGCATCGTATCGGTCATGTCAGCGCCCCCACGGCTTGGCGAAACTGCTCGCCGCGATCCTCGTAATCGCGAAACTGGTCGAACGACGCACATGCCGGCGACAGCAGCACCGTGTCACCTGCCTCTGCCCGTGCCGCCGCCTGTGTCACCGCCTGCGCCAGCGTACCGGCTTGCTCCACCGCCATATCGGGGGCGAGCAGCGCCGCGAACCGCTCGCCTGCCTCGCCGATCGTATAGGCGCGCCGCACATTGCCGAACCCCCGGCGGCATGCCTCGAGGTCGTCGGTCTTGGCCTGCCCGCCTAAAATCCAGTGGATGCGATCGAACGCCAACAATGCCGGCGCGGTCGAGGTCGGATTGGTCGCCTTGCTGTCGTTGACGTACAGCACCCCCGCCCTGGTCGCGACGCGTTCCATGCGGTGCGCCAGCCCGGCGAAACTCGCCAGACCGGCATCGATGGCGTCGTTAGATACCCCGAGCGCCTCGCACACCGCGATCGCCGCCAGCGCGTTCTGCGCATTGTGCGGCCCCTGCAATGCGCGCCAGCGCGACTGGTCCATGCACACCCCCGGCGCGATCCTGGTCAGGTCCTCGCTGCGCCCCGACCGCGCGACCTGCTTGGCGATCGTTGCCGAGGCGTCGTCCCCGATGCCGATGATCGCGGCATGCCCGGCCGACTGCATCGCGAACAACCGCGCCTTGGAAGCGGCGTATGCGTCGAACCCGTCATAGCGGTCGAGATGGTCGGGCGTGATGTTGAGCAGCACCGCGACATCGCAATCGAGGCTGCGCGTCAGATCGATCTGGTAACTCGACAGTTCCAGCACATAGACGCCCCCCTCCGGCAGCGGCTCCTGCGCCAGGATCGGCAAGCCGATATTCCCGCCCATTCGTGCGGGGATGCCTGCCGTCTCCAGGATATGATGCACCAGCGCCGTCGTGGTCGACTTGCCGTTGGTGCCGGTGATCCCGACCACCTTGTGCGGGGGCAACTCACCCCTCGCCTGCGCGAACAGTTCGATGTCGCCGATGATCGGCACGTCGCCCGCGTGCCCGCGGATCGGATGCCGGTTGAGCGGCACTCCGGGGGAGACGACGACACCGTCGAACCCGGAGAGGTCGAGCGTCAGCGGATCGCCTATTTCCAGCTCCCCGTCCCCGGCAGTGATAGAGCGACGTGCAGCCTCGCTGCTATCCCACGCCACCACTTGCGCGCCGCCGGCCAGCAATGCCCGGACCGTCGCCGCCCCCGATCGCGCCAGCCCCAGCACCGCAAAGCGCTTGCCCGCCCAGGCGCGCGCCGCGATCACCGCAGCTTCAACGTCGACAGGCCCGCCAGCGCCAGCACGAATGCGATGATCCAGAACCGGATCACTACCGTCGGCTCGCTCCAGCCGAGCTGTTCGAAATGATGGTGGATCGGCGCCATCTTGAACACGCGCTTGCCGGTGCGCTTGTAGAAGAACACCTGGATGATGACGCTCATCGCTTCGACCACGAACAGCCCGCCGATGATCCCCAGCACGATCTCGTGATGCGCGACCACCGCGATCGTGCCCAACGCGCCACCCAGTGCCAGGCTGCCGGTATCGCCCATGAACACCGCCGCCGGCGGCGCGTTGAACCACAGGAATGCCAGCCCCGCGCCGACGATCGCGCCGCAGAATATGGCCAGGTCGCCCGCGCCGAATACGTGCGGGATGCCCAGATAGTCGGCATAGATCGCGTTGCCGACCAGATAGACGATCAGCATGAACGCGATGCTGGCGATGATTACCGGCATCGTCGCCAGACCGTCGAGCCCGTCGGTCAGGTTCACCGCGTTGCCGAAGGCGACGATCGTGAACGCCGCGAACACGACGTAGAAATAGCCGAGGTCGATCGACACGCCGCTGACGAACGGCAGGTACAGCTGGGTACCGTTCTGCTGGATGATGATCCAGCTGGCGATGCCCGCAATCAGGAATTCGGCGAGCAGGCGGATGCGGCCCGACACGCCCGCGCTGCTCGCCTTGCGGACCTTGTCGTAATCGTCGAGGAACCCGATCGACCCGAACCCCAGCGTCACGAACAGGCACGCCCAGACGAACGGGTTGGACAGGTCCATCCACAACAGCACCGACAGCCCCAGGCTGGTCAGGATCATCAGCCCGCCCATCGTCGGCGTGCCGCGCTTGGCGAGGTGGCTTTGTGGGCCGTCTGCGCGGATCGGCTGACCCTTGCCCTGCCGCACGCGCAGCCAGCCAATGAATTTCGGCCCGATGATCCAGCCGACCACCAGCGCGGTCGCGACGGCGCCGCCGGTGCGAAAGCTCAAATAGCGCACCAGGTTGAGAATGCCCGGAAAGCCGAGATACTCGGCGATCAGATACAGCATTATCCGTGTGACCCCGACCCGGCTGCCGCGCCCCCGCCTGCAAGTGCCGCAACGACACCCGAAAGCCCGACCGCATTCGAACCCTTGATGAGCACCGCATCGCCCGGCGCTAGCGCCGCCATCAGGCGGTCGCGCGCGGTCGCGGCGTCGGCGACATGGACGAATTCGACTCGCTTCTCAAGCGCTTGGCCAAGCGCGGCCATCGCTTCGCCGACCAATATGGCCAGTTCGACGCGTGCCGCCACGATCGGCTCGCTCAGCGCCGCGTGATAGGCGTCGCTGCCCTCGCCCAGTTCGCGCATCTCGCCGAGCACCGCGATCCGGCGGTTGGCGTCCATCTGACCCAGTACCGCCAGCGTCGCGCGCATCGACGACGGGTTGGCGTTATAGCTTTCGTCGATCACCACTGCGGTGCCGCCATCGACCGGAGTCACGAACCGCTGTCCGCGCCCCGGAAGCCCGCCCATGTCGGCCAGCGCGAGGCCCGCCAGCGCCAGGTCGCCGCCGACCGCATCGACCGCGCCGATGATGGCCAACGCATTGCTAACCCAATGCGCGCCGGGCTGGCGCACGGTAAAGGTCAGCTCGCGCGTCCCCAGCCGGGCACTGACGAAGCTGCCGCCGGCGATCGACGGCATCGTCTCGAGCGCACGGATATCGGCGCCGTCGCCGATTCCGAACGTCGCCACCCGGGCGGCATGGGGAGCCGCGGCCGACACCAGCCGATCGCGATGCGGGCTGTCCTGCGGAACGATCGCGAAGCCGCCGGGCTCGAGCCCCTGGAAGATTTCACCCTTGGCGTCGGCGATCGCTTCCTCGCCGGTGAAATAGGCGGCGTGAGCAGGCGCGATCGCGGTGACGATCGCGACGTGCGGGCGCACCATCCGCGTCAGCGCGGCCAGCTCCCCGGCATGGTTCATGCCCATCTCGAATATGCCGAACCGCGCGTCGCGCGGCATCCGCGCCAGGCTCAGCGGCACCCCGGTATGGTTGTTGTAGCTCTTGACCGACCGATGCGCGCAGCCCGGATCGTTTCGGTCGAGCGCGGCGAACAGGGCTTCCTTGGTGCCGGTCTTGCCGACCGACCCGGTTACCCCGACGATCCTGGCTGCAGACCGATCGCGCCCGGCGCGGCCAAGCGCCTCGAGCGCGGCCATCGTGTCGGCGACGCGGACATGCGGATGCGCGCAGGGCTCGGAGACAATTGCCCCGGCGGCACCACGCGCGAACGCCTGGTCGAGATAGCGATGCCCATCGGTAGCCTCGCCGCTCAATGCGATAAACAGATCACCGGGGCCGACTTCGCGTGAATCGAACGTGACGCCGCTGACGACAAAATCGCTCGATGCAGCCCCATCGGTGGCGGCCGCGATTTCGGCGGAGGTCCACAGGCTCACGCTGCGCACTCCCGTGCCACGCTGACGTCGTCGAACGGCAGCACCAGATCGCCGACCACCTGGCCCTGCTCGTGCCCCTTGCCCGCCAGCAGCACGATGTCCTCCTGCCCCGCCTCGCGCAGCGCATAGGCGATCGCCTCGCGCCGCCCGGCGATCTCGATCGCATCCGGTGCGCCCTTCAGCACGTGGCGGCGGATCTGCCCGGCATCCTCGGTGCGCGGATTGTCGTCGGTGACGATGACGAGGTCGGCATGGAGCGCCGCCGTCGCGCCCATTTCCTCGCGCTTGCCGACGTCGCGGTCGCCGCCCGCGCCGAACACCACGATCAGCCGCCCGGTGGCATGCGGCTTCAATGCCGAGATCGCCGCCTGCAGCGCATCGGCGGTATGCGCATAATCGACATAGACCGGCGCTCCCGCCCGGGTGATGACCGCACGTTCGAGCCGCCCGCGGACCGGTGCCAGCCGCCCGAGCGACAGCAGCGTCGTCGCGACGTCGCCGCCGGTCGCGATCACCAGCCCGGCGGCGACCAGCGCGTTCGCGGCCTGGTACGCGCCGATCAGCGGCAAGGTGACCTTGTACTGCTTGCCCTCGGCCTCGATCACCAGCCCCTGGCCCAGCAGCGTCGGATCGCGCGACACCAGCCGCAACGTCTGGCCGTGGACGCCGACGCTCATCAGCGCGTTGCCGCGCGCATGCGCCAGATCGACGACGCGCTCGTGATTGGCGTCGTCGGCCCACACCACCACCGTCCCGTCGGGATCGAGCACATCGGCGAACAGTCGCAGCTTGGCGGTGAAATATTCCGCCATGTCCTTGTGATAGTCGAGATGGTCGCGGCTAAGATTGGTGAAGGCGGCCGCGCGCACCGGCAGCCCTTCGGTGCGATATTGCGACAGGCCGTGGCTCGACGCCTCGAACGCCAGATGCGTCACGCCCTCGCGCGCGAGCCCGGCGACGTTGCTCAAGAAGGTGACGACGTCGGGCGTGGTCAGCCCGGTCGACACCCGCTCGTCGGCGGTGGTCACCCCCAGCGTGCCGATGGAAGCGGCGTGGTGCCCGGCCATCCGCCACAATTGCCGGGTCAACTCGACCGTCGACGTCTTGCCGTTGGTGCCGGTGACGGCGACCGCGATCGGCGGGAACGGAGCGAAGAACTGCGCGGCTGCGCGAGCAAAGCGCTCGCGCGGATGATGGTCGGCGATATGTACCGCGCCCTCCACCACCGCCTCGGGCCGTGCGACCACCGCGATCGCACCGGCCTGGACCGCGGCGGCGATATAGTCCTCGCCATTGACGCGTGTGCCCTGGAACGCGCCGAAGATCGTGCCGGGCGCGACCTTGCGATGGTCGATCGCGAAGCCGGTAATCGTCGCGCTTTCGGCGCCTCCGGTGATGGCGCCCAGCTTCATTGCGCGGCCTTGCGCTCGCCGGGCGCCTTCCACAGCAGCGGCATCAGTTCGGACACGTCGATGTCGCGGTTCATGTCGGGGATGACGCCCAGCATCGGCCCGGTGCGCATCACCAGGCGACTGACGACCGGCGCCGCATTCCATGCCGCGGTGCTGAAGCCGAATGTCTCGGCGGTACCTTTGGGTGAGTCGAGCATGGCGACCACCACATAGCGTGGTGCGTCCATTGGGAAAGCCGCTGCGAACGTCGATACGTTGACCCGCTTGTTATATCCGCCGCCATCGGGACGTTCTGCCGTGCCGGTCTTGGCGCCGATGCGAAAGCCGGGAGCGTCACCCTTGCGCCCGGTTCCCTCGAGCACGACCAGCCGCAGCAACTGGCGCATGCGCGCGCTGGTGCTTTCCGAAAACACGCGGCGACCCGCCGGCGCCTTGCCAGGCGCGATCTTCATAAGCGTCGCCGGCCGCCAGATGCCTCCGTTGACCATCGCCGCATAGGCGCTGGCAAGGTGCAGCGGAGTGATCGCGATACCATGGCCATAGGCCGACGTCATCGTCGTCGTGCGCGCCCAGAATTTCGGCCAGATCGTTCCGGATTTCTCGATCTCGATGTCGGGCGCAGTGTTGAATCCGAGCTTGCGGAACAGATGCTCCATCCGCGCCTGACCCATCTCGTCGGCGATCCGCGCGGTGGCGATGTTCGACGAATGCACCAGCGTTTCTGGCACGTTGAGCCAGCGATTCTGCGCGTGATCGTCGCGAATACGGAATCGACCGACCTGGATCGGCGCGGTCGCGTCGAAGCGCTTGGACATCGACGGCACCACCCCGGTCTCGATCGCCTCGGCCATGGTCAGCGGCTTGAAAGTCGAACCCAGCTCATAGACCGACTGGGTGACGTTGTTGCGCAGCTCGTCTTCGCCGCCGCGCGCCTTGTTGGGATTGAAGCTTGGTAGCGACGTCATCGCCATGACCTCGCCGGTGGCGACGTCGAGGATCAGCCCCGCTGCGCCGCGTGCCTGGAACGTCGCCATCGCGTGCCCGAGTTCGCTTTCGAGCGCACCCTGCACGCGCAGGTCGATCGACAGCGCCACGGGCTCCGAATTGAGCGCGGGGTTGGTCAGCCGATCATTGAGATGCCGCTCGATCCCGCGCACCCCCTGCCCGTCGAAATTGACGATGCCGAGCGCATGTGCCGCCAATGTCGTCTGCGGATACAGCCGCTCGGGTTCGCGGGCAAATGCGATGCCGGGCTCGCCCAGCGCGTTCACCTGCGTCACCAGTTCGGGCATCGCGCGGTGCTTGAGATAGGTGAACGACGCATCGAGCATCAGCTTGTTGTGATAATAGGCCGCACTATGCTCTGGCATCATCTCGGCAAGCCGCCGTGCGAGGTCAACCTTGTCACCGATGACCTTGTCAGGATGCACGCCGATCGACCACGCGTCGATGGTCCGCGCCAGCGTCGCGCCATTGCGATCGACAATATCGCCGCGCGCCATCCCAACCGCCGTCCCCGCGGCCACACTGTCTGGCGTCGCCACGATGCCGAGCCAGGCGAGCCGCGCCAGCACCAGCGAGATGCCCGCCGCGAACAGCAGCAGCAGGATCATCAGGCGCACCTGCGCGGTCGCGACCAGCGAATGCCGTTGATCGGTGAAGCGGCGGTCGGCGGCGCGGGGCGCAGCGAGGACGATCAACGGCCGGACACCGCTTCGCGGCGCGCGCCCTTGAGGATGTCGCCAAGCGTATTCTCGCTGAGCAGGGCATCGTCGAGCATCGCCACCGCCTGCGCCTTGTCCGGCCGCGGCGTCGCAGCGGCCGCGACGACGGGCCGGGGCCGGGCGACGTCGTTGCTGGCAAGCTCGACCGCTTCCGCCTTGGGGGCCGCTGGCAGCGGCGCAGGGAGGTCAGGCACGCCCGACGGCACGACATAGGCGGCGACGCGGTAGCCCGCCTCGCCCGGCTTGGGCGCGTGCAGCGCCGCTAGCCCCATCTCGCCCTGGACGAACTGGTCGGGCCGGGGCGCCACCAGCGCGAGCACGTCGCCGTTCCAGCGTTCAAGCTGCGCGAGATTGGCGCGCGTCCCGAATTCGGTCTCGAGCGCGCGGATATCCGCTTCTGCCGCGGCGATGGCGCGCTCGACCGACTGCACCCGCGCCCGCTCGGCGGCGACTTGCGACGAAACCAGATAGCAGCCCGGCGCCACGATGACGCCGGTCAGAAACCACCCGAACCCCTTCATCCGCTGCATCGCCATCACATCGTCCCCTGTTGCCATGGTGCCGCGCTCGTACGCCGCGCGACCCGAAGCGTGGCCGATCGTGCCCGCGGATTGCGCGACACCTCGGCCTCCCCCGCCCGCACCGCGCGCGCCGGGGTCTCGAAACTCGGCGCGTGCAGCGCCCGCACTTGCGGCAAGTGCCGCGATCCCGCCGGCTCGCTGCCCGATCTCTCGCGCAGGAAGCGCTTGACCAGCCGGTCCTCGAGGCTGTGGAACGTCACCACCGCCAGCCGCCCGCCCGGCGCCAGCACGCGCTCTGCAGCCGCCAGCCCCTCGACCAGCTCGTCGAGTTCACGATTGAGGTGGATGCGGATCGCCTGAAAGCAGCGCGTCGCCGGGTCCTTCTTGTCATGCGCGCGATAGCCCAGCGCGCGGCGGATGACGTCGGCCAGTTCGCCAGTGCGCGACAAGGGGCGCGCGGCGACGATCGCCTTCGCCACCCGGCGCGATCGCGGCTCCTCGCCATAACGGAACAGGACGTCGGCGATCACCGCCTCGTCGGCTTCGTTGACGAAATCGGCCGCGCTCTCGCCCGCCTGGCTCATGCGCATGTCAAGCGGTCCGTCGGCCTGGAACGAAAAACCGCGCTCGGCCTGGTCGAGCTGCATCGACGACACGCCGATGTCCATCACCACCCCATCGACCGGCACCAGGTCGCGTTCGTCCAGCTCGCGCGCCATCCCGGAAAACGGCGCCTCGATCAGCATCAGGCGCTCGCCCGCCTCTGCCGACAGCGCTGCGCCGCCGGCGATTGCATCGGGATCGCGGTCGAACGCCACCACCATCGCTCCCCGGCCCAGCATCGCGCGGGTATAGCCGCCGGCGCCGAAGGTCGCGTCGACATGGCGCTCGCCGGGCACGATGGCGAGCGCGTCGAGCACTTCGGCGAGCAGCACGGGCACGTGCGGCGCGTCGGCGACCGGGGCGAAGCGGGCGTTCACCCCTTCACCTTGCGATGATAGTAAAAGGCGCAGATGTCACGCAGCTGTTCGTCGATGCCGTCCAGCGCGAGCAGCTGCTCGGGCGCCCAGATATCGAAAGTATCGAGCGATCCGGCGAAGAAGGCCAGCCGCTCGATCTTCGCCTTTTGCCGGAAATAGGGCGGCAGCACGAACCGCCCGCTGGCGTCGTACGGCGCCTTCTCGACGATACCCCGCAGGCGGCGGCGAGTGTCGGTATCGACCTCGCGCCCCTGTTCGAGCGCGATCCGCTCTTCCAGCTCGAGCTTGGCGTGCTGGACCTTCGACCATTCGGTGTCATAGGCCGACAGGCACGGATCGGCCCGGTGCGTCGTCACGACGATCTGGCGCGTGTCGGCATTGGCGTCGAGCGCCGCGCGCAGATCGGCGGGGATCGCGACGCGACCCTTCTCGTCGACCGCCTGCAGCGCGAACCCCTCGAACAATACCCTCGACACGACCATCCCCTGTTCGAAGGGGGCACACCCTTTCCGCTTCGAAAGGCGCAGTTACGCGTCGCCGTCCGACCGGAATCATCGATGGTAAGGGCGTGCCCCCCTTGAGCCTTTGGCGTACCAAAAGCGCGACTGGGAAACAATGCCTCAGATGGGGATTTTAGGGGAAAAAGCCCCACTCTCTCCCCAAATAGCGGATTTTTCTGGTTATGTTCTTGGTATGGTCTTACGAGCAGCTCTGGCGGGTATGCGCGCGCGGTCACCGTCGCACTACTCGTGCGATCGCGATCAGACCGATACTGTGAGGATCTTTCAGCGGGGCGGCGGGGCGGGCGGGACAGCCTCGTCGTAGATGTTCAGCGCTCGCTCGATATCCGCGGCATTGACCTCTTCGGTCGATGCGGTGCTCGGCGCGGCTCCCAGCTCGGCGAGAGGCTCGGTCTCCACGGCGGCGGCGTCACCGGTCGCGTCGATAGGGCTGGTAATATTGGCGACTACGGCCGAATTGGACGCGCCGACCGCCGTCACCGGAGCTTCTCGGCTTGCCGAACTCCACACCGCCGCGGCGACGCCGATCAGCAGGACGACCGACGCAAGGCCGGTCACACCGACACGAACGCGCTGCATTGCTTGGGGAGATTCCTGCGACCGGCTCTTCATGGCTGTGACATATATGGTACGAACTGGGCCCGCTTGTCGACCGTTCAATCGCCGCGAAGCGTTTCAGCAACCGGCAGCCCCTTGGAAATCAGCCATTCGGGGTTGTAGAGCGTCGAGAGATACCGGAACCCGGTGTCACACAGGATCGTCGCCACGCGCGCACCCGGGCCGATCTCGCGCGCCAGCCGCACCGCACCGGCGACGTTGATCCCCGACGAGAGGCCGAGGCACAGCCCTTCCTCGTCGAGCAGCCGCCGGACCCATTCGAGACCTTCCTCGTCGGAAATACGAAACTGCGTGTCGATCGGCGCCCCCTCCAGATTGGCGGTGATCCGTCCCTGGCCGATGCCCTCGGCAACCGACGAGCCCTCGGACTTGAGCTCGCCGCACGCATAATATTCGTACAGCGCGGCGCCATGCGGGTCGGACAGGGCGATCCGAACGTCGCCGTCGCGCTCCTTGAGGCCGAGGCCGACGCCTGCCAGCGTCCCGCCAGTGCCGACCGCGCAGGTGAACCCGTCGATCCGCCCGTCCATCTGCTCCCAGATCTCGCTTGCCGTGCCGACGATATGCGCGCGGCGATTGGCGATATTGTCGAACTGGTTGGCCCAGATCGCGTTGGGCGTTTCCTCGGCGATGCGGCGGCTGGTGTGAACGAAATGCCCCGGATTCGAATAAGGCGCGGCGGGCACCAGCACCAGTTCGGCGCCCAGCGCGCGCAGCGTGTCCATCTTCTCGCGGCTTTGGGTCTCGGGCATGACGATGATCGTGCGATACCCCTTGGCATTGGCGACCAGTGCCAGCCCGATCCCGGTGTTTCCCGCGGTCCCCTCGACGATCGTCCCCCCCGGCCGGATCAAGCCGCGCGCTTCGGCATCCTCGACGATGAACAGCGCCGCGCGATCCTTCACGCTGGCACCCGGATTGGCGAATTCGCACTTGCCGAAGATGTCGGCATTGGCCGCCTCGCTCGGTCCATTGAGGCGAACCAGCGGCGTATTTCCGATCAGGGCGAGGGTGTTGGGCGCGATGGGCATGACAGCGAGATAGGGTCGCCTTCAGGCGGATCGCAAGGTAGCTCGCCTTTGCCGCCCGAAAGCGTCGGGCCCGATCCGCGGCGACACGCGCTTCAGGTCGCCACGCCGGCCGCCCGCAGATGCGGCCCCAATCGACCCGTCACTGCCAGGAAGAACATGCGGTAATCGCTCACCAGCGACCATAAAGGATGGGTGAACGTCGCCGGCCGGTTTCTCTCGACCCGGAAATGGGCGAACCAAGCAAAGCCGTACCCGGCCAGCGGGATCGCCAGCCACCACCACCCGCCCGAATTGAGCGCGACCAGCAGCAACAGCAACGTGAGCGCGGTGCCGATATAATGCAGCCGCCGCGTTTCCGGCTTCGCATGCTCGCGAAGGTAAAAGGGCCAGAATTCGGCATAGGTCGCGATGCGTGCCATCACGCTATCTTAGCGTTTTCGCGGTAGCGCGCCAGCGTGGTCCTGCCCCGCCCGCCCCTGCCCCCACTCCGCCCGCGGTGGCGCCGGCGCGCTTTGCTGCTGCTGGCCCTCCCGATGGCGCTTCTGCTCGGATCCGTGATCGCATGCGCGCACCTGCCGCCTGCGCCGGAGCGCGCCATCCCGAGCATGCTGGCGCGCGAAGGCATCGGCGGCGCGGTGCTCGCGATCGGGCCGATCGGCGGACCCGTGCGACTGGTCGCCTGGGGTGAAGCGGCGCCGGGCCAGCCGATGCGGGTCGGCGACCGCTTCCGCCTCGCCAGTCTGGCAAAGCCGCTTACCGCCGCTACTGCGTTGGCGCTGGTCCGCTTGGGCAAGCTTCGGCTCGACCGACCGCTTCCCGAAACCGCAAACGGGGCAACGCTTCGCCAGCTGCTTTCACATAGCGGCGGCTGGGACCGGGCGCTCACCTTCGACCCGATCGGCGACCCTGTCAGCGCTCAGCGGATCGGGCTTGCCGATCCAGACGATTGCCGTGTCATCGCCAATCGCATGCCTGCGAATGATTTCCGCCCCGGCGAGCGCTATGCCTATTCGAACATCGGCTATTGCCGCATCGGGCAGGCGATCGAACGTGCGGCCCGACTTGATTATGCCGAAGCCGTTGCACGTCTCATCCTGCGCCCGCGGCGGTCGGGGCTGGCCTATCTTGGGCTGCCCAGCGTCACGCATCCCAGCCGGTTTTCACCCAATGCATGGCGCGCATTGGGGCCGGCGGGTGGATGGACCGGGTCCGCCCTGGATTACTGGCGGTTCGCCGCAGGGCCGGTCGATCCGCTGGTGCGCTTCAGGCCCCCCTTCGCCGTTGCAGGGCAGAGCCATTACGGACTGGGGTGGCGCATCCGGCCGGACGGAACGCTGACCCATTTCGGAGCCATTCCGGGTATCTTCGCGCTCGTCGTGCGAACACCGACGCACGCGGCCGTGCTGCTCACGAACGGTCGCCCGTTCGACGACGAGGCGACTTCGGAAGCGTTGATCCGGTCTCTGACCCGCGCAATGCGCCGGCCATAACCCTCCGAGCAGCCGTTCTGAAGATAGCGGCGATGCCGGTCCCGTATCAGTCGCGATCGCACAGCTTCCCGGTGTCGCGACAGAACGCGGCGGCAACATCCTTTTTCAGGTCGATCGTACCGATGCCCTGCATCGCCTCGGCAAGCGCTCCGGGAACCGCGGCCGAGAAGCGCCGCGCCGCGGGATCCTCGGCATGTGCCACCAGCAGCGTCAGGTCGGCGACGCTCAGCCGCTTGGCATAGGCATGCCCGATCGCAGCGGTCACCCTGGCATATCCGGCGCGGCCCTGCGTGCGGCCGATCTCCAGCAGCCGGTCGCGCTCGGCGGGGGTCAGGCTGCTATCCTCGGCAGCAAGCTCGCCTAAGTCCTTCTCGATCAGCATCGGCGCGATCGACGCCAGCGTTCCGGCTTGGGCCAGACGCAATCCCAGCGCCTCCGCCTCGGCCGAAGGCGCGGCCGCAGTCTGCAGGAAAAGTGCAGTGAACAGCAACAGCATGGCTCTCTCCCACATCGGCGCGCGAATGCTGCCGGTAAACGACCGCGACCGCAAGCCGGGAACCGCCCGCTACGCTTGCACCTGCTCCATCGCCTCGCTTGTCGCAAGCCACCGCGCCTCGGCCGCGTCGAGTGCCGTGACCGTTTCCGAATGCCGCTTCATAAGTTCCGACATCGACAGCTTGGCAAGCGCCGCCTGCGCCTCGGCCGGCGCGAACATCGCATGGTCCAGCGCCTGCTTCTCCTTGGTCAGCCGCGCGATTTCCGCCTCCGCAGCCTTGGCGTCCTTGCGCAGCTCGGCTTCCTTCTCGCGCGCCGCCGCTGCCGCCTTGCGATCGGCCTTCTTGTCCTTCTTGGCCGCCTTTTCCGCCGCCGATTGCCCGAGCACCAGCGCGATATAGTCGTCGAGCGACCCTTCGAACTCGCGCGCCGTGCCCTGATCGACCAGCACCAGCCGATCCGCCGTGGTCTCGAGCATGTGGCGATCATGGCTGACCACAACCACCGCGCCCCTATACGCGTTGAGCGCTTGAATCAGCGCCTCGCGCGCATCGACGTCCAGATGGTTGGTCGGCTCGTCGAGGATCAGCATGTGCGGCGCATCGCGAGTGATCAGCGCCAGCGCCAGCCGCGCGCGCTCGCCGCCCGATAGCTTGCCGACCCGCGTCGTCGCCTTGTCGCCCGAAAACCCGAACCGCCCGAGTTGCGCACGCACCGCCCCCGGCGACTTGCCGTCCATCACCCGCGTCATATGCGCCAGCGGCGTATCGTCGACGTCGAGTTCCTCGACCTGATACTGGGTGAAATAGCCGACCCGCATCTTGCCGCTGACGGTAATGTCGCCGTCCATCGGCGTCAGCTGCGCGGCGAGCAGCCGGGCAAGCGTCGTCTTGCCGTTGCCGTTGCGGCCGAGCAGCGCGATGCGGTCGTCCGGATCGAGCCGCAGGTTCAGCCGCTTGAGGATCGCCGTATCGCCATAACCGACGCTGGCGAGATCGAGCGTCACCAGCGGCGGACGTAGCTCGTCAGGATCGGGAAAGTCGAAGCTCAGCGACGGATCTTCCGCCATCGCCGCGATCGGCGCCATCCGCGCGAGCGCCTTCTGCCGCGACTGCGCCTGCTTGGCGGTCGACGCGCGGGCGGAATTGCGCGCGATATAGTCCTGCAGCTTGGCGCGCTGCGCATCCTGGCTGGCCTTGGCCGCTGCGAGCTGCGCCATCCGCTCCGCCCGCTGCTTCTCGAACGCGTCGTAGCCGCCGGGATACAGCGTCACCTTTCCGCCCTGCAGGTGGAGAATGTGATCGACGACGTTGTTGAGGAAATCGCGCTCGTGGCTGACGACCACGATCGTCGCCTTGTAGCTCTTGAGGAAGTCCTCGAGCCACATCACCGCTTCGAGATCGAGATGGTTCGACGGCTCGTCGAGCAATAGCAGGTCGGGTTGGCTGAACAGCAGCGCCGCCAGCGCGACGCGCATCTTCCATCCGCCCGAAAAGCTGTCGAGCGGCCTCCCCTGCGCCTCCTCGTCGAAGCCCAGCCCGACCAGGATGCGCGCAGCGCGCGCGGGCGCAGCATGCGCGTCGATCGCGATCAGCCGCTCGTGGATCTCGACCACGCGGTCCATGTCCTCCAGCCCCTCGACCTCGTCGAGCAGCCGCGCGCGCTCGGTATCGGCCGCTAGCACCGTCTCGAACGGCGTTGCCGTACCCGACGGCGCTTCCTGCGCGATATAGCCCAATCGCGCCGCCTTGGGCATTTCCGCCGACCCGCCATCGGGTTCGAGCAGGCCGGCGATGACCCGCACCAGCGTCGACTTGCCCGCGCCGTTGCGCCCGATCAGGCCGACGCGGCTGCCCGGCGGCAACGCCGCGGTCGCGCCGTCGAGGATCGTGCGCCCGCCGAGGCGCACCGTGATAGTGTTGAGGTTGAGCATGATGCGCGGGGCCGTAGCAGGTGAACGCCATCTTGGGGAGTAGCGTATGTCATCGCCGACGCTATGATCGGCATACACGCGCTGCGCGCCTGTGTCGGGGGATACAATGTCGGCAATCTGGGGACTTGCGGTCGCGCTGATAGCCACTGCCGATCCATCCTACGTCCCGAACGGCAAATGGGTACTCGATTATCAGCAGGACTTGTGCCTGCTGACGCGCAGCTATGCCGACGGCGCGGAAAAGGCGGAACTGGGCTTCCGGCTCGCGCCGGGCGATGATCAGGTAGAGGTGGTATTACTCCGCTTCGAACAGCCCACGAAGGGGTGGCGGCGCGGCAGCGTCTCGATGTCGTTCGGCGCCGACAAGCTGCTGTCGAGCAGGAACGGCGTGAGCCTTCCGGTTCCCAATACCGACCAACGGCTGCTCCGCTTCTTCATCTCCCGCTCCGGGCTTGAAACCCTTGGCAAGGAAAGTGCGGTCACGATCGAGGAGCATCGCCAGCCGCCGGTCGCCATGACACTGACCTCCGCGGGCAAGGCCGTTGCAGCGCTCCGGAAATGCGAGTCCGACCAGATTCGCGGCTGGGGCATCGATCCCGATATGCTCGCCACTCGCCCGGTGCCAATCGGCGACATGAGCGATTGGTATGCCTATCCGCTCCGCGCGGCTAGTGAGGGCCAACATGGCGAAACGATCATCCGTTGGCGCATCGCGACTGATGGCCGTGCCAAGGACTGCGCGGTCTTGCGGTCGAGCGGCAATTCCGTGCTGGACAGCGCAGCCTGCGAGCAGCTCGTGGCGCGCGGGCGATATCGCCCAGCCATCGCCAAGAGCGGCAAACCGATGGACTGGTTCGAATCGCGACGTATCGTCTGGAGCATCGCGCCGATTGGGCTGTAACGTCGGCTTCCTCTCAGGATGCCCTTCAGTCGCTTCGTCAGCGCAAAGGGGGACGGGCCGCGCGTCAATCGGCGACGAAGGTGAACGGTGTCACTCCTGCCTCATGCTCGGTGACGACCAGCGCACGGCCCGCGGGGGCGGCGCTGCGCTGCGGACAGTCCAGCCGGGTACAGGCCCGGCATCCGCGGCCGATCGGCATCGCCCGGGCTTCGGCATCGCCCCCTCGAGCAAGCGCCAGGTCGCCGGCGCGCTCCGCAGCGACGCCCAGCGCCACTACGAAGCGCGCGCGCACCGCCCCGGCGCGGGTCCCTTGCGGCTGCACCGTGCGTGCCAGGGTGAACCAGCGCGCCTCGTCCTGCGTCTCGACCAGCTGCGTGACGATCTCGCCGCTGCGTGAAAATGCGTCGAACAGGTTCCAGAGCGGGCACAGGCCGGGCCCCTCGACCAGCGCCGCTCCGCTTGCTCCGGCATAGCGTTTCGACACCTGCCCCGCGCGGTCGATGCGCAGCATGAAGAACGGGAGACCCCGCGCGCCCACCCGTTGCAGCGTGGTCAGCCGGTGCGCCACCTGCTCGAAGCCCGCGCCGAAGCGGCGTTGCAGCAGTTCGATGTCGTACCCCGTCGCCTCGCACGCGCGCAGGAAGCGGGCATAGGGCATCATCACCGCGGCGGCGAAATAGCTGGTGAGGTGGCGGCGATACAGCCGCTCGCTCAACCGGTCGGCGAACCCCGCGCCGCGCACCAGCGCGTCGATCTCGCCTCGCGCCTCGCGCACGCCGATCTGCTGCGCCAGCGCAAAGCAGCGCGACGCCGCGTCGAGCATTTCGGACAGCTGCAATTGCCGCGCATGCAGGTCGAGCCGCCGCAGCGTGCCCGGCAGTATCTCGGCCGGCAGGATGCGGACCGCGATCTGGTGCCGGCCGCGCAACCGCTCGCCCAGCGCCGACGCCGGATCGCCCGCGCTCAGCCGCACCTCGTCGGCGAGCGCTTCGGCTTGCGCGTCGAGGTCGGCGAAATGATTGCCCCAGCGCTCGATCTCGCGCCGGACCTCGCTGGCGGGATCGGCGGCAAGAACAGTGTCCGCGCCGCCGCGGTCATAGGCGCGCGCGAACGCCTCGGCACCCCCGGGAGCGGCGGCCAGCCATTCAGCCAATTCGGCGCGGTCGATTTCGAGATCGGCGAACAGCGGGTCGGCGAGCCGCCGCCGCAGCGCATCGGCGCCGCCGCCGGGATCGCGCGCGGCCAGCTGGCGCGGATCGAAATCGAACGCCTGCGCCAGTTTGAGCAGCAATGTCGCGGACAAGGGCCGCTGGTTGCGCTCGACCAGCGTCAGATAACTTGGCGAGATGCCCAGCATCTCCGCCATCGCCGCCTGGGTTAGCCCGGCTCCGCGCCGCAATCTGCGCACCGCGTGTCCCGCGTACAGCTTGTCGTCGGCCATCGCCTATCCCCTTTGTCATGTTGTGACAGGGTTTCAAGCTATGGTCTATCCTTGCCCGACTAGCGCACGTGATTGTCGAGCGTCGTTGCTCGTATTCTTGGGCTTCGTCAGGTTAAACCAGATGCACCTCCTGCCCGCGGAGCTGTAAAGGAACTGACATGACGACCTTCGAGAGCCTTGTCCCCGCCCCCGCCGGCCGCTTCGAAGGCATCGAGCGGCCCTACTCGCCTGCCGATGTAGAGAGGCTCCGCGGATCGGTGACGATCGAGCATACGCTGGCGACGCGCGGTGCGAACCGGTTGTGGGAACTGCTCCAGTCGGAGGACTATATCAACGCGCTCGGCGCGCTGAGCGGCAACCAGGCAATGCAGATGGTGCGCGCCGGATTGAAGGCGATCTACCTGTCAGGCTGGCAGGTCGCCGCCGACGCCAACACCGCGGGCCAGATGTACCCCGACCAGTCGCTCTATCCCGCCAATGCCGGGCCGGAACTCGCGCGCAGGATCAACGCGACGCTCCAGCGCGCCGATCAGATCGAGCATAGCGAGGGCGGCGCGACGCGGGACTGGTTCGCACCCATCGTCGCCGATGCCGAAGCTGGCTTCGGCGGGCCGCTCAACTGCTACGAGATCATGAAGGCGTACATCGCCGCCGGCGTTGCGGGCGTGCATTACGAAGACCAGCTGGCATCGGAAAAAAAGTGCGGCCATCTGGGTGGAAAAGTGCTGATCCCGACCCAGGCGCATATTCGCAATCTCGACGCCGCGCGCCTCGCCGCCGACGTCGCGGGCGTGCCGACGCTCATCTGCGCGCGCACCGATGCCGAGAGCGCGAAGCTCATCACCTCGGACATCGACGCGCGTGACCATGAATTCCTGACCGGAGAGCGCACGCCCGAAGGCTTCTTCCGCCTGAAGGAAGGCACTGGCGTCGATCACTGCATCCGGCGCGGCCTCGCCTTCGCACCGCACGCCGACCTGCTGTGGTGGGAAACGTCGAAACCCAATCTCGACGATGCCCGCCGCTTCGCCGAGGCGATCAAGGCGGAGTTTCCGAACAAGATGCTGGCGTATAACTGCTCGCCCAGCTTCAATTGGGAAGCCAATCTCGATACGCATGACATCGCCCGCTTTCAGCGCGAGATCGGCGCGATGGGGTATAAGTTCCAGTTCGTCACGCTGGCGGGCTTCCATCAGCTCAACTTCGGCATGTTTGAACTGGCGCGCGGCTACAAGGACCGCGGGATGGCGGCCTACAGTGAGTTGCAACAGGCCGAATTCGCCGCCGAAGCCGATGGCTACACCGCTACCCGCCACCAGCGCGAAGTCGGCACCGGCTATTTCGACCTGGTAGCGACGACGCTGGCGGGCGGCGCCAGTTCGACGACCGCACTCGCCGAGTCCACCGAGGCAGCACAATTCGAGGCCAAGGTGCCGATCCGCGCCGCCGCGTAGCGTCCTGGCCGGCGCGCGTCCCCCTTTGCTGCGCCGGCCCTTTGTTTCCTGGGGAGGAAAGGTGCCCGCCGGACGCGTTCCGGCGGGCATTTCCGTTGCCAGCCACAGGCCGCACGGTTGCGGCATGCGCATAATCTCGATATCGTTTTGCAATAAGAGCAACACGGGAGCGGGCAGATGCGGCGATGGATCCTTGCAGCGCTGGCCGCCGGTGTCGCCGGGTGCAGCGGCGGGGCCGGTGGCGGCGGCAGCGTGATCGCGCCGCCCTCGCCCACGCCGACCGCGACTCCCACGCCGACCGCGACGCCGACCCCCGCCCCCGCCGCATTCGTCCCCGGGCCTGCCGCGCGCGCGATGACCGGCGTCGCGCTGCCGCTCGGCAAATGCGTCAACATGGCCAACCATCTCGAGGCGCCGACCGAAGGCGAATGGGGCCGCGCGATCGTCGATGCCGACTTCGCGATCATCAAGGCGGGCGGCTTCGACAGCATCCGCTTGCCGGTGCGCTGGTCGGCCCATGCCGCGACCACGCCGCCCTATGCGATCGACCCGGCATTCCTCTCCCGCGTGGAGCACCTTGTCGAGACCGCGACCGACGCCGGGCTCAACGTCATGCTCAACATGCATCATTATGACGAGCTTTTCGCCGACCCGCCCGCGCATGGCGAGCGCTTCGCCGCGATGTGGCGCCAGATCGCGGCGACGTTCGCCGACGCACCGGACAGCGTCTGGTTCGAACTGCTCAACGAACCGCACGACGTCCTAGACGACGACAATCTGCTATCGGTGTTGACCCCGGCGCTGGCCCAGGTCCGCGCGAGCAACCCGACCCGCCCGGTAGTGATCGGCGGCGAGAATTACAGCGGCATCGGCTCGCTCGCCAGCCTGCCGATGCCCGACGACCCGTATCTCGTGCCGACCTTCCATTACTACGATCCGTTCGCGTTCACCCATCAGGGCGCGAACTGGGTGTCGCCGGCACCTGCCCTGGGCCGCAGCTTCGGCAGTGACGCCGACATCGCCGCGCTGCGCAGCGATCTCGACAAGGTTACCGCCTATATCGAACGCACCGGCCGGGTGCCGTTCGTCGGCGAATATGGCGCGATCGACCACCCGCAAGTGCCACTGGCAGAGCGCGTCGCCTATATGAACACCGTCAGCGCCGCCTTCGCGTCGGTCGGCGTCCAGAGCTGCGCCTGGGGCTACACCAACAGCTTCCGCCTGCGCGACGGCGACGCCTGGCTTCCCGGGATGCTCGACGCGATCGAGACGACGACCACGCTCGAATAGCCGGCGGCGCGGCCCGGTCGCGACGCTACCATCTCCCGTGCAGGGTCGGGGAGCCGGACGATGACGATACGCAAGTTGATCGCGGCTGCGGTCGCGATGATCGCCTGGACCGCCCCGGCATTCGCATGCTCGATGCGCGAGGGCTACCGCGTACCCGACAATCTCGAGCTAGTCGAACAGGCCGACGCGATCATGCTGGTGCGTGTCGTCGGCGGTCCGACCGAACACGGCCCCGAACCGGACGACTTCGCGCCCGAACTGCAGGTCGAGCTGGTGCGGGCTCTCAGGGGCAGCGTCCCGCCCGACCGGCTAAAACTGTTCGGGCTGACCGCATGGAACGGCAATCCGGTTCCGGCGATCGTCACACCGCTAAGCGAGGCGCATTTCAGCACCGGCATCGGCGGATGCATCCGCCAATTCTATGCGCTGGGCGAACTGGTGGTGGTGATGTTCGAGCAAGGCGACGACGGCATCCAGCCGGCATTCCACGCCTTTGCCCGGACCTTCGAGACGGTGGACGGGCCGGATGACATCTGGGTCCATGCGGTCGAGCGCTACCTTACCCTCGCCGATGGGCCGGAGGCGACGCGACGCGCGCGGATCGAGGCGGAACGGGCGCGCCAGGCGGCGCTCGGCACGATCGAGGGAGCGGCGATCGCTGCTGATCTCGAAGGCGTGCTCGATCCCGGCCGCACGCTGCCCCGCGACGTGGCGCGCAGCTTCAATGCGCCGACCGAGACCGCGCTGTTCCTGCCAGCGCCTGAGGGTGACGGCGTCGCGCTGGTGTGCACACGGGAAAAACCGCCCTATCTCGTGTGGCAAGGCGCGCCCGGAGCCCGCCTGACAGTAGCGATCGGCGATGCCTGGTTCACTGCCGCTCCCGCCCGAACCGACCCATCCGAATCCGGGGCGGCGGCGGTGATCGCGGCGCTGCACGACCCGTTGGGAGCACTGGGCGCGCTACGCGGGGCGACGGGAACGATCGCCGTGCGTAAGGGCGGCCAAGTGGTTGCCAGCGGCCGGGCTGCCGACGTGGCGCTGCGCTTCGCCGGGCGGTGCAGCGGTTTCGTCCGAAATCCGCGAGCAGCGGGAGACAGCGGTTGAGCGCCGGCCACGCATCGCGCATAACCGCCGGCATGTCGCGTCGCTTTCCGGGTCTTGCCCTTGTCACCACAGGCTTCCTCGCACTCGGAGCCTGCGTGCCGCGCGCCGAGCCGCCGCCCCCGCCGGTCGAGACGCCTGCCCCCGCGCCGGCACCGACCCCGCCGCCCACGCCGGCCCCGGCCGCAGTCAACTGGGCCGATCTTCCGCCGACGCCGGGCGACTGGGTCTATCGCCGCGACGAGCGCGGATCGATCGCGCTGTTCGGGCGCAGCGGCGCCGATGCCGATTTCACCATCCGCTGCGATCGCGCTGCCGGCCAGCTGTTCCTGTCGCGCCGGGGTAGCGCCACCGGGCCGGCAACGATGACCATCCGCACCACCAGCGCCACGCGTGCGCTGACCGCGCGTCCGACCGGGGGAACCCCGGCCTACGTCGCCGCCGCCGTGACGCCGCGCGACAGCCTGCTCGATGCGATGGGCTTCAGCCGCGGCCGAGTGCTGGTGGCGGTGTCGGCAATGCCGCAACTGGTGCTTCCGTCCTGGGCGGAGATCCTGCGCGTGACCGAGGACTGCCGCGCGTGATCCGCCGCGCCGCGCTAGGCTGCGCGGCGCTGCTCGCCGGATGTTCCGCCGAGCCCGAGCCAGCGGCAAACGCGGTGACGATCGCCGTCCCCGCGACCGAAACGCCCGCCGCGCCCGTTTCCCCTGCCGCCCCGCTCGCGCCCGGCGAATTGCCCGCGCCCGAACTTGACGGTGCCGTGCCGGCCACAGGCAGCTGGGAGCAGGCCGGCGCCGTAGCCCGGTTCGGCACCAAAGCCCGCCCGGCGACGTTCGCGATCCGCTGCGACCCCGCCGCGCGCTCCATCGCGTTCATCCGCCCCGGCGCGCGCGGCGCCGCGATCCGGATCGTTGCGGCATCAGGAGCGGCGACCTATCCGGCGATTAACGAGGGCGGCACGCTGGTCGCGCAAACCACCGCCGACGACCGCTTCGTCGCCGACACGCTGATGCGCGCCGATGGTCAACTGGCAGTGCAGATCGATACCGCACCGCCACTGTCTATCCCCACCGATCGCAGGGTCCGTGACGTTATCCAAGGCTGTTCGGGACCGCGCTGAACCCAGTCCGATCGGTGTCGGGCCGATTTGCGCAGGCCGACGAGAATCGTCCAATTTTTCTCGAATTACAAGTCTTGTTCTTGATTGCGGGATGACTCACATATCGACGCGTACCGAGCACGGTACATTGTGTTTCAACCAGCGAAAGGAGGTGATCCGATGTCTCATGGTTCAGCAATGGGGTCGGTTCAGTTCGTTCGGGAGACGCGCCGCTGATCGCCTGACCGGGGACGACGGGAGGATCTTTCCTCCAATCAACGTCCGACCCGAACGGCAAGCGGCCCGCATGGTCTCCCGCGCTGGAAGTTCCGGCCGCTGACCATGTCGGAGGTCGCCGGGTCCCTGACGGGGCTCGGCGGCCTCTTTCATGTCTGGAGCAGGTGAATGCGCGACACCATCCTTGTCCTGTATGGATCGTACCGCTCCGATCGCGCGGGCATCCGGCTCGCGCGCTACCTGGTCGATCGCCTCGCGCAGCGCGGCGCGGCGGCGGAACTGATCGATGCGCAGGCCGTCGGTCTGCCCATGCTCGATCGCATGTTCAAGGAATATGCCGAGGGCGAAGCACCGGCGGCGATGGCCGAGCTGGCGGGCAAGATCCGCAGCGCCTATGGCTTCGTTTTCGTCACCGGCGAATATAATTGGGGCATGCAGCCCGGGCTCAAGAACCTGACCGATCATTTCCTCGAGGAATGGTTCTGGCGCCCCGCGGCTATCGCCAGCTATTCGGCCGGACGGCTGGGCGGTGCGCGCAGCAATTCGATGTGGCACCCGACGCTGTCCGAAATGGGCATGGTCGTGGTGCCGAGCACCCTGACCGTCGGCACGATCGGCGCGAGCCTCGATGCCGGCGGCAATCCCGTCGGCGAGGGCGGCGCCGCGCTCGACAAGGCGTTTCCGCGCTTCGCCGACGATCTCGCCTGGTGGGCAGAGGCGGCGCGCGCGCAGCGCCAGCGCCGCGCGCCGCCCTATTGAGTCAGGTCGCCTGGTCGATCAGGTCGGCAAGCGGGATATCGGCTTCGTTTTTGGGCCGCGACAGAAAGAACTCGGCGTGGAGCGCGCCGTCCGCCTCCAGCCCCGCGGTGTCGAGCCCCAGCCGGTCGACCTGTGCCATCACCCGCTCCTGCTCGATATCCGAAGCAAAGGCGCGCTGAGCGAACGTCTCGCCCTCGAGCTTTTCGGTGACATAGCCCCAGCCGCCCAGCGTCTGTTCGATCGCGTCATAGGGAAACATCCGCAGCACGAAATTGCCGATCCACGGTGCGGCGCCAGCGGTGACCGCTGGCATCAGCGCTGCAAAGGTGCGCTGCGTGACATAGCCGACACAGCCGGTCGAGACGATCATGTCGATCGGCGCCAGCGTCTCGGCAAGCGCCGGCGGCACGGCATTGCGCTCGAGATCGAGCGTCACCCCGTCGTCGAGAATACCGACATCCTCGGCATAGGCGATCGCCGGTTCGGACGGGTCGAGCCCGATGACGCGCACGTCCGCGCACGGCTGCGCATCGAAATAGGCGCGATCGACCTCGCGTACCGCATCGCTGTCGATGCCGTGCAGCACCGGATCGGTCCAGCGCGCCTGCAGGTCCGCCATCGCGAGCGGATATTTGAGCAGGGCGGCATTGATCCCATAGGAACAGCCGAGGTCGAGCGCATGGACCGTCCCCTTGCGCCGGGCACGGATGGCATCGACCATGCGTTGGAATACGGGCTGCGCCGCGGCCGGAATGGCATAATCGAGCTTGCCGAGTTCGCGAAAATAGGCACGCGGGTCAGCCTGGTCGTAGATCGCGCTCATATTGGCTTTGGTGCCCGTGGCGTCATCGCGGATGGCGACGGTCGTCATGATGGTTCTCCCCCATTTTTCGCCGGTCGCAGAATGAAGGGCGCGCGATCCGCGCCGGACGACCGGCATGCCACGCGCGCGCCGAACGGCGCGACAGGTGGGCCAAAAATGGCCCGAATGCGTGGCTGAGGGGCCCGGGTACCAGATCGCGGCGGCGATGCCCACCGCTTCAGTCCGCCCGGGCGATATCCTTTAGCCGATACAGCGCGTCCAGCGCATCGCGCGGGCTCAGCGCGTCGATCTCCAGCGCCTCCAGCGCGTCGCGCAGCGGATCGCCCGCCGCTTCCTCGACCTGCATCGCGGCGGCGAATAGCGGTAGATCGTCGAGACCCGCCGCCAGCCCTCCGGTGCTGGCGCGCCCCGCTTCGAGCTTGGCGAGCACCGCCTTGGCGCGCTGGACCGTGGCGGGCGGCATCCCCGCCAGCCGCGCGACCGCGAGACCATAGCTGCGATCCGCCGGTCCGTCGGCGACTTCGTGGAGCAGGACGAGGTCACCCTTCCACTCGCGCGCGCGGACATGGTGCAGCGACAGCGCCTCGCAGCGTTCGGCGAGCCGCGTCAGCTCATGGTAATGCGTTGCGAACAGGCAGCGGCAGCGATTGTCCTCGTGGATCGCCTCGACCACCGCCCAGGCGATGGCAAGTCCGTCATAGGTCGAGGTGCCGCGCCCGACCTCGTCAAGGATGACGAAGCTGTCGGGCGTCGCCTGCGCGAGGATCGCGGCGGTTTCGACCATCTCGACCATGAAGGTCGACCGCCCGCGCGCAAGATTGTCCGACGCGCCGACCCGGCTGAACAATCTGTCGACCAGGCCGAGCTTCGCGCGCGCCGCGGGGACATAGCTTCCCGCCTGCGCCAGCACGGCGATCAGCGCGTTCTGGCGTAGAAAGGTCGATTTGCCGCCCATGTTCGGCCCGGTGACCAGCCACAGCCGCGACGCTGCCGACAGGCTGCAGTCATTGGCGACGAAGCGCCCGCCGGTGCGGGCAATGGCATCCTCGACCACGGGGTGGCGTCCGCCCTCGACGTCGAAACAGGCGTGGTCGACCAGCACCGGCCGCGCCCACCCACCTTCTGCCGCGCGTTCGGCGAGTGCCGCGGCGACATCGATGCGCGCCAGTGCGTCGGCGGTCTCGGCGATCGCGAGGCGGCGGTCGAGCGCGGCGGCGGTCAGATCCTCGAGATGCGCGGCCTCGGCAGCAAGCGCGTGACTCCCGGCCTGCGTCACCTTGAGCGCGGCATCGTGAAGATCCGCGGCATTGAAGCGGACCACGCCGGCCAGCGTCTGGCGATGGGTGAAGCCGCTGCCCTCTGCCATCAACGCATCGGCCGCACGCGCCGGTACTTCGATATGATAGCCGAGCACGCCATTGTGGCGTACCTTGAGCGCGGCGATGCCTGTGCGCTTGCGATACTCGGCCTCGAGCGCGGCGATTGCCCTGCGGCCACCCGCCCCGGTCGCGCGCAGGTCGTCGAGCGCCGCGTCATAGCCCTCGGCGATATAGTTTCCCTGCGCGGTCTCGATCGGCGGGGTCGGCACCAGCGCGCGCTTGAGCAGGTCGATCAGCGCGCCATGCCCGCGAAGCTGCGGCGCCAGTTCGACCAGCAACGGCGGCGGCGCCGCCATGCGGCCGAGCCGCTCGCCCAGATGCCATGCCGCGTCGAGTCCGTCGCGCAACTGGCCCAGATCACGCGGACTGCCCCGCCCTGCCGCCAGCCGCCCCAGCGCGCGGCCGATGTCGGGCAGCGTCCGCAACGCCTGCCGCACCGCGTCGCGCATCGCCGGGTCGTCATGGAAGCGCTGCACGGCGTCGAGCCGCGCGTCGATGGCAGTTCGGTCCATCAACGGCGCGGCGATGTCGGCGGCGAGCAGCCGCGCTCCTGCCCCGGTGACGGTGCGATCGACCGCGTCGACCAAGCTGCCTTTGCGTACGCCGCCTACGCTCTGGGTGAGTTCCAGGCTCTCGCGCGTCGCCGCATCGATCGCCATCGACGCGCTGCTGGCGGTGATGCGCGGCGGGCGCAGGAACGGCAGCGCGCCTTTCGCAGTATGGTCGAGATACGCGATCAGCCCGCCCGCCGCCGCCAATGCCGCGCGCGAGAACTGCCCGAACCCGTCGAGCGTCGCGACACCGAACAGCGCCTTGAGCCGTTCTTCGCCGCGGCTGCTGTCGAATTCCCCGCGCGGGCGCAGCACGGTCGCAGCGTCGGCATGCGGCGAGGCTTCGGACACGACCACTTCGGCCGGGTCGAGCCGGGCGAGGACTGCTCCCAAGGCACCGGCGTCGGCCTCGAACAGCTCGAACCGGCCGGTCGAGACGTCGGCGGCAGCGACCACGATGCCGCCGCCCGCTTCGCCGACCGCTGCGCACCAATTGGCGGCGCGCGTGTCGAGCAAGGCTTCCTCGGTCAGCGTGCCGGCGGTCACCACACGCACGATCGCGCGCGCGACCAGCGCCTTCGATCCGCGCGCCTTCTTCGCCCCCTCGGGTGTCTCGATCTGCTCGGCGATGGCGACGCGGTGCCCTGCCTTGATCAGCCGCTGGAGATAGCCGGTCGCGGCATGGACGGGCACGCCGCACATCGGCACCTTGTCCCCCTCATGCTCGCCGCGCGCGGTAAGCGCGATATCGAGACAGGCAGCGGCGATGCGCGCGTCCTCGAAGAACATCTCGAAGAAATCGCCCATGCGGTAGAACAGCAGGCAATCCTGCGCTTCCGCCTTGAGCGCCTGGTATTGCGCCATCATCGGGGTTTGCGCGGGCAACGTCATCTGCCCGCGCATAAAGACTGACGCGCCGAAGGCAACGGCCCGCCAGCCCGTGACGGCGCCTCAGTGCCTTGAGTTGAGTGCCGCGAACACCTGATCATAGTCGCCGCGGCGCTCGGCCTCGCGCAGGAAGCGGACGCGTTCGACGCACACTTCGTGTCGCTCCGGATCGGCCTCCAGCAAGGCCATGACTTCGTCGATATAGGCGTCGAGCGGCATCGAATTGGGATTGTCGGCATGGCCGGGCATCAGGTCGGTCGCGACTGCAGGCGGCACGATCTCGACCACGTCGATGCCCGTATCTGCGAGCTGCGCGCGCAGCGATTGCGACCAGCTGTGGATCGCCGCCTTGGTCGCGTTGTAGGTCGGCGTCGCGACCAGCGGGACGAAGGCGAGCCCCGACGACACGGTGACGATCGCCGCCGCGTCCTTGCTGCGCAGATGCGGCAGCAGCGCGGCGGTCAGGCGGATCGGACCTAGCAGGTTGGTGGCGACGATCGCTTCGGCGGTGTCGGTGGAATAGCCACTAGCGGCCATGTCCTCGGCGATCATGATCCCGGCGTTGTGGACGACGACGTTGAGGTCGGGATGGTCGGCGACGATCCGCGCAGCTCCGTCGATGATCGCCCCCGCATCGGACACGTCGAGCACTGCCGTTGCGATCCCGGCATGCGCGTCGGCGACCTCCTCCAACGCCTCACGTCTGCGCCCGGCGACGATGACCTTGTTGCCGCGTGCATGCAGCGCTTCGGCCAGCGCGCGGCCGATACCGGTGCCCCCGCCGGTGACGAGGATGGTGTTACCGCTCAGCTTCATGTGCCGTCTCCTTGAAGGGGTCGCGCCACAGCTAGGAAGCGCATGCCGCGCCGGGAAGGGGTGACGCGGCGACGGACGCTGCGTAAAGGCTGGGCAACGACGAGGAGAGGCGCCCGGATGTCCGACGAGACCAACCAGTTTTCTGACCGCGAAGCGCTGCTGTTCCATTCCGAAGGGCGTCCCGGCAAGATCGAGATCATCTCGTCCAAACCGATGGCGACGCAGCGCGATCTCGCGCTGGCCTATTCGCCGGGCGTCGCAGTGCCGGTCAAGGCGATCCACGAGGATCCGGCGACCGCCTACGACTATACCGCCAAGGGCAATCTGGTCGCCGTCATCTCGAACGGCACCGCGATCCTGGGCCTCGGCAACCTCGGCGCGCTGGCATCGAAGCCGGTGATGGAAGGCAAGGCGGTGCTGTTCAAGCGCTTCGCCGACGTCGATTCGATCGACCTGGAAGTCGATACAGAGGACGTCGATGCGTTCATTAATTGCGTCGCGCTGCTCGAGCCGAGCTTCGGGGGGATCAACCTCGAGGATATCAAGGCGCCCGAGTGCTTCATCATCGAACAGACGCTGCGCGAACGCATGAACATTCCGGTGTTCCATGACGATCAGCACGGCACCGCGATCATCACCGCCGCCGGCCTCATCAATGCCTGCCTGCTGACCGGACGGCGGCTGGGCGATATCAAGGTCGTCGTCAACGGCGCGGGTGCAGCGGCGATCGCGTGCACCGAACTGATGAAGGCGATGGGTGTGCGCGCCGACCACGTCATCCTGTGCGATCGCAAGGGCGTGATCTGGCAAGGGCGCGACGACGTCAACCAATGGCAGTCGGCGCATGCGGCCAAGACCGACACGCGCACGCTGACCGAGGCGCTGCACGGAGCCGACGTGTTCCTGGGCCTCTCCGCGGCAGGCGCGCTCCAGCCCGAGATGGTCAAGGACATGGCCAAGGCGCCGATCATCTTCGCGATGGCCAATCCCGAGCCGGAGATCCGCCCCGAACTGGCCAAGGCGGCACGGCCCGACGCGATCGTCGCCACCGGCCGGTCGGATTATCCCAACCAGGTCAACAACGTGCTCGGCTTCCCGTTCATCTTCCGCGGTGCGCTCGACGTGCGCGCGACCGGGATCAACGATGCGATGAAGATCGCCGCCGCCAACGCAATCGCCGAGCTGGCGCGCGAGCGGGTGCCCGAGGAAGTGGCGCTGGCATATGGGGTGCAGCACAATTTCGGCCCGGACTACATCATCCCGGCGCCGTTCGATCCGCGGCTGATGGAACTGGTGTCGGTGGCGGTTGCCAAGGCGGCGATGGATACGGGACTGGCGACGCGCCCGATCCTCGACATGGCCGCCTATCGCCAGAGCCTGCGCCAGCGGCTCAACCCGACGACATCGGTGCTCAGCCTCGCCTATGACGGCGCGCGCGCACGGCCCAAGCGGGTGATCTTCGCCGAGGGCGAGGAAGAAGTCGTGCTGCGCGCAGCGATCGCGTTTCGCGACGGCGGCTACGGCACGCCGGTGCTGGTCGGCCGCGACGACGTCTATGACCGGCTGAAGGCGCTGGGCGTTCCCGATCCGGAGAGCTTCGAGGTGCACAACAGCCGTGTCTCGCCGCTGGTGCCGCGGATGGTCGATTTCCTCTATGCGCGGCTGCAACGGCGCGGCTTCCTGCGCCGCGAGGTCGAGCGCATGGTCAATCAGGATCGCAACATCTTCGCCGCGCTGCTGCTTCAGCTCGGCGAAGGCGACACGATGATCACCGGCGTCACCCGCGCCTATGCCCAGTCGATCCGCGAGGTACGCCGCGTCGTCGATCCCGAGCCAGGGCGCACGCCGTTCGGCATCCACATCCTGGTTGGGCAGAGCCACACGGTGTTCATCGCCGACACCACGGTGAACGAACGCCCCAACGGCGAGGAACTGGCCGACTTCGCCGAACAGACCGCGCAGGTCGCGCGCCGCATGGGGCATGAGCCGCGCGTCGCGTTTCTAAGCTATTCGACCTTCGGCAATCCCGAGGGCAAGTGGCTCGACAATATCCGCGAGGCGGTGCGCGTGCTCGATCGGCGCGAGGTGGGATTCGAGTATGAAGGCGAGATGGCACCCGATGTCGCGCTCAATGCCCGCCAGATGAAGAATTATCCGTTCGCGCGGCTGTCCGGCCCCGCCAACATCCTGATCATGCCGGGGCTGCAATCGGCCAATATCTCGGCGAAACTGCTGCGCGAGCTCGGCGGCGACCAGATGATCGGGCCGATGCTGATCGGTATGGAAAAGAACGTCCAGATCGCGCCGATGACCTCGACCGCGGGCGATCTCGTCACGCTGGCGGTGCTCGCGGCGAGCGGGATCGCGCGCTGAGCAATCTCCATTGAATTTCCGTCGTACATTGCTGCTGGCACCGCTGGCGCTGCTGCTCGGCGCCGCACCTGCCGAGCCGCCGGTCGTGCGCGTCCGGCTCGACACCAGCGCAGGTCCGATCCTGCTGGCGCTCGATGCCCGCCGCGCCCCGGCGACCACCGCCAATTTCCTGGCCTATGTCGACGATGGCCGCTTCGACGGGACGACCTTCTACCGCGCGACGCGGCGCAAGCGCGATCCGCAGACCGGCTTCATCCAGGGCGGCATCCGCATGGACGCGCGCCGCATCCTGCCGACCTTCCCACTCGAAACCACCGCCAAGACAGGTATCCGCCACCTTGATGCGACGATCTCGATGGCGCGCGGCGGCGGCGCCGCGGCGGCGGGCGGCAATTTCTTCCTGACCGTCGGCCCTGCCCCGTCGATGGACGCACGCGGCGAATTTCGCGGCTACGCGGCGTTCGGTCGCGTGATCGGCGGCATGGCAACGGTCAAACGCATCCTCGCCCTGCCGACCGGCGGCGGCCGCGACGCGATGAAGGGGCAGATGATCCTGAAACCGATCCGTATCCTGCGCGCCCGGCGGATCGACGGCACGGCCAAGCCGACCGGGCGGCCCAAAGTGTGGAAGCTGTTCGAGCGGTAGGTCGGCTCCCTCCACCCGTTGGTTTCGAGCGAAGTCGAGAAACGCGGCTGGACGGGAATTGGCGGTTTCTCGATTACGCTCGAAACCAGCGCTTCTTGAGCCGCCTCACGCGTCGATGCTGCCCCCCAGCGACGCATTGACCAGCCCGCCATCGACGGTGATCGTGTCGCCGACCACATAATCCCCCGCGCGGCTGGCCAGGTAGATCGCCGCGCCTGCCATATCCTCGTCCACGCCGATGCGCTGCGCAGGGATACGGCGGGCAACGTCACCGCCGTGGTCGCGCGCGGCCTTGTTCATGTCGCTGGCAAAGGCTCCCGGTGCGATCGAGGTGACGTTGATGCCGTCGCGGATCAACCGCGCCGCCATCCGCTTCGTCAGATAGATTAGCGCCGATTTCGATGCATGATAGCTGTACGTTTCCCACGGATTGAGCCGCTGCCCATCGATCGAGGTGATGTTGATCACCTTGGCGGGCCGCTCGCGCGACCCCGCCGCCTTCAACGCGGGATGCAGTGCCTGGGTTAGGAAGAACGGCGATTTCACGTTCAAGTCCATGACCTTGTCCCAGCCCTTCTCGGGAAAATCCTCGAACGGTTCGCCCCACGCCGCGCCCGCATTGTTGACGAGGATGTCGAGCCGCGCTTCCTGCTCTGCCAGTTGCGCTGCCAGTGCCTTGCACCCGGCGACGGTCGACACGTCCTGCGGCAGCGCGATGCAGTTCGAGCCCAGTTCCTCGGCGGTTTCGAAACATGCGTCGGCCTTGCGCGACGAGATATACACCTTGGCACCCTGCGCGACGAAGCCCGCCGCGATCATCCGCCCGATCCCGCGCGAGCCGCCGGTGACCAGCGCAACGCGCCCATCCAGGCGAAAAAGGGTGCTTGTGTCCATACTGTCGACTCCCGTGTCTGGACGTTGTTGCTAGACCCGGCAGTCGGCTACGGCAAGCCGTACCCGGACTTCCAAAATCAACGGCTGCTACCCGCTGATCCGCCTGAAAGCAGGCAGGCGATGCCCTGCGCGCCATGCGCAGTGCTGCAAAGGCGTCACCGCCCGCGTGGCCCGCCGCCCATGCGCATCTTGCTCTGCTTGCCATAGCGGGTCTTGCGCGTGCCCGGCTTGCCTTCGTTCGAGCGCCCCATCACCGGGGCGCGCTTCTGGTGATCGGGCAACCCCAGTTCGTCGGCCTCCAGCGAACGGATCTCGTCGCGCAGCCGTCCCGCAGTCTCGAACTCCAGGTCCGCCGCTGCCTTGCGCATCTGCTTCTCCAGGTCTTCGATATAGGCGCGCAGATTGTGGCCGACCATGTGCGGGCGGTCGGCATCGATCTCGACCGTCACCTGGTCCTTCGACGCGACATGCGCGATGATGTCGCCGATGTCGCGCTTGATCGTCGCCGGAGTGATGCCGTGCGCGGCATTGTACGCCTCCTGCTTCTCGCGCCGCCGGTTGGTTTCGCCCAGCGCACGCTCCATGCTGCCGGTCATGCGGTCCGCGTACAGGATCACGCGCCCGTCGACGTTGCGCGCGGCGCGGCCGATTGTCTGGATCAGCGAAGTTTCGCTACGCAGGAACCCTTCCTTGTCGGCGTCGAGGATCGCGACAAGCCCGCATTCCGGGATGTCCAGCCCCTCGCGCAGCAGGTTGATGCCCACCAGCACGTCGTACACGCCCATGCGCAGGTCACGGATCAGCTCGATGCGCTCCAGCGTCTCGACGTCGGAGTGCATGTAGCGGACCTTGATCCCCGCCTCGTGCATATACTCGGTCAAGTCCTCGGCCATGCGCTTGGTCAGCGTCGTCACCAACGTGCGATAGCCCGCCTCGGCCGTCTTCTTGGCCTCGACGATCAGATCCTGGACCTGCTCCTCTACCGGCTTGATCTCGACCGGCGGGTCGATCAGGCCGGTAGGACGGATGACCTGCTCGACGAATACGCCGCCGGTCCGCTCCATCTCCCACCCGCCCGGCGTCGCCGAGACATAGGTGGTCTGCGGCCGCATCGCGTCCCATTCATTGAAGCGCAGCGGGCGGTTGTCGATGCACGAGGGCAAGCGGAAACCATATTCGGCCAGCGTGATCTTGCGCCGGTGGTCGCCGCGCGCCATCGCATTGATCTGGCCGATCGTCTGGTGGCTCTCATCGACGAACAGCAGCGCGTTCTCGGGCAGATATTCGAACAGGGTCGGCGGCGGCTCACCCGGCAGGCGACCGGTCAGGAAGCGCGAATAATTCTCGATGCCCGCACAGCTTCCCGTCGCCGCGATCATCTCGAGATCGAAATTGGTGCGCTGCTCCAGCCGCTGCGCCTCGAGCAGCTTTCCCTCCACCTCCAGCTCCTTGAGCCGCTCGGTCAGCTCATGCTTGATCGCGCCCGCCGCCTGCTTGAGCGTGGGGCCCGGCGTTACATAATGGCTGTTGGCATAGATGCGAATCGACGCCAGGCTCGCCACCTTCGAGCCCGTCAGCGGATCGAACTCGGTGATCTCCTCGATCTCGTCGCCGAAGAAGCTGATGCGCCACGCGCTGTCCTCGTAATGCGAGGGGAAGATCTCCAGGCTGTCCCCGCGCACACGAAAATTGCCGCGCGCGAACGCGGCGTCGTTGCGCTTGTACTGGAGCGCGACCAGCTTGCGGATGATCTCGCGCTGGTCGGCGACCTGGCCCTTTTTCAGGTCGAAGATCATCGCCGAATAGGTCTCGACCGATCCGATGCCATAGATGCACGAAACCGACGCGACGATGATGACGTCATCGCGCTCCAGCAGCGACCGGGTGGCGCTGTGCCGCATCCGGTCGATCGCCTCGTTTACCGAGCTTTCCTTCTCGATATACGTGTCCGACCGCGGCACATAGGCCTCCGGCTGGTAATAGTCGTAATAGCTGACGAAATACTCGACCGCGTTGTCGGGGAAAAACGACTTGAACTCGCCGTAAAGCTGCGCCGCCAGGATCTTGTTGGGCGCGAGGATCAGCGCCGGGCGCTGCAATTCCTCGATCACCTTGGCCATCGTGAACGTCTTGCCGGAGCCCGTTACCCCCAGCAGCACCTGGTCGCGCTCGCCGGCCGACGCGGCCTCGACGAGTTCGCGGATCGCTTCGGGCTGGTCGCCTGCCGGCCGATAGTCCGACACCAGCTTGAACGGGCGCCCGCCCTCCGCCTTGGCGGGACGTGCAGGACGATGCGGGATGAAGTTCTGCCCGGTATCGGGCTCGTCGAGCGACGTGCGGATCTGGATTGCCATCGCCGCGATATAGGAATGCGCGCGACGCGAACAAATGACCAGCAGGCAGGGAAACTGGCAGCTTCCTTGCTATTTCTGCGGCCTTGCCCCATATGCGGGTGGCTACAGTCGCATATCGACGGTCTACGGCGCTTTGCGGCTCCTTCTCCTTCTTTCCCTGCTGCCACGGCACCGGGCGCGCTGCATTGGCTCGCCCCCGAAAGACAAGGAGACCTTCTATGATCACCGGAACCGTCAAGTTCTTCAATGCCGACAAGGGCTATGGCTTCATCGCGCCGGATGGCGGCGGCAACGATGCCTTCGTCCATATCAGCGCGGTCGAGCGTGCAGGCATGGTCACGCTTCAGCAGGACCAGCGCGTGCAGTACGAGCTCGAGAACGACAAGCGCGGCAAGCAGGCCGCGGTCAATCTCCAGGCTGCAGACTGACATCCATGCGACGGCGGCCCGGTTCGCGGGCCGCCGTTTCTGTCCATCCCCTTGTGTGGAGTGACGAATCGCATGGCCGACAACCCCGAATTCTACCGCGCTCGCGCCGCTGCCGAGCTCGAAGCCGCCGCTGCCGCGACGCTCGATAATGTCCGCGACCGCTGCGAGCGCGCCGGACGTGCCTGGGAACAGATGGCGGATCGCGCCGAGCGGACCCAGAAACTGCGCGAAGCCCGCGAGGCCGCGACTGCCGAACGCGCGCTCGCCGACCACTGAACGCCCGCGCACGAATCCCTTTCCTAGCGCTGCGGTGCAGGCTAGCGTGCGGCACATGATTATTGTCCGCGTCTGCCGCATCGCCGTCCCGATCCTCACTGCCGCCTCGCTCGGGGCTTGCGCGACCATCGCCGGTACCGTCGGCCAGACCTGGACGACCGCGCTGGTGGGAAATCAGGAAGTGCCCGGCCCGGGCGATCGCGACGGCACCGGCACCGCCAAGGTGACCGCCGATGCGACCACGAACACTGTATGCGTGGATATCCAGGTGCGAGGCATCTCTACGCCGACCGCGGCGCACATCCACCGCGGCGCGCTGGGCGTCGCCGGACCGCCGGTGCTTCCGCTGACCGCCCCGGTCGACGGATCGACCAAGGAATGCCTCAATGTCGAAAAGGCGCTCGCCGCGGCGATCATCGCCGCGCCCTACGACTATTATGTCAATGTCCACACTGCCGATTTCCCGGCGGGCGCCATTCGCGGGCAGCTGGCGGCGAACTGAGCTGGCGGGTGGTGGTGGAGCTGAGGGGAATCGAACCCCTGACCTCTGCAGTGCGATTGCAGAGAACCGGCGTGCAAATCTCGAAAAACCGTCGTAAATCGACCCAGCACTTGCTATCAATTCCGCCTCGATAGCGGTTTAGCGCTACGCGAATGATACGCTAGTGCTAGGTTCTGGAGATCATGCCACTCATCACCTTTGTGATCGACAACAGCTTCCGCCGCTAAACTACGCTACCTTAAGGAGGCACCGCTTGTTGAAGAATCTTTTCAGCGCGGTCGCGATACTAGCTGTGACAGCGGCGACGACGTTATCTGCACAAGAACTGCCGGTGAAAGTGACGATCGTGGCGGACGCCACCGGCCCCCGGATCGATCGCAATATCTTCGGGCAGTTTGCGGAGAATCTGGGGACCGGCATCTATGGGGGCGTCTGGGTCGGCGAGGATTCGTCAATTCCGAACGTGCGCGGCATCCGCACGGACGTGGTCGCCGCGCTCAAAGCTTTGAAGGTGGCCAGCGTCCGTTGGCCCGGGGGTTGCTTTGCTGACGAATATCATTGGCGCGACGGCATCGGTCCGCGATCGAAGCGCTCCGTGACCGTCAACGGCAGCTGGGGCAATGCACTCGAGAGGAATGATTTCGGAACCGATGAATTTTTCGACTTCGTCGAACAGATAGGCTCAGAGGCCTATATTTCGGTCAACATGGGGTCAGGTAGCGTCAAGGAGGCGGCCGATTGGCTAGCCTATATGACTGCCGATCCCCGCACGACCGCGGGAGCAGAGCGCGCCGCCAACGGTCATCCGGAACCCTATCGCGTCAAGTTTCTGGGTATCGGCAACGAGAGCTGGAGCTGCGGTGGCGCATATCGCGCCGAATATTATGTCGATGAGATGAAGCGGTACGCCCGCTTCGTCCGCAACTTGAACCTCAAGCAGCAGGGGACCGACAACCCCGCTGGCGGTTCGGTCGCAGGATCGGACCCGATGCAGCGGATCGCCGTCGGGCCGGGAACACCTGGTACCGACTATACCGAAGCGGTGATGCGCGCATGGAAGGGCCACGACTGGAGCTGGAACATCGAAGGGCTGTCGATGCACCAATATACCTGGGTCGCCTGGCCGCCGGCTTACGCCAGCACCGGCTTCGGCGAGCGCGAATATGCCACGCTGATCAAAGATACGCTGAAGATGGAGGACATGATCGCCATCCACTCGGCGGTAATGGATAAATACGACCCGGAAAAGAAGGTGCCGCTGGTCATCGACGAATGGGGAGTGTGGCTTGCCAAGCTACCAGGAAGCCGGGACGGATTCCTCCATCAGCAGAATTCGATCCGCGATGCGATCATCGCTTCGATCAACCTCAACATGTTCGCGCGCCATGCCGAACGCGTCCGCATGACGGCGATCGCCCAGATGGTGAATGTGCTGCAGGCGATGATCCTCACGGACGGGCCGAAAATGGTGCTGACGCCTACCTATCATCTGTTCAAGATGTACCTGCCGTTCCAGGATGCCACGCGGTTGCCGATCTCCTTCGACGCTGGCACCTATCGCTATGGCGATGTCAGCCTGCCGCGCATCGACGCGATCGCCGCGCGCGCCGCGGACGGAAAGCTGTGGATCGCGCTCACCAACATCGATCCTAACGAGCCGGCACGTATCGACGCGCAGATCGACGGTACTCGGTTTCAAAACGCTTCCGGCACCGTATTGACCGCCGACCAAGTCGATGCCGTCAACACATATAACAGGCCAAATGCCGTCATTCCAAAGCCGGCCGCCGCTCGTGTGACGGACGGTCGGATGACCCTCACATTGCCGCCAAAATCCGTCACGGTGTTGGCGGTTACCCCATAGCGCAAGGACGCTAGGGGCGCAGCGCCGATCCTCGACGCGGATTAACGCGTTGCAAAGCTCACAACATACTGTCGGAACCTTGGAGCGCGCAAACCAGACTCGTGAGCGGACATCCACGCGCTCTCCGGGCGTAACCGCAAGCGGACATACGTTCACCTCAGTCGGATGCTTCTCCTACGATCTGCGCGAGCCTTTCCGAACGGCCGGTGTTAGGTGGAAAGCGGGCTGGCAGCTTTGCAGTGAGTGGGCGCGATTAGCGGCCGTTGGGTAGACCCGGCTTTGCGAGACGCAAAAGGCTCGCGCGTATCATCGGCTTTCCGGTGGCGCCGTTTGGGATCACCTCGCCGGACAGATAAACAACGGGTCGGACGTTGCCGAACGCATCCGGCCGCTCAGATTGCAAAATGCGTTCATAGGCCTGATCGACACTGTCATTGGCTGTGGCGAAACCTACACCGGGGCAGCCGCGTCCGGATACCGATGCTCCACATTCAATGCAGCCGTCTTTGGCTGCGTGAGCGAAGAGAACGGCAGTGCCTTTGACCTTGTCGCCAAGCGACAAAGACCAACACTGATTAGCATCGATTTCGACCGGCTTGGAAGCGCACGACGCCAGCGCGATGACGCTGAGCAGCGAAAGTCTGAATGACCGCATTTTGCTATGGTCACACAACTGCCTAACGTCCGCAATTGGGCGTAAGCGGCCTCCCCGGCACGGCGGACGCTTCCTCCGCCGCGGCCACCATCTGAGCGGCCGGAAATAGGTGGAAAGCGGTGTGCGGAACGTCCGGTCGTGGGTGGTTAGTTGCCAGGCTGCTTAGAGCCACAATCCCTTGTTTCGGGACATTCTCGCAGCGAGATCACGCGATCGACAACGATCTCTTGCCCTGACATTCCCATATGGCCGTAGTTGCCTGGATAAATCGTTTTACGGCCGATGAACTCGATGAATGCCCTGCGGCCGCCTCGCTGCCACTTGTGCCCTATGTTCGTACGTCCGACGTCGAGCCAGATTGTCGCAGCAATGGCCCGGTCGGCTTCCTCTCTCCATTCAGGTGATTTTGAATCACCGCGCGGCCCTTCGGGTGCCTTGGTCCCTTCTGGTATGAAAACTTGGCCTTCGAACTCGTCCACCCAGATACCCCTATACCGGCGTGCAGCCTCCATCTTGTAGCATTGGTCGGTAGGCAGCGAGCCAATCACTCTGGCCTCGATATAATAGGCGCAAGGGAATTCTCGTATCAGTCGGCCATTGTAGCGATAGCAAGCACGCCCTTCGTCGGCTTCGGCGCAAGGCTTACTGAGCAGGCGTGCGCGCTCCTGATCTTCCGCGCGTGCGAACACTTCGGGATTGGGAGCAGAAAATTGCCCAAATGCGGCAGCGCTGACACCTGTCGTAGCGCAAGCCAACACTAACATCAGCCGGTATCCAAGCATACACTCTCCCCGATCAGACCCACGGTACGGTCGCTCTATCTCTGTCTGCTTTTAGATATGCTGGATGATCGAGCTAACGTCCACAATTGGGCGGGAGGCGACTTGCCGCTTTTGGATAGGAAGACCCATTCCCGGTCATTGGGCACCCCCCAGCCCGCTTCCCGTCGACTGCAATTCGTTCAGGTGCTCATCTACATTCCGCGGAAGCGACTATTCCCCTAGAAGGTGCAGCGCCAGTTGGCGGCGATGCGGGAGGCGGCGGTGCTCGAAGAGATAGATGCCTTGCCATGTTCCCAGCGCCAGATCGCCGTGCATCACCGGGATCGTCAGCTGGACCTGCGTCAGTGCCGTGCGCAGATGCGCCGGCATATCATCCGGTCCTTCATCGTCATGCGCATAGGCGTTGCTCTCCGGCGCGAGCCTCGCGAAATAGCGCTCGATGTCGCCGCGAACCTCGGGGGCTGCGTTCTCCTGGATCAGCAGTGACGCTGACGTATGTCGGCAGAAGATTGTCAGCAGACCGGTGTCGGCGCCCTGTGCACGCTGCCAAATCTCAACGCGATCGGTGACCTCGAGAAGGCCTTGCCCGCGGGTGTCGATAGTGAGGATAGCGGATGATTGGCGCATCAGGGCTCCGAAAGCGGTTAATCAGGTCGGCGGTATGCCGTTGTGGATTTTTAGGCTTCGCCGCGACGTTTTCACCATTTTTACAACCGCTGTGTCGGAACGATGTCCAATAGTGCAGGCATCCAGCGGGTCCGCACAGACCCAAAGGCGGACATCCACACACCTCTGCCCTCTTCCTGGAAGCGGTCGCTCGTTCATCTCGATCTCAGATGACAGCTAAGCGCCCCAAGCCCGTCATTCCGCACCCGCTCAATCGATCCTGAAAGCTGCCGTTCGCTGCTACCGCGATTGGAAGACCGACTATGGGCACTTTCCTGCCCCGCAGCCATCGAGAACTCCGAAGAAGATAGCGGCCGTTCGTTGTGCCGTCAGCCGTTTTAAAAGTGATCGTGTGCGGAAAAATGGGCCCAGTCCTTAATACGCCGGGCGAAACGTCAAGCTAACGCAGCGAGCCTGTCACGTAGCCAACTCTGTGCCGGATGGTTGGTCGTGCGTTCGTGCCAGATACAGGTAATGGCAAATCCGGATATGTGGAGCGGCGGTTCCAGCACCTGCACCCGCTCTGACCAACCGTCTGCGATCCGACGTGGAACCACCGCGATCATGTCGGATCGTAACACGATCTCCGGCACGATCAGGAAGCCCGACGTGGACAAGGCGACGGTGCGACGGCGGCCGATCGCTTCGAGTGCCGCATCGGTGGGCCCGGCAAAGCCTCCGCCCCGAGTCGAAACGACGACGTGGTCCAGCGCGCAGAACACGTCCAGATCAAGGGTACCGCGCACGGCCGGATGCCCCTGTCGCGCGATGACCACATACTCCTCCTCGTAGAGGTGGCGCTGGCGCATCCCCGCCGGCGCGGTTTCGGGCCTCGCCAAGGCCAAGTCCACCTCGCCACGCTCTAGCTGCGTCGCGAGTGCCAGCAGGTCGGGCATGGAACGCCAGGCGATGCGGATCATCGGCGCCTCGGTCCGCAGGGCGACCGAGTAGCGTGCGAGCAGCGCATACTGGGCGTAGTCACTCGCCGCGATCACTACGGTCGAGCGCAGGGTTTCCGGATCGAACGGCGCTCCTCGCTCGACGACGCGGCGAACACTCTCCAGTGCCTCCTGAAGCGGCTGCATCATCTCGAGTGCCCGCTGGGTCAGGACCATCCCGCGCTGTCCCGGGATCAGTAGCGGATCGCCCAGTGCATCACGGAGCCGCGCCAACCGTGCCGACAGGGCAGGTTGGCTGAGGTTCAGCCGGCGCGCGGCGCGTGAGACGTTACGCTCCGCAAGGAGGGTCTCAAGCGTCACGAGAAGCCCGAGATCGAGGTTCTTGGTATCCATCGTTTGGATGACTCCACATAAAACTTTAGATTTCAATACCCACGCTGGTCCCACCATTAAGGTGTGCGCGGGTCGAGCCCCGCGACGCTTAAATCGACGGGACGGATATCAGTTTCCTTATGAGAGCTATTCAGGCCTATCCGCAGCGGGGGCTCGACGGCCTGACGCTGGTGGACCTCCCGGACCCCGGTGAACCCGGGCCGGACGCCATCCGCGTGCGCGTGCACGCCACTTCCCTGAACTTCCACGATCTGGGTGTAGTGACGGGGCGGCTGCCGTCCATCGACGGTCGCATCCCCATGGCCGACGGCGCCGGAGTGGTGGAGGCGATCGGTTCCGGGGTCACGGAGTTCAAGCCCGGCGACCACGTCGTATCCACCTTCTTCCCGACCTGGCTGAACGGTGAGGCCACCATCGCCGACTTCGCCACCACTCCGGGCGACGGGATCGACGGCTTCGCCCAGGAGGTCGTGGTGGCGCCGGCCACGGCCTTCACGCGCGCCCCGACAGGCTGGAGCCACGCCGAAGCAGCGACCCTGACCACAGCTGGGGTGACGGCCTGGCGGGCCCTGGTGGTCAATGGCGGCCTCAAGGCCGGCGACAGCGTGTTGGTTCTCGGAACCGGTGGCGTGTCGATCTTCGCGCTGCAGATCGCGCGGGCAATGGGAGCCACGGTGATCGCGACTTCCTCCTCGGACGAGAAGCTGGAGCGGCTCCGCGCGATGGGCGCTGCGCACGTCATCAACTACCGCCAGGACGAGAACTGGGGCGACCGCGCGCAGGACCTGACGGGCGGCACGGGCGTGGACCATGTCGTGGAGGTAGGCGGCCCAGGAACACTGGCGCAGTCGATCAAGGCAGCCCGCGTCGGCGGCCACCTCTCCCTGATCGGCGTGCTGACCGGGATGACGGGTGACGTGCCGACAGCCATGCTCATGGCGCGGCAGCAGCGGCTTCAAGGCCTGATCGTCGGCAGTCGCCGGCACCAACTGGACCTGATCCGCGGTCTCGACGCCGTTCACGCCCTCCCGGTGATCGACCGCTCCTTTCCGCTGGCCGAAATCGCGGACGCCTTCCGGTTCCAGGAATCCGGCGGCCATTTCGGCAAGATCGTCGTCGAATTCTAGCAACCCCAACCATCAGGAGAAGACATCATGAAGGTTCTCATCGTCTACGCGCACCCAGAACCCACTTCGCTGACACGGCAGTTGGTCAACGTGACCGCCGAGACGTTGTCGGCAGCGGGGCATACCGTGATGCATTCGGACCTCTACGGCATGAGGTGGAAGGCGGTGTACGACGCCCATGACTTCCCGACGCGTGCGAACCCCGAACGTCTGTCACTCATCCATGAGGGCGGCCACGCTTACGCAAGCGGGCACCAGTTGTCGGATGTGGCGGTCGAGCAGCAGAAGCTGATCGCGGCCGATGCCGTCATCCTGCAGTTCCCGATGTGGTGGTACTCGGTGCCCGCGATCATGAAGAGCTGGATAGAGCGGGTCTTCGTCTGGGGCTTCGGCTTCGGCTACAAGGACGGTACCAACAACTACCGTTTCGGCGACGGCGCCCTCAAGGGGAAGCGAGCGCTGGTCGAAGTGCAGACAGGCGGCGGGGCGGCCGACTATGGCCCGCGCGGTATCAATGGCCCGATCGAGCAACTGCTGTTCCCGCTCACCCATGGCGCGCTGTTCTACGCCGGCATGGACGTACTCCCAACGCACGCGGTCCATAGCACGATGAGCGTGACCACGGCGGAGAAGGTGGAGGCCATCAAGGACGCGTGGCGTGAGCGTCTAGCCGGACTGTTCACCGACACGCCAATTTCCTTCCGCTCGCAAAATGGCGGTGACTACCCCGATCGCCACACCTTGGCCGACCACGTCGCGCCGGGGCAGACCGGTCTCGTCGCGCACTTCGCCGATCCGGGCGACGCATAGAGAGCTCAGCGATGTCGGTCGGTCAGGCCGCCTGCGGCGGCGGCCAGATCCCCATGATCGACGCGCCGACCGGAAGGGCGGGCGACTCATCGAAGGCCAGGCTCATGTCGTGGCCCACAGAGCCTGCAGAAACTGAGCGCCGGCGAGTGCCGGCATCGAATGGAACCGATCCGCGACACCAAACAAGTTCGCGCTGCGATCGCATTACGGATGGAATGAGCCGGGCATGACGAACTTCAGCAATTACCGGGACGGATTTCCGAATGCCCGGCTGACGCGATCGGATAGTGGCGTGCTCGAGATAGCGCTCCATACCGATGGTAACAGCCTGGTCTTCAACGGGCACACGCACAAGCAGTTCGTGGACCTCTTCCACGACGTCGGGCAGGATCAGGATAACCGGGTCGTCATTCTTACCGGCACCGGCGACGCCTTCATGGAAGAGTTCTCGCCGGACGGCATCGATTTCTCCCCCCAGGGCTACAACAAGATCTTCCGCGAGGGCCGGAAGGTCCTCATGAACATCCTCGACATCGAGGTGCCGATGATCTCGGCGGTCAACGGGCCGACGAGAGTCCATTCCGAATACGTGCTCCTCACCGACATCGTCCTGGCGACCCCCGAGACGGTCTTCCAGGACAAGCCGCACCTCGGGATGGGGGTGACGGCCGGTGACGGCGTGAACCTCATGTGGCCGGAGGTCATCGGCAGCGTGAGGGGCAGATACTTCATCCTGACGCGGCAGGAGCTCGATGCCGCCACCGCGAAGGAGTGGGGCGCCGTCAACGAGGTCTTGCCGCGGGAGGCGCTCCTGCCGCGAGCCCACGAGATCGCGGAAACGCTCGCCGCGCTGCCCAACCTGACCACCAGCTACGCTCGCATCTGCCTCACGCAGAAGCTCCGCCGCATCATCGACGAGGGTGTCGGGTACGGGCTGGCTTTGGAGGGGATCAGTGCGTTGGAGGTCGCCAGGACGCAGGGGGCCTAATCGGGCGAGGGCTTTTCCCCCCCCCGCGTCACCCGCCGACCCCGGCGGCAACGACCAACAACGAAATTCGCAACACAAAGGAAACATATACGATGATGAACGCGATCGAATGGCCGGAAAGTTACCTCCCCGGCTACGCCGACAATTTCGCCTCTAACGAAGCAATCGTCGCCGGCCTGACCGCCGCCGAGATTTGGCCATTCCTCACCGAGCCGACGCGCTGGCCGAGCTACTATGCCAACAGCGCCAACGTGCGCTTCCCTAACGGCGATGGCCCGGCGCTCACACTCGGCCGCCGCTTCTCCTTTGATACGTTCGGCTTCCTGATCAACGCCGAGGTGGTGGAGTACGTCGCCCCGGTGGGCGGCCAGCCCGGCCGGGTTGGTTGGCACGGATGGGGCGGCGAAGGGGATGGCCGCCTGGACGTCCACCACGCCTGGTTGATCGAGGACCTGCAGGGCGACCGTGTCCGCATCCTGACGCAGGAGACGCAGAACGGTGCGCCGGCCAAGGACTTGGCGACGACCGTGCCGAATCCCATGCTCAACGGTCACCAGGAATGGCTTGACGGGCTGGTTGCCGCAGCTCGCGGCACCAGCGGCGACGGCCGCGCCATTAATGCCTCGGCTGGGCCTAGGGTTGTCGGTCATTAAGTTTCGAAGCATAATTGGCGGCGCCGCGGCCCGCAGCGCCGCCAACGTTCCGGTCCTGCCATCTGCTTAGCACTGCGATGTCGCGCATGGGCTGAACCGATGTGACCATCCGGACGAACGCCGCCGACCTATTCAAAAATCCCCAGCCCGGGCTCGGGCGACGCGCGGTCATTCGTGCGGGATAAGCATCGCCAATACCGCTCAGGAGAACATAATGTCTGACGTAAGCGACCCACATGCGGTCATTACAGAGCCAACGGCTCGCTCCCAGCTCCCGCCACTCGTTCATCCAGGGTGGACGTAAAACTTTCGCTGCTTGCCTGCTCACCTCTCCAACTAGGCATCGACCGCGAACGGTTGCAGTGACAGAGTTGGAGTAGCCGGCAAAAGCCCGGCCGCGAGCAGCCCGTGGCGGGAGCCGCTATTTGGAGGGACGACGTGCCGCCGACCGAACTGACCACCATCCGCGACACGCTCCGCGAGGGACGGGCTGTCAATCCGGTCACCGTGCGCGAGTTTCTATCTTGGTTCGATGCGAAGCGTCGCGGCATCTCGATTGTCGCACGCATCCGCGAAGATCTGGAGTCGCTTCAGCTCTCTACGGTGCCTGACTTCGAGGAGCCGTGGATCGACGGATTAATCGCCTTCCACTTAGTTGGCGTCGTTGAGGCGGAGGGGCACGCCGCGGGCAGCTCCATCGCGACGGCCGGAGGAGTGGCGCTGCACGCGTCAGACGCAGTGCAAGCGGAACCGGAACCAGAACCCACTTGGGAGCACCGCGAAGCGGGCTACCGACTAAGCCGCTTCCAAGCGGCTAACAAGCCGGTCGTCTCAGTCACGCCTGACGCGAGCCTCGAGCAGGCGGTCACGACGATGATGCTCAATGACTTCAGCCAGTTGCCAGTAATGGTGGGCGAACGGGAGGTGAAAGGCGTCGTGACTTGGTCCTCGATCGCGATGCGCTCGGTGCTGGGCGAGCCCGGCGGGCGGATCGCCGACTACGCGGCCACGCCAGTAGTGCTCGACGGCGATGCGTCGATTTTTGACGCGATCCAAGCAATCGTACAGCACGATTTCGTGCTGGTACGCGACCGCGAGCGGCGGATCGCGGGCATAGTAACCGCCGCCGACCTTAGCCTTCAGTTCCGCGCGCTCTCAGAGCCGTTTCTCCTGCTGAGCGAGATCGAAACGCATGTGCGCAATATGATCGGACAGACCTTCACGGTCCCGGAGCTAGTCGCAGCCCGCGATCCCGGCAGCACGCACGAGGTCCACTCGGTCGCGGACCTCACTTTCGGCGAATACGTCTTCTTGCTGCGTAAGCCAGCGAACTGGAGACGCCTCGGCGTACGGATCGACCGCGCGGCGTTCTGCGAGCAGCTCGATCGGATCCGCGCCATCCGCAACCAAGTGATGCACTTCGACCCGGACGGCTTAGACGAAAGTGACATCCAGGTTCTTCAGGAATTTTCTGTCTTCCTGAAGCGGGTCGAGGCGATCGGCGGCTGAGGCGGGCTAGCATAGACAGCCAGCTGCGGTAGCTAAGTCCGCTTGGACACTGTTCCCCGCTGACCAGACCCACTTCCAGTCGTTCAGAGGCATCTTTCCACTTCCCGGAAGCGGACGCTTGTTCATCTCGGCAGGTACGAAATGAGTGCAGATGGTGCGCCTGCACCAGATGGCCGGTCATTCCTCGCGCAGGCGATCTGACGCGGACTTCTGACACCGCGAACCTCGCGGAAAACGGACGTTTGCGTGTTGGTGTCACAACTGGACGGTTGTGACACCGAGAGGAAGCGACCAGCAGCGCCATTCCTGCTTTCAGGCGGCCATGCCCTCGATGATGAATACCCTGTATTCGGCCCCTTTCAGCCGGTGCTTTAGCGCTTCCTGATAAAGCGGGCTCTCATAGGCCGCCTTGGCGGCAGCGATACTCGGGAACTCGACAATGACCGCGCCGTCCACTGGCGCTCCCTCCAACGTCTCGACCGCACCGTAGAAGGCAAGCGGGGTAGCAGGATGATCACAGACTCATTCAGCTGGCTCAGGCGCTTTTGAATGTGGCCCATCCACCACTGCCTGGAAGCGCGAAAAAGACGCCGACGCTCAAATAGTCCAAATTCGGACTTGCAATCCAATATGGTCCAACCGTAGATAGTCCGCATCGGGACCGAAAGCCGTAATCAGTCCAGCTCCGAATCGTCCCGGGTCGTGCTGGAGGGAGATTGGTGATGTCTAAACTGATTGAATACGAAGTCGACGGGTCGGCGCTGGTCACCGATGACGAGAGGGTCGATGGACGCGCGGTCCGCGTCGCGGCCGGCCTGGTGCCTGCTAGCGCGTTCGTGCTCATCCGCACCGACGGTGGCCTTGCACAGTCCGTCGGTCTGGAGGAACCGGTCACGCTTTCGGGGGGCCTGCGGCCGGTGTTCCGCTCCTTCGACAGCGATCACGTCAACACGCTCGAGGTCGACGAACGCGGCTGGGAGTGGGGTGCGGACGCGATCTCCGAGACGGACATCCGGTCGATCGCCCGTATCGCGGACGACCACGAGCTGATCCTCGACTCCGACGGCGACCGGCCGATCGCCCGCGGGGCAATGGTCCGTCTTTCCGGCGGCGGCGTCGAGCGCGTTCGTTCGCGTAAGGCCGCCCCTGCGACGATCTCGATCCTTGTCAACGCCCGCCGCCGCGAGGTGAAGCCCGGCACGATCAGCTTCGAGCAGCTCGTGGCGCTGGCCTTCCCGGCGCCTCCGACGGGAGCGCAGGTCGCGTTCACGGTCAGCTACCGCAAGGGCCCGCCGCCCCGCCCCGAGGGATCGCTCGTCCCCGGCCAGTCCGTCCACGTGATCGAGGGGATGACGTTCCATGTCACAGCAACTGATAAGTCGTAGTCCCGACCTCCTGCGCCTGCAGGAGGATGGATACGAGGTGGCCGTCGTCGCCGGCCATCTGGTCGTGGGCAATGTTCCCTACGTCACCCCGGCGGGAACCGTGGCGCGCGGGTCGCTTGTCTCGACGCTGACGCTGGCGGGCGAGCGGACCCAGCGTCCGGACACCCACGTCGCGATGTTCGCGGGGCTCACGCCCTGCGACTCGCGAGGGGTGCCGCTGTCGCGGATCATCAACTCGAGCGCGCGGCAGGTGCTGGGCGGTGGGCTCGCCGTCGACCACATGTTCTCGAGCAAGCCGGCGGTCGGCTACTACGCCGACTACCACGAGAAGATGTCGACCTACGCTGCGATCCTCGCGAACGAGGCCGCCGCGATTGAGCCGGAGGCGACGGCGCGCACGCGCCGCGTGGTCGCCAACGACGATCCGGGCTCGCCGTTCGTCTATCTCGACACCGCCACGTCCCGCGCCGGCATCGGCGAGGTGGCGCAGCGGCTGGTGGGCGAACGGGTCGCGATTGTTGGGCTCGGCGGCACCGGCTCGTACGTGCTGGACCAGGTCGCCAAGACTCCCGTCGACCGCATCGACCTGTTCGATGGCGACGACTTCCTGCAGCACAACGCCTTCCGCGCGCCGGGCGCCGCCTCGCTCGACGAACTGCACGTCCGCCCCACCAAGGTCGGCTATCTGGCGGCGATCTACTCGCGGATGCACCGCAACGTCGTGCCCCACGCCGTCAGGCTCGAGCCGGACAACCTCGGCCTGCTCGCGGGCGCGACGTTCGTGTTCCTCTGCCTAGACGATGGCGACGCCAAGGCCGCCATCATCGCCGAGCTCGAGCGTCTCGACCTGCCCTTCATCGACGTGGGCATGGGTCTCCACCTCGTCGACGGCGCGCTCGTCGGCCAGCTGCGGGTGACGACGAGCACGCCGGGGATGCGCGAGCAGGTACGCTCGAAGGGCCGGATACCGCTGCAGGGCGCCGGACTCGACGACCTGTACGCCCGCAACATCCAGGTGGCTGATCTCAACATGGTCAACGCCGGGCTCGCCGTCATGCGCTGGAAGCGCCTCCGCGGGTTCTACGTCGATCTCGAGCGCGAGCACTTCTCTCTCTACACCCTCGACGGCAACCACCTGCTGAACGAGGATCGCCCCGGAGAGGCGGCGTGAGCGTCGCCCGGCTCGAGCCGCGCTTCGTCGAGGAGATGCCGGAGCCACTCGAGCCCGGCTTCTTCTATGTCTCGCTGGAGCATCGCTCCATGCTCCACCTGTGCGCGTGCGGCTGCGGCGAGGAGGTGTCGCTGCCGCTGACGCCGCTCGACTGGCACTTCACCTACGATGGCGAGGACATCTCGGTGTGGCCGTCCGTGGGCAGTTGGAGCCTGCCGTGCCGGTCGCACTACGTGGTCGACCGCGGGCGGGTGCGCTGGGCCTCCGACTGGTCCGAGGAGGAGGTCGCCGCGGGGCGCCGCCGCGACCGACGACGGCGCGAGTCGCATGAAGCGCACGAGGTCGGGGCGGCTGAGCCCGCGACGGTGCCGGCCGGGCAGATGCCGGCCGCCGGCGAGGTTTCGACGCCCAAGGACGGGGCGTCAGGAGCGTTCGCCGCCGCGCGGCGGTGGCTGTCGGCGCTGTGGCCAAGGGACTGACAGATGGAGGCTTTCGCTTGGCGGCACGGCCATCCGGGCTAGTATGAACGGTGCGAACGGCCGGGGGGGGCCTGTCGTCGGCGTCAACAGGAGGAAGAACATGCAGCGGCTCGACGGGACCACGCTATTCTCGGCAAGCGATCTAGTGAACTTCATGGGTTGCACGCACGCGACCGCGCTCGACCTCCGTCAGCTCGACCACCCGGTCGAGCTGGCGCCCGACGGGGAGCAGGCCAGGCTGCTGCAGGAGAAGGGGATGGAGCACGAGCGCGCCTATCTCGCGCGGCTCCGTGCCGAGGGCCGGACGGTCGTCGAGATCGACGGCGAGGGCGGGATTGAGGGCCGCGCCGAGCGCACGCGGGCGGCGCTTCGTGATGGCGCGGACGTGATCTACCAGGGCGCGTTCCTCGACATGCCCTGGCTCGGATACTCCGACTTCCTGCTGAAGGTCGATCGGCCCTCCAGGCTCGGCGATCACGCATACGAGGTCGCCGACACCAAGCTCGCCCGCTCGGCCAAGCCGAAGCACATTCTGCAGATGTGCGTGTACTGCGACATCCTCGAGCGTGAGCAGGGGGTCGCGCCCGAGACGATGCACGTCGTGCTGGGTGACGGCACCGTCGCGAGCGTCCGGGTGGACGCCGTGCTCCACTACTTCCGCTTCGCCCAGCAGCGGTTCCTCGGCTTCGCCGGCGCGGCGGTCGGGGTCTCGGCCGGCACACCCTGCGGGCACTGCTTGTTTTGCCGCTGGGCGGAGGCGTGCAAGGCGGAATGGGACGCGGCCAGCCACCTCAGCCTGGTCGCCGGCATGACCCGTGGACAGGCGGACGCGCTCCGCGCCGCCGGCGTCCCCGACCTGATCGCGCTCGCCGCGATGCCGATGGACGCGCGCGTCGACGGTGTGCGGTCCGAGCCACTGACGCGGCTGCGCGAGCAGGCCCGTCTCCAGGCCCACCAGCGCGCGACCGGGGAGCGCGTCGTCGAGCTGCTCGATGCCGAGCCGGGCCGTGGCCTGGCCCGGCTGCCGAAACCCGACGCGGGCGACATGTTCTTCGACATGGAGGGCGACCCGCTGTTCGAGGGCGGCCTCGAGTATCTGTTCGGCATCGTCACGGTCGACGGTGGCGAGGAGCGCTTCCACGAGTTTTGGGCGCATGACCGAGAGGGGGAGAAGGTGGCCTTCCAGCGCGCCGTCGACTTCATGGTCGATCGCATTCAGCGTTTTCCGGGCGCCCACATCTACCACTACGCATCCTACGAGGAGACCGCGCTCAAGCGGCTCGCGATGCTCCACGGGACGCGCGAGGGCGCGGTCGACGACTTCCTGCGCCAGCATCGGCTGGTCGACCTCTACCGCGTCGTGCGCGAGGCGATCCGAACGTCGGAGCCGGCCTACTCGATCAAGAACATGGAGAAGTTCTACCTCGGCGCGGCCCGCGGCGGCGAGGTGACCAACGCCGGCGACAGCATCGTGATCTACGAGCGCTGGCGGCGAATCGGCGGCGACCAGCTGCTGGCCGACATCGGCGAGTACAACCGCGTGGACTGCAGTTCGACGCTCAGCTGCCGCGACTGGCTCGTCGGCATGAGGGTGCCGGACGCGCCGTGGAGCGTCTGGGCGCCCGAGGACGACGCGCGGGGCGCCGCCGAGGACCGCACCGAGGCGGAGGAGAGGGTGGCGGCGATGTCCGCCGCGCTGCTCGCGGGCGACCACGCCACCGAGGGATGGCGGCGGCTGCTCGTGGACCTGCTCGAGTTCCACCGCCGCGAGAGCAAGCCCGGCTGGTGGTCGGTTTTCTCGCGCCAGGACCTGCCGCATGCCGAATTGCTTGAGGACGCGGAATGCCTAGCCGGCCTCACCGCCCATCCCGACGTGCCGCCCCGTCCCGAGAAGCGGTCCCTCATCCACACGTTCCGGTTCCCGGCGCAGGACTTCAAGCTGAAGATCGGTGACAGCCCGAAGCGCGCCGGCACGTTGGAGCCTGCCGGCGACGTCGTCGCGATCGACGAGGACGGGCTGATCATCGAGCTCAAGCTCGGGCCCAGCCGCAGCGCCATCGTCGACGGCACCGCGCTGATCCCGTCCGGACCGGTCGGCGACAAGCCCCTGCGCGCCGCCGTGTACCGGTTCGCTGAATCCATCCGCGACGGCGATCTCGGCCGCTATGCCGCGGTGCTGTCGATCCTGCGCCGCGACAAGCCGTCGATCGAGGGCCATGCGCCGGGCGCGCCGGTGGTGGATGGCCAGGATCTCGCGTCGACCATCGCGGCGCTGCTGGCGCTGCGCGACAGCCATCTGCTGATCCAGGGGCCGCCGGGCGCGGGGAAGACCTACACGGCCTCGCACGCAATCGTGGCGCTGCTCGCCGAGGGCAAGCGGGTCGGCATCGCGTCGAACGGCCACAAGGCGATCAACCAGCTGCTCGGTGAGGTCGAGGCGCTCGCCGCCGCCAACGGTCTGGCGTTCAGCGGCATCAAGAAGAACAGCTACGAGCACCAGATCCTCGGCACCGGCCGGTGGATCCAGGAGACCTTCGACAACAAGGCCGTGACGACGGGGCACCAGCTGGTCGCGGGGACGGCCTGGCTGTTCGCGCGCGAGGAGCACGACCGCGCCTTCGATTATCTCTTCGTCGACGAGGCGGGACAGGTCGGGTTGGCCAACGTCGTCGCGATGGGCGTGGCGGCGCGCAACATCGTCCTGATCGGCGACCAGATGCAGCTCGCGCAGCCGATTCAGGGCACGCATCCGGGTGGCAGCGGGGTGTCGGCGCTCCTGCACATCCTCGAGGATCAGCCCACCGTCCCGGCCGACCGCGGCGTGTTTCTCGCCGAGACCCGGCGCATGCACCCGGACCTCTGCGCTTTCGTGTCCGCCGCCATCTACGAGGGTCGACTGCGCTCCGCGCCGGGCATGGAGGTGCAGGCCGTGCTCGTCGATCCGGCGGCAGACCCCGAGGCGATCGCCACTGCCGGCCTGCGCTTCGTGGACGTGGCGAGCGTCGGCTGCACGCAGCGCTCGCGCCCCGAGGCCGAGCGGCTGGACCGGACGTATCGCGCCCTGCTTGGCGGCATGTGGCGCGACCGGCACGGTCAGGAGCGGCGGATCGGCGTCGACGACATCCTCGTCGTCAGCCCCTACAACATGCAGGTCGAGCTGCTGAAGCGCGCGCTGCCGGACGGCGCGCGGGTTGGCACCGTCGACAAGTTCCAGGGTCAGGAGGCGGCTGTCGTGCTGGTCTCGATGGCGACGTCGAGCGGCGAGGACCTGCCGCGCAACATCGACTTCCTCTACAGCCGCAACCGCCTGAATGTGGCGATCAGCCGCGCCCGCTGCCTGGCCGTGATCTACGCCAACCCGCGGCTGCTCGAGATACCGTGCAACACGATCGCACAGATGGAGCTCGTCAACGGCCTATGCTGGGCACGGAGCTTCGCTGATGCGCAGCGGGCGGCCGCGCTGTGAGCTACTTCGGCACCCTCGCCTCGCGGCGGACCTGCCCGAGCGCGGCGCAGACTCGTCTGCGGTAGTCGACGACTTGGCCGAGGAGTGCACCTCCCTCGGCTTCGAGCAGGGTCATGCGGTCGATCGTCACCGCGTTGGCCTTGAAGCTGGTGAGCGTCATCAGCGCTACCCATTCGCCGCCGCGGTCCACTGCGGCCTTGGTCACGCCGTGGCAGAGCATGGTACGCAATGCGTCGTGCTCGCGAAACTTCTGCAGCGCGGCGAGCGACACCTTGGTGTGCCCGGACGGCGTCGCATCCGACGAGAGCAACGCGATCAGGCGACCGTATCGCTGGCCGACCAGGTGCGGGAGTTTCACTCCCCTGCCCTGCGGGGCGGTGTCGTTGAGCAGCGCGAGCGTCTCCGTCACGGCCTGCTCCGAGCGTGCGAAGTTCTCGACCATCTGGCCACGCCACTGGTTGAGCCGCACGCACGCCGCGTCCAGATGCGATGGCGGTGTCGCCGCGACGATCGGTGTCAGCGCGTTCACGACCGCAGGGATACGCGCGGCCGGTTGAGAAACGGTGTTCGCGTCCTCGCCCGCTGGCCGGGGCCGGAAAGCGGTTCGTCCAATCGAGTGCGAACTTCGGCAAGCGCCGCGCCGCCAGTCCGACCGCGTCGATCACGCGTTCATCAGCCGCGGCTTCCCGGAATCCCTTTGAACGGACCCGCCACCTTCGAGGTGATCCAGCCGCCGTAGAACTCGCCCGGTTGCGGTACCACCGTCTCGCCGTCCACGCTGCAGCGGTCGAACGGCGCGTCATAGAACGCGACGTGGTCGCGCAGCACCGCGAACGGCGCGGTCGGTTTCGGTTAGCTCCAGCCCACGCGGGGCAGCACGACGCCGCGCACGACGACGTCCCAGGATATCGCCGCGCCCTTCCACTCGCAGAAGGAGCTGCCGTCGGCACGGCGAAGCACGTCGGGCGCGATGTCGGCAGGGGGGATGTAGTAACTCGGCGAATGGCTGGTCTCGAGCGTCTGGACCGCGCGGCGGGTGCCAGCGACGACGCGACCTCGATGCTCGGTCACGATGCGCGCGCCTGTGGCCTGCGCGATGGCCGGACGCGGGTAGCTCCAGACGCTCTCCTGTCCGGGGCCGGCGGGATCCGGTACCGGCCTCATGCCGGCGACGCCTTGCGGCGAGGCGCCGTAGGCCCCGCCGCAGCTTCAGGAAGCGGATGTAGGCACGCTCGAGGATCGCGAGCACGATCGGACGGCGCGCGAGCAGCCTGAGCGGCCGCAAGAGTGGTATGGCCCGCCACATGGCCGCGAACGCAGCGGCGCCGGACAGCAGCTCGCCGTTCTCCATGGCGTGGAATCGAGTCAGGAATTCACGCCTGTGATCGGGCAGTCGCTCTACTCCGCGGTCGCGGCGTCCACGAAGCGTATCGCGCCGCGTGCGTCGAGGCGTCGCATCGCCGCGATCTCCGTCCGGCACAGCGGGCACGCGCCGTCGTGCCATACCTTGAGTGTGTCCATGACGGACATATGGGGTCGCATTGTCCTCGGCGCATCCGTCGCGCTTGGTCGAACATCTCCCCGATCCTTCAGTGGTGCGGCCTTCGCCCCCCTGGTTCGTGCCGTTTTGCCGACCCGTGCGCGTTGGCCGCCATGCCGCGCCGTGTCTAGCGCGATCAGATGCGGTCGAACACCGAGCCCATCCGCGGGCTAAACAGCCGCTCGTAGGTCTTCAGCAGGAAAGCGTCGGTCATGCCGGCGATATGGTCGCAGATGACCCGGACCGGGTCGCTGGAGGCGAGATAACGCTCCAGCGTCGACTCGGGCAGCAGCGACTTCGGATCGGAGGACAGCGCCTCGAACACGGCCACCACCATGTTCTGGCCCTTGAATTCGAGATGCTGAACCGACGCGCTCTTGATCACGCGCTTGGCGACGGCGGTCTTAAGGGCGTCGAGAAACCGGCGCTGCGGCGCCGGCAGCGCCACGCCATAGCGCAGCAGCGGTTCCACGAAGGCATCATCGGTCTCGATGCGGCAGTGCGTGATGAGGTGGTGGACCATGCGGTTTACGAACCGCTTGCGGCGCCCGGGCTCGCCGCAGAGCGCCTGGACAAATCCTTCGTACACGTTGTTCGCGAACTCCTGCGGATAGCGCTCCTTCAGCCCGTCGAGGAAGCAGGCGCAGTCCTCCTCGGGCACCAGGGCGCAGATGTCCCTCTCGTCCATCAGCCTCAGCGCGAGCGCGTCCTCGAGGTCGTGCACGCCGAACGCGATGTCGTCGGCGACGTCCATGATCGTGCAGTCGAACGACTTGTGGAGCGTCTTGCCGTGCCCGCCGTCGACGGCCTTCCAGCGGACGAAGCGATCTCGGTCCGCATCGCCCAGCGTCCTGAGCATCCAGTCGACGACGTCGGCCTCGGCGTCGAGATAGCACTTCGGCGGCTTCGACGCCTTCCGGTCGATCAAGTGCACGGCGGTGGTGCCGGTGGCCAGCCGTGGCTTCATGTCCTGATCGGTGCTGGCGACGACCGAGAAGGCGGCGGGATACTTGAGCACGCCGAGGAGCGTGCGACGGGTCAGGTTCGCGCCGGCGTCGGTGGAGAAGCGTTCCAGCCTAGCGACTATGCGCAGCGTCTGGCCGTTCCCCTCAAACCCGCCCGCGTCGCGCATGCAGTAGTTGAGGGCGACCTCGCCGCCGTGGCCGAAGGGTGGGTGTCCGAGATCGTGTGTCGCGCCGATCGCCTGGATCAGGCTCAGGTCGGGGATCGAGGGCTGCGCGGAATGCTCGGGGAAATCCTTTTGGAGCTGCCGCGCGATGCCGCCGGCGATCTGGGCGACCTCGATCGAGTGGGTCAACCGCGTGCGGTAGAAGTCGCCATCGCCAAGGTTAAGGATCTGCGTCTTGCCCTGCAGCCGCCGGAACGAGGCGGAATGGATGACCCGCGCGTAGTCGACCGCCGCCTCGTCGCGCGCGTCCTCAGCCTGAGGGCTCCATCCCTCGCGCCGGTCAAGCCAGGACAATGGACACCTCCCGGCATTCGATTTGAACTGGGGTTGCGTTCACTCTGGCTGGATGCATACGTGACGTCCTGGCGGTTGGTGCCAGTGTCGACCGGCTTGGTCGCGACGGATACCATGCGGGACGGATGCCCTCCAAGCGCGCTTCCGCAGGCTTGGCCTTTCAGGTGACGGCCTGCCCTAGTCCTGGCCCCCTTCACTAGGGCGATTGCTCGCTCGCGCGTCGATCTGCGCCGAGTTCAGGAGGGTCTCGGGCATGGCTTTCCTCGGAACGAGCCCCTTCTCGATCGCGCACGCGTGCAGGGGGTGCTGTAGTCAGGGCGCGACCGGTTCGGTCCCGATCTCCCTATCGGGCGCCGCGAGGAACGCCTCGGCACTGGCCCCGCCGCGAGACCGTTGCGTTGTCGGGATGACCACCGTCGCGACCGATCGGCTAAGCGGCCAGCGCGTCCACGACGGAGCCGAGGATATCGGCCGGAATCTCCCTCCCTTCTCCGTCGAACGCATAGAGCGTGTCGACGCACGAGCCGTTCCAGACGAAGCGGTAGTGCACGGTCTGGATTGAGTGGCCCAGCGTCTCGCCGCGCAGGACGGCGACGCACATTGCGCTCGGACGCTCCGGCGGCCGGTAGAGTATGCCGTCGACACCGTCAGCGATCCTGTCGCCGATCCGGCGCCGGTCATCATGGCTCGCGTCGGCAGGTACATGGCGCAGGTCGAGGAACTGCCCGCAGACCGGCGTCTTCAGCATACGCATGTCGAGTCCGATCGGCGGTTCACCCGTCCGCGCGAGGAAGCGCTGCCGCCTCTCGACCGAGACGGCGAGAGCGGTCTGCCTGTCCTCCGCCATCTCAAGCGCCGGCCTCGCCGGCCCGAAAAAGCGGCTTCCCTCAGGATTAAGGTACTTGAAAGGGGCGAGGTTCCAGTTTTGCAACTGCGGTGGACGCGGGCCTCCCGCAGCCTGCAGCAACCGGCTCTCCGACCGCAGCCGCGGGTTCGTGCGCGTCTCGACCTCCGCCAGCTCATCGACCCTGTCGTTGGCGACGATCCCGTTATAGACTTCCACGGGCGGGAACCGCGACGGGATTAGGCGGAACAGGTCGATCGCGATGTCGACCCTTGCGAACTCAGCCTCCCCGCTGGGCATCGAGGTACTGCCGGACGCGGTAGATGTCGGAGACGCCACCATGGAGCATGACGTCGATTGCCGCCTCGCCGTCGAAGAACTCGTTGGGGCGCCGCACCCACTGCTCCGCCCGCTCGTCAATGGTGAACAGGATGCGCAGCGACTTCCAGACGTTCAGGAGGTGCGATATCCGCTCGACGGTGTCCGCGGGCAGCGAGCCGCCCTCCTTCTTCCACTTGAAGAACGTCGACCTGCCGGGCGAGCCTAGAAGCCTGATCTGGTCGTCGGTCGAGAGTCGCCATCGATCGGCGATCGTAAAGAAGGCCTCAAGCTCGGCCGGAATCCCGGAAGGCCCAGTGCTCGTTCGAGCACCGGGCGCGATCTCCACCATGACGCACCTCCACGCCCAGACCTTGACCCGGTCGCCGGGGATGGCTGACCAGACGTCCAGATCGGGACCAGGGAACAAATCTAGTCCGCCTGACGGATTGGTCAAGAGTATTGCTCGGGAAGCCAGCCGACCGAAACTAGCCTGGCAACTGCGGTGGCCCGGGTGGTATTTTGGATGTCTATATCGCCTTACGCGGCGTTCCGCTGCTGCGTGACGACCGGTCACCGGCGACGACGTCTCGCGCTGGCGAGAGGATAAAGCGCCAGTACTCCCGGGATGTCGCCGCGCCGAGAGGTTGCCACGGCCTGTTCGACGAGGGTACCCGCATTGCTCAAACCTACCGCATTTTCCGCAACGGTTTCTTTGGACGCGCAGCGGAAACCTGAACAAACGGCAACTGACCGCGAGCGCCGCCCGATAGCGGACGGCCCGCTTCCCACCCAAAGCGGTCGATCCGCCCCCCTGCCGCCCGAACGAAATTTCGATCGCGCCGATCATCGCCCAATAGCAGACAGGCAAATGTCCCGTCTCTCCAGTGCTGGTGCATGAATTCACCAATTTCTGGCCTACCCCGGACCGGCGGATGGCTCAGGCTGATTTAACCTGCCGCCGATAGGCGGCACCCGGATCAAAGCCGTTCGCCCCTTCTAGGACTTCCGGTATCCACCACACATGCAGCCGCATAGCGTTCACTACGATGGTTGCGGCGTATCGCGAGCTCTGCCATCGATGTGCCAACCCGCGTGAACCCGCGGGCTAAGGCGTCGAAACCTCTCCAGCAGCCGCCCTGGTCGACCCGTTCGACCGGGAGGCGGGCGCGCATGTCCAAGGCTCTTCGGGGTCCAAAGGCGTCCGCGCTCGTGGGTTGCTGCGAGTTTCGAACTCCCGGTTTCGGGTGTCGCCTCCTTCCTCAGAAAAAGGGGCGGCACCGGAACAATGACGCCGTCCGCTTACCGGAGCGTGCGCATGTCCTACCAGTCGATCACCATCGCCGATGCGATTTCCCGTGTGAATCAGTCGCTGTTTCTCCCCGCGATCCAGCGCCCCTACGTCTGGAAGCAGGAAGCGATCGTCAGTCTCTTCGACAGTCTTTTGCAAGGCTACCCGATTAGCAGCTTCCTGTTCTGGTCTGTCGAGCGAGATAATCGCCGCAATTGGAGCATCTTCAAGTTCAATGAGCGCTATCGCCAAGGCGAGCCGTGGAACGACAAGGTTGAGCCAGATGGCCGCGATGTCATGTTTGTCCTTGACGGACAGCAGCGCCTGACTTCCCTACTTATCGGTCTGCGGGGCAGTTATACGTCGCGCCAGCGCTACGGCCGGCGTGACAAGGCCGCCAGCTTTCGGGCGCACCATCTGTATCTCGACCTGTTTCAGGATCCAGAAGCGTTCGATAATGATGACGAGGTCACCGCCAACCGATACGGTATCAAGTTCTCTGACGTCGCGCCGCGGAGCGATCACCGGCATCTCTGGATCAAGATCGGCGATATCCTCGACCTTGAGCATGAGGAGCGACTTGCATCGTATATGGACCAGCGATTTGTTGCGGCCGGTGACCGTGTAACAACGGACCAGCTTGTCGTCGCGGAGGCCAACCTTCGCCGCCTTCACCAGCGCATCTGGCTCGATCGGCCGGTCTCGTTCCACGTCGAGACCAGCCAGGACATCGAGCGCGTGCTGGCAATCTTCATTCGAGCCAATGACGGCGGCACAAAGCTGTCAAAAGCTGATCTACTGATGTCGGTCGTCACGACCACATGGGGCGACAACTACGTCCGCGAGGAAGTTCTGGGGCTCGTGAACCGCCTCAACAAGGGCATGGGCAGCGAGTTCTCGTTCGACAAGGATCTGGTGATGCGGGCATGTCTGGTGCTGTCCGAGCTGCCGACGGTCTACAGCGTGGCTAATTTCAACGCGCACAATATGGACGTGATGCGCGAAAACTGGCCGCTGGTCCGGCGCTCGCTTGAAGGCGCCGTGGCGCTGGCAGCTCGGTTCGGGCTCGATAGCAATATGCTCACCAGCACCAACACAATCATCCCGATTGCCTATTACCTCTCGCGGCTTGATGGCCATTCGCTCGACGGCACCTCCTCATTCGATGTGAACAATCGCGAACGCATCCGCCGGTGGCTATTCTCATCGCTGATCAATGGCGTATTCGGTGGCAACTCAGATCAGACAATTGCTGCGTGCCGTGACACCATCCGGGAGGCGAGCCGCACAAGCCGCGACTTCCCGCTGAGAGAGCTGGCGCGCGATCTGCGCACTAGAAGAAACCGCTACATCGCGTTCGATGAGGAGGGCGTGAAGCGGCTCTTGGGCATGAACTATGGCTCGAAGCAAACTAGCCTGGCGCTGAGCATGCTGTACGATGGTCGCCAGTTCCGGGCGCGCTACCATGTTGATCATGTCGTCTCCACTGCATCGCTCAGCGAACGCGCGCTTCGCGAGCGCGGGGTGCCAGGAGCTGTTATCGAACGCATCCGAGCGTCGGCAAATCGGCTCGGCAATTTGCAGCTGCTGATCGACCGGGAGAACCTCAACAAGTCCGATGGTGCACTTGCACCATGGCTCGAAGACCGCGGACACAGCTTCCGCGAGCGCCACATGATCCCCGACGATCCCTCTTTGTGGGAACCCGAGGCTTTCTTGGAGTTTCTAGAAGCGCGGGAGGATATCATGAAGAAGGCGCTACAGCGCTTCCTGATAATCGACGAAGTCGCATGAGGCGATCAACATGAAATCCAGCGAAAATGAAGAAACGAACACCGACCGACAAGGTTTGCCAACGTCGCCTATCTATCGGCCAGCCGACAAGTCTGAAGCGCGAGGAACCGGCGGGGGGGTATGGGTCCTCCATGAGGCAAGCGGCTTGGGGCGCGAACCGTTCGATACCCTGTGGCGCATTCTCGGCGACCCTATTGCGCATGGATTTAGCGAGTCACAATCCAATTACGAGCGTGGAACCAAGGCTATGACGCAATGGTCGATCATCGCACTGAATTGCGGTTATCCTGAGACCATCAAAGCTTTCGCCAAGATCCAGAAACTCGCGTCGATGGGCGAGAAGTGTCCACAACCGAGCAAAGCGATATGAAAAGCGAAGCTCCTGCCCTACGTGCGCGAGCATGTTGATCCAAATTAATCCGGCCCCCGAGGCCGTCGATCTGCTCGATCGGATCGCCGGCTGCCGGGATACCGCCGACCAGCTTCGTTACTTCGAGATCGCCGCGCACCTCGACCTCGCCTATCATCGGCTTTCCGCCTGGCTCGTCGAGCAAGGTAAAGAGGCGCTTCACACGAACTGATCTGCGGCGTACCTCTGATGACATGCCCGGACCTAAACTGCCGTCCGAACGCCAGCAACAGTGCCTCAGCCTTTCGGCGCAAGGGCTGACTTCCAAGGAAATTGGTCGGCGGCTGAGCATCTCCCACCATACCGTCGAAAGTCATATCACCGCCGCCAAGATCGCGCTGGGAAGCCGTTCGCGGTCGGAAGCGACTGCCATTATGGCATCCCTGAAAACCACTAGTGGCTCGCCAGCGATTGCTGAGACGGACGGCCCGACCACACCAATCTGCCCAGACGTCGGGGGCGATCTGCCGATCAATCCCGGGGGTAGAGCGAGCGAGGTTCGAGAAACTTTAGCACGCTTCGACTTGGGGCATCCGGTTCCCGTCGGCCAAACTTTGCCAGGAGTAGGTCGACTATCTTTAGGCAAGAAGCTGCTCATCGCGCTGGCCACGGCTGTGATCGCCCCGCTCATTGTAACGGGGATCATAGTGGTGGGGCGAGAAGCCTACTTCTCTCCGATCGATGGTTTACCGCCCGGCAAGAACAAGGGGGCTGCCACGCAGGTGGCGGACGGCGATGCCAATGGGCGAGAAGATCAAGAACCGTATCGCGAATGACGTTGCAGCGAAGCTGATCCCTGCTGAGGCAGCGGTCGACGAGACGCTTACCCATCTGCTGGCGCTGGGCGCTACGCTGATGCGCGCACATGGGCAGCTCAATTTACCCATCGGAGAGGGTGCCGGCATCATCAACAGGATTGGTGATGCGACTGCGCTGGGGTTCGAAATGCGGCGCAAAATGTGTTCCGCGCATGTCGGGCTTCGCGCGAAGGTTGAGGAAATGGGACTGCAAGTAACGGCGGGTCCGATCACGGATTGCCCGGAGAAAGCTCCGATGATCTTCACGACCGGCGAACTCCCGGAGGCGAGCACGTTGCGCTGATCGGGTGAGGATGCATAGCTATCGCGGTGTATGCGATCGCCTTCTACGTGCTGCTTCTCTCCGCTGGAGCGCTCGCGTTCCAGCGGGGGGGCAGAGCCGAGAAGCGCGCGGTCTGCACCTTGGTGATCTACTCGGTGGCATATTCGGTAGTGTCGATCGACATCGACCTCGACCAGATGCACCCGAGCTTGTTGCTGCTGGACCTGGCATTTCTGACGGCGCTTTGCTGGCTGACGCTGCGATCGACGCGGTTATGGCTACCGATCGCAATGGGGCTGCAGATCGACTGCGTGCTCGCGCATCTTGCGCGCGTTCTCGATCCGACGATGCCAGCCTGGTCCTACGCATTGCTGCTCCAAGTCTGGACATGGCTGATCGTTCTGACGCTGCTGATCGGGTCTCTGCGCAGGGTGCCGAGTGCGGCGAGCGAGACGATATAGCGGCGCTCAGCGCGGCGCTTTATCTCATCGACCCTGCCAAGCCACAGCAGCGCGCACAGCAGCTTCTAGATCGCTTTGGTAGCCTGACCGCCATCCTCGGGGCAGGTGGCGCGGCCGAGACGTCCGGCCCGATAGCCGCGCGGGATCGCGAAGCCATCAGGGCTTTATCTAATCTATTCGAAGCAGCACTTCGGCGGGAGATCGACAAGCGCTTGCCACTCGGCAACTGGCAAGCGGTCAATGATTATCTGCATTTGCTTCATGCCGGCGAACGCATCGAAGTGCTCCGCGCCTTGTTCCTCGATTCGAGGAACCAACTGATCCGTTCCGAAGTGCTCCAAAGAGGCACCACGGACCAATGCCCGTTACACGTCCGCGAGGTTCTGGCGCGCGCGCTCGCGTTGGGGGCCAATGGGATCATTCTCGCGCATAATCACCCGAGCGGCGACGCGACGCCGAGCAAGGCCGACGTCGCCATTACGCATGCGCTGGCCATGGGCGCGAGACATCTCGACATCATCCTTCACGATCATATTATCGTAACGAGATCAGGGTGCAGCAGTATGCGATCCCTGGGTACCGTCTGGTGAACGGTTCGACCGACCCGCTGGCGCCCTTGGCTTGGCAGCGATAGAGTCTGTTACGATGTGCAACCGCTATCGCCTGTCAGCCGACCAGGCCGCGCTGATCGAGCGCTATGGCGCGTCGGCGCTTGGCGAGTATGGGCGGCTGCCCGAGGGTGAGCTATTCCCCAAGAAGTCCGCTTGGGTAGTGCGCAGCTCCGACGATGGCGAACGAGTGCTAGACGTGATGGCGTGGGGCTTTCCGCATCAGTTGCCGGGCAAGCGGATCGACAAGGCCACCGGCAAGCCGGTGATGCTGTCAAAGGAAGTGACCAACGTCCGCAACCTGTCGAGCCCATTTTGGCGATCGGCGCTCGTCAACCCGGCGCGGCGCTGCCTGGTGCCCTTCAGTGCCTTCAGCGAATATGGGCAGACCCGCGGCGCCGACGGCAAGCTTCCACTGCACTGGTTCGATGTCCCGTCGAGGCCAATCGTCAGCTTCGCCGGTATCTGGCGTCCGATGGCAGACGGGGGCGAGGCGGTGTTCGCGTTCCTGACGACCGAGCCCAACGCGATCGTCGCGCCGATCCATCCCAAGGCGATGCCGGTGCTGTTGCACGACGAGGACGAGGGGATGTGGTTGAGCGCGCCGCTCGACGAGGCGCTGGCGCTGGTGGCGCCGTATCCGTCGCAGTTGATGCGCACCCTTTGAGGATTAGGTTGTGGACTCATTGATGATGGGACGCGTCCGCGGCCGAGTTAGAGCGTGCGGCGCGATCCGGCATAGGGCTGTGGACATGTCCTAGAAGCTGCCCATGGCGGTGTTTTTGCCGCCTGCGATGGAGATGAAGCCTAGCATCAAGTTGCCGCCTATAACACCGATCACGATCAGTGCCGCGTAACGCCAGACCATCGGTCGGCATCGTTCAGCGACACCAGCGTATGCGGTTGTGAAAAGCGCGAGCACGCCGGGCAAGGCCAATATCAGGGGAATGAAGCTGGCTCGTTCGACGGTGCCGCAAAGGATCGCTGACGCGATGGTGCAAAGCTGAAACGGCAGCAGGATTGCCTACAAATATTACGCGCAGGATGGCATATGCAGAGGCTGCCGCAGGTTGCTGCTTTCGCGGGAGCCCGGATTATGATTCAGCATCGGCATGAACTGACCGACTAGGAGTGACAGGTGATCGAGCCCCTGCTGCCAAACGAGCCGTGGGACGTCCTGCACGTTGATAATCGCCGCTTACTGAACGGCATTTGAGCCTAAGGCCTCATCACCGGTATCTTTAACATACATTAGAGACCATTCAGTAGCCGTGACGAAGTTAGAAAGTATGACCGGCTTGCCGGTCTTACTTTCGGTCGTGCAACGCACGACCAAAATGGCGCTTCCCCAATTCCATTTGATCCTCACTTACCCCCCTTTTCTTATACTCCCTTCTCTCCGCTCGCTCTGAGCGGTGCTGTAAGCACTAGGAGATATTCGGAACATACCGACACCAAACAATCTTGGGTTATGTGGTTGATACGGTTGGTTTTTTCTGACGCCGCTGCCATCAAGCCGTATGGGGCGTGACGTGCTTCCCTAAAACTCCGCCATTCTGAGCTAAAGTCCTTCATGAAGGGGGACGACGATGAAGCGCAGCAGGTTTAGCGAGGAGCAGATCATCGCGGTTCTGCGAGAGCAGAAGCTGGATCGGCGACGGCGGATGTGTACCGCAAGCACGGCGTGAGCAGTGCGACATTCTACACGTGGAAGGCGACCTATGGCGGCATGGACGTGTCGCAGACGCGCAAGCTGAAGGTGCTCGAGGACGCGAACGGCCGGTTGAAGCGGCTCCTGGCGGACGCGATGCTCGATAACGCGGTGCTGAAAGAGGTGGCGTCAAAAAGCTGGCGAGGCCTGCCGTTCGACGGAAGGCTGTCGAGCATGTTCGGCAGATCTTCGAGATCAGCAAGCATCGAGCCTGTAGCATCCTCAGCGTGGATCGATCGTCGATGCGCTATACGCTTCGGCGTAATAATGTTGGCGACCTGCAGTCGCGTCTTCGTGAGATCGCGCTTGAGGGTGGCCGGTTCAGTTACCGGCGGCTGGGGATCATGCTGGCACGCGAGGGCATCGTCATGAACAATAAGAAGCTGCTGCGGCTGTATCGCGAGGACAACCTTCGCGTGCGGCGGCGGCGTGGTCGCAAGCGAGCGATGGGAACGCGGGCACCGATGACGCTGCCGCAAGGACCGGACCAGCGCTGGAGCCTCGACTTTGTCAGCGACACGCTGGTCTGCAGCCGGCGTATTCGCATGATTGCCGTCGTCGATGACTTCACGTGGGAGAACCTCGCACTGGTGGTCGACACGTCGCCATTGGGCGCTCGGGTTGCTCGCGAGCTCGATGCAATTATCACCGTTCGCGGCAAGCCGCTGATGATCGTGGGCGACAACGGAACGGAACTGACCAGTCTGGCGATCCTGCGCTGCGCACAAAACCGGCGGATCGAGTGGCACTACATCGCGCCGGGCAAGCCGCAGCAGTACGGTTTCGTCGAGAGTGTTAATGGTCGCTTGCGCGACGAATGCCTCAACGAGACGCTGTTCGCATCGCTCAGCCATGCCCGATCGGTGCTGCGGGCGTCGCGCGACGACTACAACCATGTGCGGCCGCACAGCGGGATAGGCGGGCTGACGCCCGCCAATGCTGCCGGGCAGGTTGTGCAACACCACCCGCCAGAGCACTCTGGCAACCCCGGACTCTACTTATGAGTGGAGGAGCTTTGGGGAGAACGTCAGGCGATGTAGCAAATCAACGCCGAGCAATCCATTCTTCGGGGTTAAAACGCTCCCACAGCGGCGATCCATCGCTGAGCAAGATTTCGCTCTCATAGCGAATAATGCGGCCTAGCGACCGGGCAACCCATTGCCGCGTCCGGTTGAGCTCGGTACCTTCAGCACCCGCCTGTCTGGCAATCGCATATGCGGTGACCGCGGCACGACTTAGTCGCAGCTCCTCCGCCATCTTCCAGACCATAACATCCCTGCTCAAGCTTGCCATTGGTAACCGCTTTGTCCGGTGATCAGCGTTTGGCTGCTGAACATAATTTTTCAGTATGAGCTCTCGATGTTCTGCACCCTCTGCCACGGCACGGCGGTATGCCTCAGGTACTAACCCCCGCCGCATCTGCCGCTGTCGAGCCTTCCTAGCCGCCGCTAAGGCCGCTCTATTTGCTTCCCAGGTTTCAGCAGTACCCTTTCGATCATTCACACTGGGCCAGCGGTATTGTTGAAGCTCATACCTCAGATAGGTGCTAGCCCTCCTTTCTATTTTTTTTGCGATGTCGTATTGGTCACGGTGCTTTTCACTATAATAACCCTTTGCCTTCACTTCTCCATTTCGTAAGCTCGCATATGACAAACCTTTTCTAGCGTTCACATACTCGATGGCGAGCTCGTTAAGAGTATCATTAGAGGCGCAACGGGCCATTACGATCTTACGGCAGGCAGCATTAAGCGCACAAGTCCTACAACGGCCGGGGCGCGCTTTGCCGCTACTTGACTGATATATCCACGTGTAGAAGAAACGGAGATATGGTGCAGGCTGTCCAAAGCAAGGAACCCCGGATAGGGCCGGCATTTTGGTAACAAATCCTACTGGATTGATCTCGACCGAATTTGGGTCAATACTATATTTGTATGGAAATCTACCATGCTTTTTGTTTATTAGCCATGGATCCTTCTTGGTCATCCAATAAAACAGCGCATCTTCGACGCTCATGTTTTTTGTCGGATCTTCCACGTGAAATTCCTGTCTCTGTTTAGTTGTGCTTCGAGCGTCTAGGGCTCAGCATGCCGAATCAGCGCCGACAATAGTATGCCGTACGCTAACAGAAGAGCCTGAGAGAAAAGAATGGTGCGCCAGCGCCGAGGAGCATCAACTAACGCCTCCCTACTTACGCCGCTATCAATCTCGGCCCTCTAACTCTAATTGGATGTGTGATATAACACACGGTGCTTATCAAGATGGGCCGGTGTCGCCATGCTCACTTAGCGCTTTCCTTAAGGCTTCGACATCTTCCGACGATATTCCATCGACGCACATCCGGGGTCGGATCGTCCTAAGAAGAGCGATGACTGGGATCTCATGAACGGATAACCACCGATTTGCTGCGTTCCTATCGGCGGCAACCTCGCGCATTACTAGGGTTTGCTCGTCGCTCAAATGATCGATAGTCGTATCGAGGATTGCCTCAATATCTCGGACGAGCTTGCCATCCCTTCGCCGTGCTTCGGTAGTGCCAAACATCTCTACCCACCTCACTGAGGGGTGGCGCTGCTGCAAAACGGCAAGCGTGAAAGTCTCGGGGCTGAGCAGAAGGATTTCGGCAAGCTGTTGTGCGCGATCCAATGGGATTGGGACTCTGCCAAGCGCCATGTGGCTCAACACGACAGACTGTTTGTAACCTAGCAATTTCGCTATTGCGCGCTGGCTGAGCCCTCGCTCCGTTGCCGCCATGATCAGCCCTTGCGACAGGAGCTTGGCTGCAGCGGTGTCTCGATACGCCGCATCATCCTTTGCTATCTTCAAATGGCCGTTCATCATATCCTTCAAAATCACCAGTCGACACGGCTAGTTGTGTGCGATATAACACGCACCATGTCAATCCTCCTCGATCTATCCCTAAATTTTGGGCGTCCGTTAGGGCGCGGGCAAGCCTCTGCTCTTGTTCGCTCTGCAGTTAGAGCGGCCAGAGGCGCGCCCTAATGCAACAGGAGGATCCCATCTTTGAGGTAATGAAGCGACTCAGACGCGCCGCCAAGACGGCCGGCAGCAAATTGCACCTTCCAGCCTACGCAGTGCAGGTGCTGTTGCGAAGCGATGTCTACGATGTGCTCGCCCGTCTGGAAGCACAAGCGATGAGAGAATTATGCGGAAGCGCGACGGCAAACGACAACAGCTTGGTCAATTCTGGCTATGGCAGCGCCCGGACAGCGGCACCTGGAACATCTGCTGGCTTGAACGACGCGGAACAGGACGCGATGTCACGAGGCGCAAGGCAACGACTGTTAGGGGAGGTGCGCCAGATCAGCCGCCCTCTGCGGCTAAAGACGCTTTAGCTGCGCACTATCTCGAAAACAGCAACCCGGTTCGGGTCAGCAAAGACGAGGCACTCGTCGAAGATATCATGGCTGACTGGCTTAAATACCACGTGGCGTCGCTCGCGGCGCCGGACCGATACGCGGTTTCAGTCGTTCATTGGATCAACTTTTTCGACAATGAACGGAAAGCTGGAAGGTTAGGATCAGCGGCACTTGTCACCGATCTTACGCCAGCGCTTCAAGCGCGCTTCCGAGCGGAACGATCCAAGTCTGGTGCCGGCGGTCATACGATCAGCCGCGATCTTTCCGCGCTACGTGGTGCGCTAAACTGGGCTTGGAAGAACCAACGGCTTGCCCACGCGCCGTTTATAGCAGACGTGGCCCCGCAAAATAAAGCGCCGGCTCGGAGCCGAGTGCTTACGTTTCAGGAGATCGCCGCGATGCTATCCCACTGTGCCGGCCGGCCAGAGCGTGAGCACTTGATCGCTTTTATTGTGGTCGAGCTGGGCACCGCAGGGCGTCCCGAGGCAGTTCTCGAACTGACCGATCAAAATATCGACCTCAAGAATAATCTTATATTTCTCAACGGCGTTGGGAAGGTGCACACTCGAAAGCGACGGCCAGTGATACCAATCGCGAGGCACGTGCTTCCGTGGGTGACCGGTATCGAAGGAAAGCTGATCAAGTACCGCGTTCCGATTGCGCAACGCAATCGTACTGCCAACGGGCCAACCTGGTTCGAGCGAGAAACGCGCTCTGTAAAGACTGTCTGGAATGCCGTTTGCGCGGAAGCTGGGGTACGAGGAGCCACACCGAAAACGCTGCGCCATACTATGCTGACGTGGCTGGCTTGCCGCGGTGTACCGAAAGAGCAGCGTATGGCGCTGGCAGGGCATGCAGCCCAAGATACTACGGCTCGAAACTACGAACATCTCTCACCGGCTTATCTAACGGCTGCGATCCAAGAGATCGATGCCTTTTTCGAGATGCTGACAGCACACACTAAAGTGCATCTGCGATACGCGAATGATACGGATCCCGATGAAAGCCTTGCCATCGAGCAATTCGGAGAAGCGATTTCCATAACGAATTCAACGAGAACGGGTGGTGGAGCTGAGGGGAATCGAACCCCTGACCTCTGCAGTGCGATTGCAGCGCTCTCCCATCTGAGCTACAGCCCCGCACCCGCCCGGCGTCGCCGGAAGCCCGCGATCTAGCGAGCCGAATTCGTTGGCGCAAGGGTCTGTGCGCCTCTTCGATCGAGCCCCTGCATCTCGTCGCAAGGCCGCGGCGGCACGGCCGATCAGACCGATAACCCCCCGGAACCATTGACGCTTTCGTCTCTTGTCAGGGCATGGCCGTACGCGCTCCCACGCGGCCGCGGCCACTCACCACCGATCAGGAGGATGACAATGGGCTATGATCGCTACCCCCGCGGCAATCCCGGCTATCGCCCGGACCGCGACCAGGATTATGGACGCGACTATGGTGCGCCGCGCGACAGCTATTCCGGCGCGCGCGACTATGCGACGTCGGGATATGACCGCGATGACGACGACCGCGGCTACCGCGGCGGCTATGGCGCGCGACAGGAGCGCGGCGGACCGGATCGCGGCTATGCCCGCCCCTATGGCGGCAGCTACATGCACGACGGCCATCGCGACACCGATTTCGGGCGCAATCGCGGCATGTACGATCAGGACCGCGGCCAGCGCGGCTATGGCCGCCAGCCGCAACAGGGCTACGGCCGTCAGCAGCAGCAGGGCTATGGCCGACAGCCGCAGGGCTATGACTATGACGATCGCGGCTTCTTCGACCGCGCCGGCGACGAGGTTCGGTCCTGGTTCGGCGACGACGATGCCGAGCGCCGCCGCGAAATGGACCGGCGCTATGACGAGCGCTACGGCAACGCCACCGACAGCCATTACGACAGCTGGCGACGCGAGCGGATCGGCGAACTCGATCGCGATTACGATGAATATCGCCGCGAGAATGCGAGCAAGTTCCACAACGAGTTCGCCACCTTCCGCAGCGAGCGCGAAACGCAGCGTTCGAGCCTGAACAAGGTGACCGAGCATATGGAAGTGGTCGGCTCCGACGGCGCGCATGTCGGCACCGTCGACAAGGTGCGCGGCGACCGCATCATCCTGACCAAGAGCGATCCGGATGCCGGCGGGCGCCACCATTCGATCCCGTCGCGCTGGATCCAGAGCGTCGACGACAAGGTAACGATCCGCAAGACCGCGGACCAGGCCAAGGACGAATGGCGCGACGAAGAGCGCAACCAGGCCATGTTCCGCGATCGCGACAATCAGCCGGGATATGGCCAGAGCCACGATCAGGGCGGCACTTCGGGTTTCGGATCGACCAACCTCAATCGCAGCTTCAAGGGCACCTACTGACGCCCTGAATGTCGGGTGGCGAGGTTGCCACCCAAGTGGACGACGGCTCGGGCGGCAACGCCCGGGCCGTTTTTTCGTCAGCTTCGGTTGCTCCCTGCAACGCGTTGCCGCACAAGCAGGGCGTATTTTCAAGGAGAGACCGATGCCCCGCGCCTGGACCCTCGCCCGCCGTCCGGACGGCATGCCCGTCGCGGAAGACTTCGCCCTAATCGATCATCCTTCCCCGCCGCTGGAGGCTGGTCAGCTCCGCATCGCCAATCGCTGGCTCTCGGTCGATCCCTATATGCGTGGGCGGATGAACGACGCGAAGAGCTACGCTGCCCCATTCGCGCTCGGCGAACCGATGGGCGGCCACGCAGTAGGCGAGGTGATCGAGAGCAATGCCGACGGCTTCGCGCCCGGCGACATGGTCCAGCACATGGCCGGGTGGCGCGACGAAGCGGTGATCGTCGCGCGCGAGGCGACGAAGCTGCCGCCGATCGACGTGCCGCCACAGGCGTTTCTGGGCCAGTTCGGCATGCCCGGCATGACTGCCTATTTCGGGCTGCTGCACGTTGCCGAGGCCAGGCCCGGCGACACGGTGTTCGTGTCCGCTGCGGCGGGAGCGGTCGGATCGACGGTCGTCCAGATTGCCAAGGCCAAGGGCATGACCGTGATCGGCTCGGCCGGCGGGCCCGAAAAATGCGACTGGGTGCGCTCGCTCGGCGCCGACCATGTCCTCGATTACAAGGCCGAGGGTTCGCTGGTCAAAGCGCTGTCTGCCGCCGCCCCGGACGGTATCGACGTGTATTTCGACAATGTCGGCGGCGCGCACCTCGACGCGGCTCTGGCGACGGCACGCGAGCGCGCGCGGTTCGCGATCTGCGGCATGATCGACATCTACAACAGCGCCGAACCGACCCGGCTTCGCTACATCGCCCGGATCATCGCCGCGCGCATCCGCATCCAGGGCTTTCTGGTCAGCGACCACATGGCGCATGTCGGCGACTTCTATCGCGAAATGGCCACCATGGTCGGACGGTTGAAGCGCGAGGAAACGGTGGTCGACGGACTGGACGCCATGCCCGACGCATTCCTCGGCCTGTTCAGCGGCCGGAACATGGGCAAGATGCTCGTGCGGCTCTAGACGGCAGCCGCGGAGTGTTCGAGGCGGAGGAGCGGATAATGGAGACCGAGATCGTCCGTCTCCCGTCGGCCCACCAGCACGCACCCTAGCTGCTCGTAAAATCGGCGTGCCCGGCTGTTGGCCTCATTGACCTCCACCGTCCAGGCACGATCGGTGGGCATGGTCGCAGCGATTAGCGCCCGGGCCACACCCCGCCCTTGCATGTCCGGATCGACGAACAGCGCACCGATGGAGTCGCCGTCGACCTCGATGAATCCGACCGGCCGATCGGCGTCATCCACAGCCACCGTGAATTGCGTCGAGGGGAAATAGTCGCGCTGGACCATCTCGACGATCGTCGCCAAATCGTCAGGCTTGAGGAAATCGTGCGACCCGACGATCGCACGGTACCAGACATCGAACAATGCGGCGCCGTCGCCCCTTCGGCTCGCGCGCAGCTTGATCACACAGCTCCGCTGAACGTATCGCACGCCGCGGGGTCGCCCGACGCCAGTCCGCGCTTGAGCCACTCCATCCGCTGCGCCGACGAACCGTGGGTGAAGCTGTCCGGCACTACCGAGCCCTGCGACTGGCGCTGCAGCGTGTCGTCGCCGATCGCGTTGGCGGCGGTCAGGCCTTCCTCGATATCCCCGGGCTCAAGCCGGTCGCGGTTTCGCGCCGCCCATACCCCGGCATAGCAATCCGCCTGTAGTTCGAGCCGCACCGACAGCGCGTTGCCCTCGGCTTCGCTGGCGCGCTGTTGCAGCCGCGTGACCTCACCCGCCTGGCCGGTCAGGTTCTGGATGTGATGGCCGATTTCGTGTGCGATGACATAGGCCTGCGCAAAGTCACCCTGCGCTCCATAGCGGCTGGCGAGTTCGTCGAAGAACGTCGTGTCGAGGAACACGCCCTGATCCGGCGGACAATAATAGGGCCCCGCCGCCGACGAGGCATAGCCGCAGCCCGAGCGGGCACCCTGCGTGTAGAAGTTGAGCGTCGGCGGCTGATAGCGCGCGCCCTGCTCCTGGAATATTTGCCCCCAGGTCTGCTCGGTCGATGCCAGCACCTGGCAGGCGAAGCGGCGCTCGGCGGTGTTGCACACCGCCGCGCCAGACTGCCCGCCGGTCTGCGCGGAGGGCGCGCTGCCGCCGCTCAGCAGCCCGCCGCCGCCCGACATGAATAGATACGCCGCTCCGACGATCAGGAGGAGCGCGATACTGCCGCAGCCCATCCGCCCGCGCCCCAACAGCAGCGGCAGCAGGCCGAGCAGGCCGAAGCCGCCGCCTCCCCCGCCCCCGCCCGATCCGAGATCGCGGACATTGTCGCTGGGGTCGAAATCGTCGAGGCGCATGGCAGGGTCCGGCTCGTTGACAGGGCGCAACGATAATGCGCAGCGGCAAGACACGTTGCACCGCGGACGAATATTTCCGATGCGCGGCGGTTGATGCACCGCAGCATCGCCGCCATCTTGTCCGGATGGCCGACATCGAACCGCGTTCCCGCCGCAAGAGCCGTCAGGCGATGCCGCTCCCCGAGTGCGTCGCGCTGGTCCTGCAGGGCGGTGGCGCGCTTGGCAGCTATCAGGCAGGTGTGATCGAGGCGCTCGACGAGGCGGGGATCGAGATCGACTGGGTCGCCGGCATTTCGATCGGTGCGGTCAATGCCGCGATCATCGCCGGCAATCCGCCCCAACGCCGGCTGGAACGGCTGCGCGCCTTCTGGGACTTGACGGCGAGCGGGCTGCCGAGCTTCCCAATGCCGCATGACGACCGGGTGCGCGAATTCGTGCACGAATGGTCCGCCGGCATGGTCGCGCTGGGCGGCGTGCCCGGTTTCTTCAAGCCGCGGCTGCTCCCGCCCGCCTTTGCGGCACCGGGCACGTGCGGCGCGATGAGCTTCTATGACAGCGCGCCGCTCGCCGACACGCTCGACGGATTGATCGACTGGGACCTGCTCAACGAAGGGCCGGTGCGACTCTCGGTCGGCGCGGTCGAGATCGAAAGCGGCAATTTCCGTTATTTCGACACCAGCAAGGACCGCATCGATGCGCGCCACATCATGGCATCGGGCGCGCTGCCGCCGGGCCTGCCGCCGATCGAGATCGACGGCAAATTCTACTGGGATGGCGGGCTCGTTTCCAACACCCCGCTGACCCACGTGCTCGACGAACAGGACCGGGCGATGCTGATCTTTCAGGTCGATCTGTTCTCCGCGCGCGCCGACCTTCCGCACACGTTGATGGACGTGATGACGCGCGAGAAGGAAATCCGCTATTCGAGCCGCACGCGCCAGGTGTCGTTCGAGATGATGCGCCTGCGCCAGGAACGCGAGGAAATCCGCCGCGTGCTCGCCAAGCTGCCAAAGGAGATGTGCGACGACCCCGACGTCAAGGCGCTGGCGGCGCGTGCCGCCGAGATGCCGGTCAACCTCGTCCACCTGATCTACCGCGCCAATGCCTGGGAAGGCGGCAGCCGCGACTTCGAATTCTCGCAGCGCACGATGCACGAGCACTGGGATGCCGGGCGTCACGACGTGTCGCAGACCATGGCCAATTCCGAAGTGATCGCGCGCAACATCCTCGACGGCAAGACCGCGGCGTTCGACCTCGCCCGCCGCTGACCATCCACGCAAGGAGACATCCATGTTCCTCAAGGGCAAGACCGCCATCGTCACCGGCTCCACCTCTGGCATCGGCCTTGCCTATGCCAAGGCGTTCGCCGCCGAGGGCGCCAACGTGATGATCAACGGTTTCGGCGATGCCGACGCGATCGAGGCTGAGCGCGCCAAGCTGCAGGAAGCCAGCGGCGCCACCGCGCTGTACGACGCCGCCGACATGACCCGGCCCGACCAGATCACGGCAATGGTCGAGCGCTGCCATGCCGAACTCGGCGGCCCCGACATCATCGTCAACAATGCCGGCATCCAGCATGTCGCCAAGATCGAAGAGTTTCCGCCCGAAAAGTTCGACGCGATCATCGCCATCAACATGGCGAGCGCGTGGCACATGATGCGCGCAGCGGTGCCGCACATGAAGACCAGCGGCTGGGGCCGGATCATCTCGACCGCGTCGGCCCACTCGCTGACCGCCAGTCCCGGCAAGTCGGCCTATGTGATGGCCAAACATGCGCTGGCCGGCCTCACCAAGACCATCGCGCTCGAGACCGCGACCGACGGCATCACCGTCAACTGCATCTCGCCCGGCTATGTCTGGACGCCGCTGGTCGAGGAGCAGATCCCCGACACGATGAAGGCGCGCGGCATGACGCGCGAGCAGGTGATGAACGACGTCCTGCTCGCCGCGCAGCCGACCAAGGAATTCATCCTGCCCGAAGACGTCGCCGCGCTCGCGGTCTTCCTGTGCCGCGACGAAGCCAAGGGCATCACCGGCGCCAACCTGTCGGTCGATGGCGGCTGGACCGCGGCATAGCCAATCGGCACCAATCCCGATTGACGCCGCCGCCATCGCCGTGGCAAGCGAACGGCCACGCGGGTGTAGCTCAATGGTAGAGCAGAAGCTTCCCAAGCTTACGACGAGGGTTCGATTCCCTTCACCCGCTCCAACGCAACTCCCCTACTCCCACTCGATCGTGCCCGGCGGCTTCGACGTATAGTCGTACGTCACGCGGTTGACGCCGCGTACCTCGTTGACGATCCGCGTCGCGACCCGCGGCAGGAAATCTCCGGGGAAGCCGAACACCTCGGCGGTCATGCCGTCGGTCGATGTCACCGCGCGCAGCGCCAGCACATTGTCATAGGTGCGCCCGTCGCCCATCACGCCGACGCTGCGCACCGGGAGCAGCACCGCGAACGCTTGCCAGATCGCATCGTAGAGGCCCGCGTTGCGGATCTCCTCGAGGTAGATGGCATCGGCCTTGCGCAGGATGTCGCAGCGCTCCTTGGTCACCTCGCCGGGAATGCGGATTGCCAGTCCCGGCCCCGGAAACGGATGGCGTCCGACGAAGATGTCGGGCAGCCCGAGTTCGCGGCCGAGCGCGCGGACCTCGTCCTTGAACAGCTCGCGCAGCGGCTCGACCAGCTTCATGTTCATGCGTTCGGGCAGGCCGCCGACATTGTGGTGGCTCTTGATCGTCACCGACGGCCCGCCGGTGAAGCTGACGCTCTCGATCACGTCGGGATAGAGCGTGCCCTGCGCCAGGAATTCGGCGCCGCCGATCTTGCGCGCTTCGTCCTCGAACACGTCGATGAAGGTCTTGCCGATGAACTTGCGCTTGGCCTCGGGGTCGGTGACGCCGGCCAGCCCGCTCAGGAACAGCGTCTCGGCATTCACATGCACCAGCGGGATGTTGTAATGGTTGCGGAACAGCGAAACGACCTGATCGGCCTCGCCGCTGCGCATCAGGCCATGATCGACGAACACGCAGGTGAGCTGCTCGCCGATCGCCTCGTGGATCAGCACCGCCGCGACGGCCGAATCGACTCCGCCCGACAGCCCGCAAATCACCCGGCCGCTTCCGACCTGCGCGCGGATTTCGGCGATCTTGGCATCTCGAAACTCGGCCATGCTCCAGTCGCCGGGAAGCCCGCAAACATGCCGCGCGAAATTGGCGATCAATCGCCCGCCGTCGGGGGTGTGTACGACTTCGGGATGGAATTGCATCGCGTAATAGCGCCGCGCATCGTCGGCGATGACCGCGAATGGCGCGCCCGCGCTCGCAGCGACCGGACGGAAGCCGGGCGCGAGCTCGGTGACCTTGTCGCCGTGGCTCATCCAGACCTGATGGCTTTCGCCTTCGCGCCACAGCCCGTCGAACAGCACGCAGCCATCGCCGATCTCGATGAAGGCACGACCGAACTCGCCCGAGTCGCCCAGCGTCACCTGGCCGCCGAGTTGTTCCATCATCACCTGCTGGCCGTAGCAGATGCCGAGCAGCGGCAGCCCGCTGTCGAAGATCGCCTGCGGCACGCGAGGGCTGCTGTCGTCGAGCACCGATGCCGGACTGCCCGACAGGATGACGCCGGCCGGTTGCATCCGCTCGAACGCGTCGGCCGCGGTGGTGAACGGCGCGATCTCGGAATAGACCCCCGCCTCGCGCACGCGCCGCGCGATCAATTGGGTGACCTGGCTACCGAAGTCGACGATCAGGATGGAGTGCGATGGCGTCTGCATCGCTCGCGCATAGCCTTGCCATGCCAGCGGGGAAAGGGTTTCGGATGCGGTCAGGGACCGCAGGTCCAGCTGCCGTCATAGCTGCGTTCGGCCCCGTCGCCGCGCTGCGCGCGCAGTGTCGCCATGTGCGACGTCTGTTCGCTGTCGGTCGGAATCGCCTCGCCGCGTTCGATGGTAAGCGTCATGCCGCGCCCTGCGAACGTGCCTCCCGCCGACATGGCATTAAATCCGCCGGGGCGGGTCATCACGACCTTCTCGGAACTGTCGCCGACCCGGTACACGCCTTGCGCCTTGCCCGCATCGGCGACGTAGCCCAGGGCGATGAAGACCGTATCGCCGCTGCGCCGGACGAAGTCGCAGCCGAGCTCGCCCTCCAGCCCGCGCGTGTCCTCCGGCTGCAGCGCCACCAGCATTACCGCCGATCCGTCGCCGCCCGTCGTCGCGCTCGAATCGCCGTCGCTGTCGGAGGGCGGCACCACGACCGGACCCGGCGCGGGCAAAGTCGGCGCAGGCGGTTGTTCCTGACGCGAAGGCGGCGAGGCGTCCGCGACCGGCTCTGCCTCGGACGCGTTGTTCGCGGGCCCGCTATCGTCCGCGCAAGCGGCAAGCAGAAGCGCGGCGGACGACACCATCATCCGCATCACACTCAAACCCTCGGCCTTTCGCGGTCGCTGCGCCGTCACGGAGCGGTAACCTCCAGACCCGTCCATTTCGCCGCGAAAGCCCACAGATCGGCGGTCTCCTCGATCACCTTGTCGGTCGGCTTGCCCGACCCATGCCCGGCGCGCGTCTCGATGCGAACCAGATGCGGCTTGTCACCGATATCGGACGCCTGCAGCATTGCGGTATATTTGAACGTATGCCCCGGCACGACCCGGTCGTCGGTGTCCGCCGTGGTCGCGAGGATTGCCGGATAGACCTTGCCCGACGCGATGTTGTGATAGGGGGAATAGGCGCGCAGCACCTTGAAATCGGCTTCTTTCGACGGATAGCCATAATCGTCGACCCAATAGCGCCCGGCGGTGAAGCGGTCGAAGCGCAGCATGTCCATCACGCCCACCGCGGGCAGTGCCGCCGCGAACAGGTCGGGCCGCTGATTGACGACCGCGCCGACCAGCAGGCCCCCGTTCGATCCGCCCTGGATCGCCAGCTGGTCCTTGCCGGTGATCCCCTGCGCCATCAGATACTCGCCCGCCGCGATGAAATCATCGAAGCCGTTCTGCTTGTTGGCGAGCCGACCGCCGTCATGCCACGTCTTGCCATATTCGCCGCCGCCGCGAATGTTCGCGACCGCAAGCACGCCGCCCTGCTCCATCCACGCCACCCGCGAAGCACTGAACGCGGGAAGCATCGAGATGTTGAACCCGCCATAGGCGTACAGCAGCGTCGGCGCGGGGCCGGTGACGTCCTTGCGCTTGACCACGAACATCGGCACCCGCGTGCCGTCCTTCGATTCGTAGAAGCGCTGCGCGACGTCATAGAGCGCGGGATCGAAATCGACGTCGGGCGTGGCCCACGGCGTCGCCCGGTCGGTCTTGACGTCGTAGCGATAGATCGTCGTCGGCGTCGCAAAGCTGGTGAAGGCGAAGAAGGTTTCGGCATCGTCCTGATCGCCGCCGAACCCCGCCGCGGTGCCGATCCCCGGCAACGCCACCGCACCGAGCGGCTTGCCGTCGAGGCTATGGCGCCGCACCTCGGTCTTGGCGTCGACCAGATAGGACGCAATGATGGTCCCGCCGACGATCCCGGCGCCCTGCAGCACCGCGTCGTCCTGCGCGATCAGGTCGCGCGGTACCGGGTTCGCCTGCGCCACGTCGATGGTGACGATCTTGGAACGCGGCGCGTCCTTGTTGGTCAGGAAGTAAAAGGTCGTCCCCTGATTGCCGACGCCGCTCCATTCATGGTCGATGCCGGAAATCAGCTTGCGCGGGGTCCGGTCGGCATCTTCCAGGTCGATCAGCGTGACCTCGTTGCTGTTGTCGGTCCCCTCGGTGGTATAGATCACCAGCCATCGGCCATCGTCGGTGACGCCCGCGCTGTGCCCACGCTTGGGCGTTTCGGGCGTCGCGTAATATTGCACGTCGGCGCTCTGCGGCGTGCCGAGCCTGTGGAAATAGACCGCCTGGTTCTCGTTGAGCGCCTGGAACTCCTGCCCGCCTGCCGGTTCGGGAAAGCGCGAATAGAAAAAGCCCGATCCGTCTTTCGCCCAGGCAAAGCCAGAGAACTTGACCCATTTCAGCTCGTCCTCGAGCGGCTTTCCGGTCTCCACGTCGAGAACCTTGACCGTGCGCCAGTCGCTGCCGCCGTCCTGAATGGTGTAGAGCAGCTTTGTGCCATCCTCCGACGGCTGCGATTCGCCCAATGCCGTCGCGCCGTCCTTCGACCATGTGTTGGGGTCGATCAACACGCGGCCTTCGCCTGCCAGCGTGTCGCGAACATACAGCACCGCCTGGTTCTGCAGCCCCGAATTGTGCGCATAGAAATAGCGGCCGCCTTTCGCTTCGGGCAGTCCGAACCGTTCGTAATCGAACAACGCGGTCAGCCGCGCCTTGAACACATCGCGCCCCGGCAGCGTATCGAGATAGGCGTCGGTCACGCGGTTCTGCGCAGCGACCCACTGCGCCACCTTGGGATCGTTGCGGACGTCGTTCTCGAGCCAGCGATAGGGATCGGCGATCGCCTCGCCGAACAGCGTTTCGGTCACGTCGCCGCGCTCGGTGGTCGGATAGGTCAACGGCATTGGCATCGGGCTGGTAGGATCCTCGGTCACGGGGGTGGCTGCGATCGGCGCAGCGAACAGGAGCGGCAGCAGCAACAGCGAAGCGAGGCGCATGGGTCGTCCTTCGGATACGATAAAGGCCGCACCCTATGCGGGCACGGCCTTTGTCTCAAGCGGTCGAACGACGGTGGCAATCACGCCGCGTCTTCATACTCCTCGTCGCCCATCACCGGACCCGAATCCTGGCCCTTGGCGCTGACGTCGCGATCGACGAACTCGATGATCGCCATCTGCGCCTGGTCGGACGCGCGGGGGCCGGCCTTGATGATGCGGGTATAGCCGCCGGCGCGGTCGGCATAGCGCGTCGCCAGCACGTCGAACAGCTTGACCAGCTGCACATCGTCGAGCAGCCGTGCGTGCGCCAGGCGGCGGTTCGAAAGCCCGCCCTTCTTGGCCAGCGTCACCAGCTTTTCGACGCACGGCCGCAGTTCCTTGGCCTTAGCGACGGTGGTGGTGATCTGCTCGTGCTTGATCAGCGCTGCCGACAGGTTGCGGAACAGAGCCGCGCGATGGGCGGAGGTACGCTGCAGCTTTCGGCCGCCGACTTTATGACGCATGGAAATTTCCTTCGTTCGTTAAGGGGCCGTTTCACGGAAACCCCAGACCTGGTGGGGACGCGGCCCACCCATTCTCGTCCTTCCCGCGAAGGCGGGAATCCAGCTTGTTATCATCGGCCGCGGCGCGGATCAGCTTGCGCTGGTCCGCTGCGATTACCCCATGATCTCCTGCTCGAGCTTCTTGGCCATTTCCTCGATATTCTCGGGCGGCCAGCCCGGGATTTCCATCCCCAGCCGCAGCCCCATCGACGACAGCACTTCCTTGATCTCGTTCAAGGACTTACGCCCGAAGTTCGGCGTGCGCAACATCTCGGCTTCGGTCTTCTGGACCAGGTCGCCGATATAGATGATGTTGTCGTTCTTGAGGCAATTGGCGCTGCGCACCGACAGCTCGAGCTCGTCGACCTTCTTGAGCAGATAGCGGTTGATCGTCGCGGTGTCGCCCGATGCTTCCGGTGCAGCCTGGGGCATGCCACCGATCGCCGCAGGTGCCGAACGCGTCACTGCCGAATCGTCGAAGTGGACGAACAGGGCCAGCTGGTCCTGCAGGATGCGGCCACCGTAGGCGAGCGCGTCGTCCGGCGTGACGGTGCCGTCGGTCTCGATGGTCAGCGTCAGCTTGTCGTAATCAAGGTCCTGTCCGACGCGGGTCGGATCGACCTTGTACGACACCTGCCGCACCGGCGAATACAGCGCATCGACGGGGATCAGGCCGATCGGCGCGTCGGCCGGACGGTTGCCCGCGGCTGGGACATAGCCCTTCCCGACATCGGCGGTCAGTTCCATGTTCAGCGTCGCGCCTTCGTCGAGATGGCACAGCACCAGTTCGGGGTTCATCACTTCGATATCGCCCGAAACGGCGATGTCGCCTGCCTTGACCTCGGCCGGGCCAGTCGCGGAAAGCTGCAGCCGCTTCGGGCCTTCGCCCTGCATGCGGATCGCGATCTGCTTGACGTTGAGGACGATATCGGTGACGTCCTCGCGAACGCCCGCCAGCGAGCTGAACTCGTGGAGGACGTTCTCGATCTTGATCGACGTAACGGCGGCACCCTGCAGCGACGACAGCAGCACGCGGCGCAGCGCATTGCCGAGCGTCAGGCCGAAGCCGCGCTCGAGCGGCTCGGCAACGAAGGTCGACTTGCGCTTGGGATCGCCGCCGGACTTCTTCTCGAGGCCACTGGGCTTCTTGAGTTCCTGCCAATTCTTAGCGTTGACGGACACGGGCTTCCCCTAGGTTGGACGGGAGGAGTGGGAGGCTCCCGCCGGAAATGCGTTTTGAGGCGACGCCGCAGCCGGCCCCGCCTCGACGTCCAATCGCTGGATTAGACGCGGCGGCGCTTCGACGGGCGAACGCCGTTATGCGGGATCGACGTCACGTCGCGGATCGACGTGATCTGGAATCCCACCGACTGCAGTGCGCGCAGCGCCGACTCGCGGCCCGAACCCGGACCCTTGACCTCGACCTCGAGCGTGCGGACGCCGTGCTCAGCGGCCTTCTTCCCGGCGTCCTCGGCTGCGACCTGCGCGGCATAGGGGGTCGACTTGCGCGATCCCTTGAACCCCATCATGCCCGCGGACGACCAGGAAATGGCATTGCCCTGCGCGTCGGTGATGGTGATCATCGTATTGTTGAAGCTGGCGTTCACATGCGCGACGCCTGCGGTGATGTTCTTGCGTTCGCGCCGACGAAGGCGCTGCGGTTCACGTGCCATTGGAGTATATCCTGACCTTGATATCCTGATGCGAAGACCGGGAGGCACTCAACCTCAAACCGGCCTCCCGCGGAGAAGTTCGCGCGCCGCGCTTACTTCTTCTTGCCGGCGATCGCCTTGGCCTTGCCCTTGCGAGTGCGCGCATTGGTATGCGTGCGCTGGCCACGGACCGGCAGGCCCTTGCGATGGCGCAGCCCGCGATAGCAGGCCAGGTCCATCAGCCGCTTAATGTTCATCGCGGTTTCGCGGCGAAGATCGCCCTCGACCGTGTGGGTCGCGTCGATCGTCTCGCGAATCTGCAGGACTTCCTGATCGGTCAGGTCCTGCACCCGGCGCTCGGGAACGATGCCCAGCGTGTCGGTGATCTGCTTGGCCTTGGCCGGGCCGATGCCGTGGATATACTGAAGCGCAATGACAACGCGCTTGTTGGTCGGGATGTTCACACCCGCGATACGTGCCATGAAATATTTTCTCCCAGCTCCACGAGGCACCGCATGGCAGCGAGCCCCATCTCGTAGCGTTGCTATTCCGAAACGCACGGAATCGGCGGACGCGAAATAGCGCCGCCGGAACGACCGGGGTTTCGGAAGAGCCGTCAATTAGGCTGAGACGAGGCCGCTGTCAAGCGATGCGGCCAGTGTCAACCATGATTTGTGGAACCATTTCGGCAAAGCGCATATCTCAGCGCGCGCTGCCGTCCAATATCGCCTCGATCGCCGCGGTCACCTCGCCGATATCGGCCATTCCATCGACACGCCGCACCAGCCCGCGCGCCTCGTAGACCGGCAGGATCGGCGCGGTCTTGGCGCGGTATTCGGCCATCCGGGTGCGCACGGTTTGGGCATTGTCGTCGGGACGGCGCTTGAACTCGGTCGATGCGCAGACATCGCACACCCCGGCCACTATCGGCAGCTTGAAGACGTCATGATAGCCGGCGCCGCATTTGGCGCAGGTGAAGCGCCCGGTGATCCGCTCGACCAGCGCGTCCTCGTCGACTACCAGTTCGATGACCTGATCGAGCTTGCGCCCGCGCGCCGTCAGCAACCCGTCCAGCGCCTCGGCCTGCGCCGCGGTTCGCGGATACCCGTCGAAGATCAGCCCCGGCCCGCTGCCCAGTTCGTCGAGCCGCTCACCGATGATCCCCGACACGATCGCGTCGGAAACCAGTTCGCCCGCTTCCATCACCGCCTTAGCCTGGACGCCGGTCGGCGTGCCGGCCTTCACCGCCGCGCGCAGCATGTCGCCGGTCGACAGCTGGACCATGCCGCGCTCGTCCTCGAGCCGGCTCGCCTGGGTGCCCTTGCCCGCTCCCGGCGGCCCCAAGAGAATGATGTCCACGCGCCCTCCCCCGTTCGTCGCTAACCCCGCGCCTCAGCGCGCGCGGCCGCCCTTGAGCTTCGCCTTCTTGATCAGGTCGCCATACTGATGTGCCAGCAAATGCGACTGGATCTGCGTCACCGTATCCATCGTTACGTTGACGACGATGAGAAGGCTAGTGCCGCCCAGATAGAAGGGGATCGACATCGCCGAGACGAGATATTCGGGCAACAGGCAGATCACCGTCAGATACGCCGCGCCGATCACGGTGATGCGGGTCAGCACGTAATCGAAATAGGTCTCGGTGTTCTTGCCCGGGCGGATGCCGGGGATGAACCCGCCATAGCGCTTGAGATTGTCGGCCGTCTCCTCGGGATTGAACACGACCGAGGTGTAGAAGAACGAGAAGAAGATGATGCCCAGGCCATAGAGCAGCATGTAGGTCGGCGACCCGTGCTGCAGCGTCTGGTTCATGGTGATGAGAAACTCGCTCCACCACCCGCTGCCTCCGCCCGCGGCCGCATCCTGCCCCGCGAACTGGCTGACCGTCAGCGGCATCAGCAGCAGCGACGATGCGAAGATTGGCGGGATCACGCCCGCGGTGTTGATCTTGAGCGGCAGATGGCTGCGCTCGGCCTGGACGCCGCGCGCCGTCTGGCGCTTGGGGTACTGGATCAGGATGCGGCGCTGTGCGCGCTCCATGAAGCAGATGAACAGCACCAGCGCCGCCACCGCAACCATGATCAGCACGACGTTGATCGGGTTGAGCGAGCCGGAACGCGACCCCTCGAACAGCTGCACCAGCGTCGTCGGCAGATGCGCGACGATGCCCGCCATGATGATCAGCGAGATGCCGTTGCCGATGCCGCGGCTGGTGATCTGCTCACCCAGCCACATCAGGAACATCGTCCCGCCGATCAGCGAGATCACTGCGCCGATGCGGAATACCAGCCCCGGCTCGACCACCGCTTGCGCGCCCGCCGAAGCGCCGAACGCCTCGAGCCCGACGACGATGAAATAGCCCTGCACCGCGGTCAGCCCGACCGTGCCGTAGCGCGTGTATTGATTGAGCTTCTTGCGCCCGCTCTCGCCTTCCTTCTTGATCGCCGCCAGCGTCGGGCTGAGCGAGGACGCAAGCTGCACCACGATCGACGCGGTGATGTACGGCATCACGCCCAGCGCGATGATCGACATGCGTTCGAGCGCGCCGCCCGAAAAGGTGTTGAAAAAGTCCATCACGCCGCCCTGCGTCTGCTGCGCGAGCAGATCGAGCGCGGTCGGATCGATCCCCGGCAGCGGCACATAGCTGAGCATGCGGAAGATCACGAGCGCGCCCAGCGTGAACCACAGACGCTTCTTGAGGTCGGTGGCCTTGCCGAATTTCGACAGGCTGATGCTGGTGGCGAGGTTGTCGGCTGCAGATGCCATGTGTTCGTATGTCCCGGGAATCAGATCGGGCGGAACTTTCGCCCGTGTCGGACGTGCATATAGGCGATGGCGACGGGATGTCTAACCCGGCGCTCCTCACGCCTCCACGCCGCCGGTGTCGAGCGAAGCCTAGACACGCTATCTGGCGACCCGAAGGCCTGGCATGCGCTCCGTCAGCGCTCGCCCATGTCCCTCGATCGCTCTCGGGACGAACGGAAATGGGGAGAGCATCGCTGCCCTCCCCAAACCTTACTTCTTGGCGGCAGTCTTCTTGGCGTCCTTGTCGGCGATGCGTGCCTCGCGAGCCTTGCCCTTCTTGGCCGCGGCCTTTTCGGCAGCAGGGACCACCTCGATCACCTCGACCGATCCGCCCGCCTTCTCGACCGCTTCCCGCGCGCCCTTCGACGCACCGGCGACCACGAACTTGAGCTTGGCCGAAAACTCGCCCTTGCCCAGCAGACGCACGCCATGCTTGCCGCCGCGCGTCAGGCCCGCTGCGTCGAGCGCCGCCTGATCGATCGTCGCGTCGTTGTCGAGCTTGCCCGCATCGATCGCCTTCTGGATCATGCCCAGATTGATCTCGGCATAGTCCTTGGCGAACGGATTGTTGAAGCCGCGCTTCGGGATCCGCATGTGGAGCGGCATCTGACCGCCCTCGAAGCCGTTGATCGCGACGCCCGAGCGTGCCTTGGCACCCTTTTGGCCGCGTCCGGCGGTCTTGCCCAGGCCGGAACCAATGCCGCGCCCGACGCGAACGCGCTCCTTGCGGGCGCCCTTGTTGTCACGGATGTCGTTGAGTTTCATGTCGTGCACTCGCTTTCGCTTCTGTCGCGCTAAAAATCGGAAGGGGGCCGCTTAGCCCCCTTCCGTCGTTCTGTCACCCGGGAACGTCGCGAATTACTCCGCCACGCTCACCATGTGGTGCACCTTGCGGATCATGCCGCGGACCTCGGGAGTATCCGTCAGCTCCACCGTGCGGTGCATCTTATTGAGGCCGAGCCCGATCAGCGTCGCGCGCTGGCTCGGGTCGCGGCGGATCGGCGAACCGGTCTGAGTGATCTTGATGGTCGCCATGTCGCTTACTCCACCAGTGCCGCGGCATCAGCCTCGGCGGTCTGCGATCCGCCGCGACCCAGCAGGTCGGCGATCTTCTTGCCGCGACGCTGGGCAACCGCCTTCGGGCTCGACTGGTCGCCCAGCGCCTCGAAGGTCGCGCGGACCATGTTGTAGGGGTTCGACGTGCCCGTCGACTTGGTCACCACGTCGGCAACGCCAAGGCTCTCGAACACGGCGCGCATCGGGCCGCCGGCGATGATGCCGGTGCCTGCAGGTGCGGTGCGGACATAGACGAGACCCGCGCCGAAATGGCCGGTGCCGTCATGATGCAGCGTGCGGCCTTCGCGAAGCGGGACGCGGATCATCGCCTTCTTGGCTGCCGCGGTCGCCTTGCTGATCGCCTCGGGCACTTCGCGCGCCTTGCCGTGGCCGAAACCGACCCGGCCCTTGCCGTCGCCGACGACGACCAGCGCCGCAAAGCCGAAGCGCTTGCCGCCCTTGACCGTCTTCGACACGCGATTGATGTGGACCAGCTTCTCGATCAGCTCTTCGCCGCCATCGTCGCCGCCACCGCGATTGTCGCGGCGTCCACCGCGATTGTCACGGCCACCACCGCGATTGTCGCGACCGCCGCCCGGGCCGCCGCGCCCGCGGCCGCCACGCGGACCGCGCGGAGCACCGGCATTAGAGTCCTGCGCGGGTGCCTCGGCAGGGGCTGCCGTCTGGTTGTTGTCATCCGCCATGCTCAGAACTCCAATCCGCCTTCACGCGCGGCATCCGCCAGCGCCTTGACGCGTCCATGATAGAGAAAGCCGCCGCGGTCGAACACGACCTGCGTCACGCCCGCCGCCTTCGCCTTTTCGGCGACGCGCTTGCCGACATCGGCAGCGGCTTCGGCAGTCGCGCCCGTCTTGCCGCGCACATCCTTGTCCAGCGTCGATGCGGCCGCGAGCGTCTTGCCCTCGGCATCGTCGATCACCTGCGCATAGATGTGCTGGCCCGAACGGTGGATCGACAGCCGCGCGCGGCCCGATCCCCGCGCGCGCAGCGCGGTGCGGTTGCGGCGACGCCGCTTCTCGAAGAGAGACATGCCCTTGGTCATTACTTCTTCTTCCCTTCCTTGCGGAAGATGAACTCGCCGTCGTACTTGATGCCCTTGCCCTTGTACGGCTCGGGCTTGCGCCAGCGACGGATCTCGGCCGCGACCTGACCCACCTTCTGCTTGTCGATGCCCGAAATCTCGACCGTGGTCTGGTCGGGCGTCTTGATCTCGATGCCCTCCGGCACCGCGAAGTTGACGTCGTGCGAATAGCCGAGCTGCAGCTTGAGGTTCTTGCCCTGGGCGGTCGCACGATAGCCGACGCCGGTGATCAGCAGCTTCTTGGTGAAGCCATTGGTCACGCCATCGACCAGGTTCTGGACCAGGGTGCGCTGCATGCCCCAAAAGGCACGGGCGCGCTTGGTGTCGTTGGCAGGCGTCACCGCGATGCCGCCGTCCTGAACCTCGTACTTGATGTCGTCGGCCAGCGGCATCGTCAGGGTGCCCTTGGGACCCTTGACCGAAATCTCGCCGCCCGCGACGGTCGCGGTCACGCCCGACGGGACGCTGACCGGCTTCTTGCCGATGCGGCTCATCAGAACACCTCCGCCAGCACTTCGCCGCCGACATTCTGCTCGCGCGCTTCCGCGTCGGACAGAACGCCGCGAGGCGTCGATACGATCGTGATGCCCAGGCCGTTGCGCACCGTCGGCAGGTCCTTCGACCCCGAATAGACGCGGCGGCCGGGCTTCGAGATGCGCGCGACGTGCTTGATCGCCGGCTGTCCCTCGAAATATTTCAGCTCGATGCGGATGCCGGCGGCAGGACCCATGTCCTCCTCGCTGTAACCGCGAATATATCCTTCGCGGGCGAGCACGTCGAGCACGCGGGCGCGCAGCTTCGACGCAGGCGTCAGGACAGAGTCCTTGCGCGCGCGCTGGCCGTTGCGGATGCGGGTGAGCATATCACCCAGTGGATCGGTCAAAGCCATCTTCGTACCCTTACCAGCTCGACTTCGTGACGCCGGGGATCAGGCCCTTATTGGCCAGATCACGCAGCATGACGCGCGCCAGACGGAACTTGCGATAATAACCGCGCGGACGCCCGGTCAGCTCGCAACGGTTGCGGATGCGCGTCGGATTCCCGTTGCGCGGAATTTCCGCCATCTTCAGCCGCGCGATCAAGCGGTCGGTGTCGTCGAGCGACGTGTCGTTCGCGATCGCCTTCAGCTTCGCGTACTTCGGGGCATACTTCTTGACCAGCATGCGCCGACGCTCGTTCTTGTTGATCGAACTCAGTTTCGCCATGACTTAAGTTCTTCCTTTCCTATGCCGCCTGCTTGGTTTCGTCGTTCGCCTCGATCGGGAACGGGAAACCAAAGAGACGCAGGAGCTCGCGAGCCTCTTCGTCGGTCTTCGCGGTGGTGGTGACGATGACATCCATGCCGCGCACCTTGTCGATGCGGTCATAGCTGATCTCGGGGAATACGAGCTGTTCCTTCAGGCCCATGGCGTAATTGCCACGGCCGTCGAACGACTTAGGGTTCAGCCCGCGGAAATCGCGGATGCGGGGCATCGCGATGGTGATGAGCCGGTCGAGGAACTCGTACATGCGTTCGCGGCGAAGCGTTACCTTCACGCCGATCGGCATGCCTTCGCGCAGCTTGAACTGCGCGATCGACTTCTTGGCCTTGGTGACGACGGGCTTCTGGCCGGCGATCAGCTCCATTTCCGCAGCTGCCGCCTCGACCTTCTTCTTGTCCTGCGTCGCTTCGCCAACGCCCATGTTCAGCACGATCTTGTCGATCCGCGGAACCTCGAGCGCGTTCTTGTAGCCGAACTTCTCGGTCATCGCCTTGGCGATTTCAGAGTCGTACTTGCCGCGCATCCGCGGAACATACTTATCAGCCATGGATGGCCTCCCCGGTCTTCACGGCGACACGGACCTTCTTGCCGTCGCGGGTTTCGAAACGAACGCGGGTCGGCTTGCCGTCGGCGGTCACATGCGCGACCTTCGAAGCATGCAGCGGCGCCTCGCGGCGCTCCAGCCCACCCTGCGGCTCGGCCTGGCTCGGCTTCTTGTGGCGCACGGCGATGTTGACGCCCTGCACGACGACCTTGCCGTCCTTGGGCATCGCCCGGACGACCTCACCGGTCTTGCCCTTGTCCTTACCGGACAGGACGACGACGCGGTCGCCCTTCTTGATCTTTGCGGCAGCCATCACAGCACCTCGGGAGCGAGCGAAATGATCTTCATATAGCCCTTCGAGCGCAGCTCGCGGACCACCGGGCCAAAGATGCGAGTGCCGATCGGCTCCTCGTTCTTTCCCACCAGCACCGCGGCATTGCCGTCGAAGCGGATCACCGAGCCATCGGCGCGGCGAATGTCCTTGCGCGTGCGGACGATGACGGCGCGATGCACGTCACCCTTCTTCACGCGGCCGCGCGGTGCTGCTTCCTTGACGCTGACGACGATGACGTCGCCCACGCCGGCTACGCGACGCTTCGAGCCGCCCAGCACCTTGATGCACTGCACCCGCTTCGCGCCGCTATTGTCAGCGACGTCGAGATTGGACTGCATCTGGATCATCGATCCGGTTCCTTCTCTCTTGGCCTACCGGGACACGTCCCGGGGGTTCCATCCAAATCATCCGGCTCAAATGAGCCGACGCTGCTTAGGCTTCCGCCGCGACCTCTTCGGGCGTCGCATGGGTGTTGACCCGCGCGATCACCTTCCAGGTCTTGAGCTTCGAGATGGGCGCGGTCTCCTCGATGCGCACGGTCTCGCCCTCGCGATACTCGTTGCCCTCGTCATGGGCATGATACTTCTTCGAGCGGCGGATGATCTTGCCGTAGAGCGGGTGCTTGACCTTGCGCTCCACGTTCACGACCACCGTCTTGTCGGTCTTGTCCGAGACGATCATCCCGGTCAGCACGCGCTTCGGCATGGTTTCGTCCCTTACTTTGCCGACGAGCGGCTACGCTCGCCCTGCAGTGTCTTGATGCGGGCGATGTCCTTGCGGACCCCGCGCACGCGGCTCGGCTTCTCGAGCTGGCTCGTCGCCGCCTGAAAGCGCAGGTTGAATCCCTCGCGCTTCAGATTGCCGAGCTCCTCGCCCAGCTGGTCGTCGGACTTCGCCCGAAGATCGGTTGCCTTGGTCATTGTCCTCAACCCTCCAGGTGCGACGTGTCGCCGAGACGCGCCACGACCTTGACCTTGATCGGCAGCTTCATCGCCGCCCGCTCGAACGCTTCCGCCGCCAGCGGACCGGGCACGCCGTCCAGCTCGAACAGGATGCGGCCGGGCTTCACGCGCGCCGCCCAATATTCGAGCGCACCCTTGCCCGAACCCATGCGGACTTCGGCAGGCTTCGACGACACCGGGACGTCGGGGAAGATGCGGATCCACAAGCGTCCCTGACGCTTGATGTGACGCGTGATCGCGCGGCGTGCCGCCTCGATCTGACGCGCGGTGATGCGCTCAGGCTCCATCGCCTTCAGCCCGTACGAGCCGAAGTTGAGGCTGGTACCGCCCTTGGCATCGCCATGGATGCGGCCCTTGAAGGCCTTGCGGAACTTCGTCTTCTTGGGTTGCAACATGGCTTAGTTCCTACGGTCGTCGCGTGCCGGACGCACGCCGGAGGTCTGTGCCTCCAAAGTAAGACGGTCGGTCGCCATCGGATCATGGCCCAGGATCTCGCCCTTGAAGATCCAGACCTTGACGCCGCAGACGCCGTACGCGGTGTGCGCTTCGGCCTCAGCATGGTCGATATTGGCGCGCAGCGTGTGCAGCGGCACCCGGCCTTCGCGATACCATTCCGACCGTGCGATCTCGGCACCGCCAAGACGGCCGCCGCAATTGATCCGGATGCCCTCTGCGCCCAGGCGCATCGCCGACTGCACCGCGCGCTTCATGGCGCGGCGGAACGCGATACGGCGCTCGAGCTGGTCGGCGATACCCTGCGCTACCAGGCGCGCATCGACTTCCGGCTTGCGGATCTCGACGATGTTCAGGCTCACGTCCGAAGCGGTCATCGTGCCGAGCTTCTTGCGCAGCTTCTCGATGTCCGCGCCCTTCTTGCCGATGATGACACCGGGGCGCGCGGCATAGATCGAGATGCGGCACAGCTTCGCCGGGCGCTCGATCACGACCTTCGAGATCGCCGCCTGCTTCAGCGTCTTCATGATATACTGGCGGATCTTCAGATCTTCCAGCAACAGGCGGCCATAGTCCGCGCCCTCGGCGAACCAGCGGCTGTCCCAGGTGCGGTTGATCTGCAGGCGCAGGCCGATTGGATTGCTCTTGTGACCCATATCAGGCTTCCTCTTCCTGCTGCTCGCGCACGACGATGCGCAGGCGGCTGAACGGCTTCAGGATGCGCGTCGACTTGCCGCGGCCACGCGTGTGGAAGCGCTTCATCGTGATCGACTTGCCGACCGACGCCTCGGTCACGACCAGTGCATCGACGTCGAGATTGTGGTTGTTCTCGGCATTGGCGATCGCCGATGCCAATACCTTGCGGGCATCAACGGCCATTGCCTTGCGCGAGAACGCCAGGATGTTCATCGCATCGCCGGCCGGCTTGTTGCGGATCAGCGCCGCGACCAGGTTCAGCTTCTGCGCCGAACCACGGATCTGCGTGCCGACCGACAGCGCCTCGTTATCCGCGACGCGGCGGGGGGCTTTAGGCTTGCTCATCAGCGCTTACCCTTCTTGTCGGCTGCGTGGCCGGGAAAGAAGCGCGTCGGCGCGAACTCACCGAGCTTCATGCCGACCATGTCCTCGTTGACCGACACCGGCACGAACTTGCGGCCATTATAGACGTTGAACGTCAAGCCGACGAAATCCGGCAGGATCGTCGAACGGCGCGACCAGGTCTTGATCGGCGAACGACCGCCGGCCTCCTGGGTCGCCTGCGCCTTCTTGAGAAGGCTGAGGTCCACGAACGGACCCTTCCAAACGGAACGAGCCATGGTTTAGCCCTTCTTCTTCGCGTGACGCGACCGGATGATCATCTTGTCGGTCGACTTGTTGTGACGGGTGCGCGCACCCTTCGTCGGCTTGCCCCACGGCGTGACCGGATGACGGCCGCCCGAGGTGCGGCCTTCACCACCGCCGTGCGGATGGTCGACCGGGTTCTTGGCGACGCCACGCGTCAGCGGGCGGATGCCCTTCCAACGGTTGCGACCCGCCTTGGCGAGGTTGGTGTTGGCGTTGTCGGGGTTCGACACCGCGCCCACCGTCGCCATGCAGTCGCTGCGGATATAGCGCTGCTCGCCCGAGTTCAGGCGGATCATCACCATGCCCTTGTCGCGACCGACGACCTGCACATAGGTGCCTGCCGAACGTGCGAGCTGACCGCCCTTGCCGGGCTTCATCTCGACATTGTGGACGATCGTGCCGACCGGCATCTGGCCCAGTTCCATCGCGTTGCCCGGCTTGACGTCGGTCTTCTTGCCCGCGACCACCTTGTCGCCCGGCGACAGGCGCTGCGGCGCGATGATGTAGACCTGACGCTCCTTGCCGTCCTCGCCCGCGCCATAGTTGACGAGCGCGATGAACGCGGTGCGGTTGGGATCATATTCCAGCCGCTCAACAGTGCCTTCGACGTCCCACAGGCGGCGCTTGAAATCGACGATGCGATAGCGCTGCTTGTGCCCGCCGGCGATGCCGCGCGAGGTCACGTGACCCTTGTTGTTGCGACCGCCAGTCTTGCGCTTGCCTTCGGTCAGCGCCTTGACGGGGCCGCCCTTGTGCAGCGCCGAGCGGTCGACCAGGATAAGGCCGCGCCGCGCCGGCGAAGTCGGGTTGTAATTCTTGAGCGCCATTGCCTCAGATCCCCGTCGTCACGTCGATCGAGTCGCCGTCTTTCAGCGTCACGATCGCTTTTTTCATGTCCGAGCGCCGATACGGGGCGCCTTTCCACTTCTTGGTCTTGCCCTTCTGGACCAGCGTGTTGACGTTCAGCACGCTGACGTCGAACAGCGCTTCGACCGCTGCCTTGATCTCCGGCTTGGACGCATCGCCCGCCACCTTGAACACGACTGCGTTGTGCTCCGACATCATCGTCGATTTCTCGGTGATGTGCGGCGCCAGGATCACGTCGTAATGGCGATTGTCGATCGCCTTCTTGGGAGCCTTAGCCATTGAAGCGCGCCTCCAGCTTTTCGACCGCGGCGCGCGTCAGCACCAGCGTGTCATGCTTCAGGATGTCGTAGACGTTCGCGCCGACCGCGGGCATCACGTTGATCTCGCGCAGGTTGCGCGCTGCCAGTGCGAAGCCGTTCTCGACCATGTCGCCATCGATGACGAGCGCGGTCTTGCCGAAACCCATCTTCGCCCAGTCGCCCTTGAGCGCCTTGGTCTTGGCGTCGCTCAGCTCGAGCGTGTCGAGCACCACCAGCGAACCGGCCGCGGCGTGGCTCGACAGCGCCATCTTGAGGCCCAGCGCGCGAACCTTCTTGTTCAGGCTGTTGTCGAAATCACGCAAGCGGGCACCGTGCGCCTTACCGCCGCCGATGAAGATCGGGGCGCGGCGATCGCCGTGGCGAGCGGTACCGCCGCCCTTCTGGCGACCGAACTTCTTGCCGGTGCGCGACACCTCCGACCGCTCGCGCGTCGGACGTGCGGTGCCGCGGCGATTGTGCAGCTGCCAGGTGACGACGCGGTGCAGGATGTCGGCGCGCGGCTCGACGCCGAACACGGCATCGTTCAGCTCGATATCCTTGGCCTTGGCATCGGCGCCGGACAGGCTTTGAACCTTGATCTTCACGTTCAGCCCTCCTGGCCGTCGGTAGCTTCGGGAGCGGCCGTCTCGGGCTGCTCGGCCGGAGCCTCGTTGCTGTTGGCGACCTGGCGCAGGCCGGCCGGATACGGCGCGTCGGCGTGGCGCGGCACCTTGACCGCGTCCTTGACGATCAGCCAGCCGCCCTTGCTGCCAGGGACCGAACCCTTGACGAACAACAGGCCGCGCTCGACGTCGGTCGACACGATCTCGAGATTCTGCTGGGTGCGGTTACGGTCGCCCATGTGACCGGCCATCTTCTTGTTCTTGAAGACCTTGCCCGGATCCTGGCGCTGGCCGGTCGAACCATGCGAACGATGGCTCAGCGACACACCGTGGGTCGCCCGCAGACCTCCGAAGCCCCAGCGCTTCATCGCACCGGCAAAGCCCTTGCCCTGCGTCTTGCCCGAAACGTCGACCATCTGGCCCGCGACGAAATGATCCGCGCCGATCTCGGCGCCGACATCGAGCATCGCGTCGTCGGCGACGCGGAATTCGCACAGCTGCGCCTTGAGCTCGACCTCGGCCTTGCCGAAATGTCCGCGCTGCGGCTTGGCGGTGTTTTTCGCCTTGGCCGTGCCCGCGCCGACCTGCAGCGCGACATAGCCGTCCTTGTCCATTTCGCGACGGGCAACGACCTGAACACCTTCGAGTGCAAGGACGGTGACCGGCACGTGCCGACCATCGTCGTTGAACAGGCGGGTCATCCCCATTTTCTTCGCGATCACGCCAGTGCGCATGATCCAACACTCCTCATACAGAGGCCCGCGAGGGACGATTCCCACGCGGGCGTGCTTCAACCCGTTAAACTATAGCGTGCCCCGTCCCGGGCTGGCGCCCGGCGAACCGGGCATGACGGGGGACGCGGACCCGGCACCCGAAGGCGCCGGCGGTATCCCTTGTGTCTGCGTTCGTCATGCCAGCGATGCTGGCATCTCCTCGTGGTGAGCGAAGCGCCCTCCTCAACGAGACCCCGGCTTGCGCCGGGGTGACGCGAATCCCTAGGAATTCGCGGAAGCCGCGCTATTACGCCAGCTTAATCTCAACGTCAACGCCTGCGGCCAGGTCCAGCTTCATCAGCGCATCGACCGTCTGCGGGGTCGGCTGCACGATGTCGAGCATGCGCTTGTAGGTGCGCGTCTCGAACTGCTCGCGCGACTTCTTGTCGATGTGCGGGCCGCGGTTGACGGTGAACTTGTCGATGTGCGTGGGCAGCGGGATCGGGCCACGGATGAGAGCGCCGGTGCGACGCGCGGTGTCGGCAATGTCGCCGGCCGCCTGGTCGAGCACGCGATGGTCGAACGCCTTCAGGCGAATGCGGATATTGGTGTCCATGGATCCCTACCGATGCGAAAGAGCGGAGCAGCTAGTCCAATCGTCACGCCGACAACGCCGGGCGACGGCTGAAAGGCCGCCTCTTGCTGTTCATTCAAAAACCGAAGGTGGGCCTGTATAGTCAGTCGCGGCAGGGATCAACCCCGGCGACACGATATTTCGCGCAGGTGCATGCCGATCGCCTGCCCGCCGCCTGCTACCAGCATCGCCCGGTCGGCTGGCCGAGTTCGGGCAGCAGCCGCAGCCGGCGCTTGCCCCAATAGCTCAGGTCCATCGAAAAGCGGATTTGTGCGCCCGCCCGGGTCCAGATCGCCTGATCGCCGCGATCCTCCTGTCCGGTGCGGCAGACCTGCCATCCCAACTGCTCCAACCGCTTGCTCACGGCGAACAAGGCGTCCTGATTGCCATCGTTCCACACGGTGAGCTGGTCGAAGCCGGACCGGCCGTCGCGCACGTCGACCGCTGCGCGAAACGGCCCGATGCCCATGACCATCACCGCATCCTTGCGGCAGCGAAGCGAGTCGGACGTGTCGAAGCACGGCGTGAACCCCAGCGTCTCGGCAAATGCGGGGACGCCGGTGACCGGAAGGCCGTCGAACACGCGGTTCGGCGGCGGCGGCAAAGGGGGTCCGCAGCTTGCGAGCATGCAGAGGATAATTGCCGTTGCAGCGAAGCGCATCGTCACCTCCCTCAATCCCGGGCCATGGCGGAAACCGGCGCAAGACGCCGGGCAAGCCATCCGCTCACGACGTCCAGCGTCATCGCGTCCGACACGCTCGGCCCAGAGAAGGAGTGTCGTCCAGCCAGATCGACGGAGCGCTGCTGAAATACGTGATTGACCGCGGGCAATTCGATCACCGTCGCGTCGGGATTTCCGGCGAGCGCCGCTCTCGCTGCAGGCTGGGCTATCGTCCCCAAGACGATGTCGTCTTCGGCGGCATACACCGCAAGCACACCGACGCGCAGGGCGCTCAGCGCTTCGCTTGTACCGACGCCGAACTGCGACACCACCACGGGATCGGCCAGCGTCGCTAGCGCCCCATCGGCCTGCTCGCGGTTCCAGCCCGCCTCGACCAGCGCGCCGGCGACCGCGCCTTTCAACGGCACCAAGCTGGCAGGCGCGGCATGCTGCGACATTGCGGTCATCAGCGGCGCTGCCGCCACTGCCACCCGCTGCGCCGCCGCCGCCTCCATGCCACCGCGACGCAGCACCTCCCGCATCGAATCGAGGAACATTGCGCCGCGCTTCCCCGCCGGTCCCGCGAGCGTCACCACCGCCGCAATATCGCCATCGGCCGCTGCGAGCGCGGGCGCGACCGCCCCGCCCTGGCTCATCCCTAGCACGGCGATCCGCCGCGGGTCGATCTCCGGCCGGGTACGCAGAAAGGCGACCGCGGCCGCGGCATCGCGGGTGATCGGCTCCATCCGGTCGTCGAACGACCCGAGTGACTGGCCGATGCCGCGCTTGTCATATTCGAAGCTGGCGATGCCCAACCGGGCCAGCCTGGCGACCAGGTCCGGAAAGCCGCCGCCTTCCCACGGCCCATGTCCAGGGAGGATCAGGACCACCGGAACCGGGCCGCCTTCCGTCGACACCGGCAGGCTCAGCGTACCGGCCAGCGTGACGAGGGGATCGGAGCGAAAGGTCATATCGACGCGCCGCTCCGGGATGGCGGGATGGCCGGGAATGCGATGCGCCGCGCCCGCGGGCGCCGATGTTCCCGGAAATGAAGAGGCTGAAATCAGGGCGAACGCCATCACCCCGCGAAACACGCGGCAAATCCTCATCCATATCCTCCTTGGTATCAAATCCCCTGCGGGACGCCCGATTTACCCGGCGACGACATTCGGCGGCAGCCGATCCTCCTCAACCGACTGTCGGTATCGGACTACCAGCAATCCCAGCAACAGCAGTTCCACGGTCATCCACAGCAGCGGCACGATCATGCCGACTGCGCCAAGTGCGGTGATCGCTCCCAGCAGCAACAGCGTGGTCATCACCGCCGCTCCCAGCCGGGCCGCAGCGCCGAGCCGGGCCCAGTCGCGCTCGATCAACCACCAGGCGAGCAGGCAATGTACCGCCGACAGCAACAGAACCAGCAGTACGAAGGCCGGGGCCGACAGCAGATTGCCGGCGTTGAGCAACAGCACCCTGCCCCCATGCCCCGGAAGCACCGCCGCCAGGTCGCCGCCTGCCGTCCCGACAAAGGGATAGCCGGACAGGCCACTGACAAGCAGTAGCGCCGCCGATGGCAGCAGCAAACCATATGCAAGCGCATGGCTGGTGAGTACGAAGCGACCTTCGATATGCGCGGGAAGGTCGCGGAGAGCAGCCAACAGGCAGCCCGCCGCGAACGCCAGCGGCCGGCGATCCGACAGCGCAGCATCGAACTCGCCCTGCATTGCTGCTGCCCACCCGGCGCGATGGGCCGGCATCAGGTGGAACGCGATGCTCAGCGTCGTCCGGGCGAGCTTCGCCGTCATGCCGCGGAACTCTTCGCACCGCTCGGCAACGGCGCATCGTCGCGAACGGCGCGGGCCAGGGCGATCCCCTTGGCGGTAAGGCGATAGGCATGGCGCTGCGGCCGCCCGGGCTGCGCCGCATCCTGCCACTCGGATTCGACCAGATCCTGCTCGGCCATCCGGATCAGCAGCGGATAGAGCGTTCCGGACATCAAGTCGGTCCGCTTCATGAGGTCGTACCCATGCACCCATCCCGGCGCGGCATCATGCAGCGCGGCCAACAGGCGCGACATCTGGCGGGACGGCTTGCGGCTTCGGACCATGCCCATATCCTACATATGTAGAGTTCATCGTCAAGCCGGTGCGTCGGCGCCCGGTGCGATAGCCGTTAACACGAAAAAGCCCGGCCTCCCCTGGGGGAAGCCGGGCCTTGTCGATCACAATGCCCCCGAATGGGGCAGTGCGATTACTTGTCGATGCCGCTCACCACGCCGGCGCCGACGGTGCGGCCGCCTTCGCGGATCGTGAAGCGCTGGCCAACGTCCATTGCGATCGGTGCGATCAGCTTGATGCCGAGCGCGACATTGTCGCCGGGCATGACCATCTCGGTGCCCTCGGGCAGTTCGATCGTGCCAGTGACGTCGGTCGTGCGGAAGTAGAACTGCGGACGATAATTGGCGAAGAATGGCGTGTGGCGACCACCCTCGTCCTTCGACAGCACATACACTTCCGACTTGAAGTCGGTATGCGGCGTGATCGAACCCGGCTTGGCCAGAACCTGGCCGCGCTCGACGTCCTCACGGCCGACGCCGCGCAGCAGCGCGCCGATATTGTCGCCGGCCTGGCCCTGGTCGAGCAGCTTGCGGAACATCTCGACGCCGGTGACGACCGACTTGCGGGTGTTGGTGATGCCGACGATCTCGACTTCCTCACCAACCTTGACCACGCCGGTCTCGACGCGGCCGGTGACGACGGTGCCGCGACCCGAGATCGAGAACACGTCCTCGATCGGCATCATGAACGGCTTGTCGAGCGGGCGCTCGGGCTCGGGGATCGACTCGTCGACGGCTGCCATCAGCGCCAGCACAGCTTCCTGGCCCAGCTTGGCATCCGAACCCGACAGAGCGGCCGTAGCCGAACCGCGGATGATCGGGATGTTGTCGCCGTCGAACTCGCGCTTCGACAGTTCCTCGCGGATCTCCATCTCGACCAGCTCGAGGATTTCCTCGTCGTCGACCAGGTCGACCTTGTTGAGGAACACGACCATCGTCGGCACGCCGACCTGCTTGGCGAGCAGGATGTGCTCCTTGGTCTGCGGCATCGGGCCGTCGGTCGCCGACACGACCAGGATCGCGCCGTCCATCTGCGCGGCACCGGTGATCATGTTCTTCACATAATCGGCGTGGCCCGGGCAATCGACATGCGCATAGTGGCGGTTGGCGGTCTCGTACTCGACGTGCGCGGTCGAGATGGTGATGCCGCGCTCGCGCTCTTCGGGAGCCTTGTCGATGTTGGCGAAGTCGACGGCGGTGCCGCCCGACGTTTCCGCCAGAACCTTGGTGATCGCTGCGGTCAGCGAGGTCTTGCCATGGTCGACGTGACCGATGGTGCCGATGTTGAGATGCGGCTTGTTCCGCTCGAATTTTGCCTTGGCCATTGTTTCCTACCTTCTGATTCGAATTCGCCTGCCGCTAAGCGGGACCGCGCGAACGCGGCCCCATAACGACTGTTTGCTGGTTACGCCAGCCCAAGCGCCACGGCGCGTTAGGCCAATTTCGCCTTCACTTCGTCGGCGACGTTGGCGGGGACTTCGTCATAGTGCGAGAACTGCATCGAATATTGCGCGCGTCCCTGCGTGAACGAACGCAGCTGGTTCACATATCCGAACATGTTCGCCAGCGGGACCATCGCCTCGACCACCTGGGCGTTGCCCCGGCTGTCGGTGCCCTGGATCTGTCCGCGCCGCGAGTTCATGTCGCCGATGACGTCGCCCAGATAATCCTCCGGAGTGACGACCTCGACCTTCATGATCGGCTCGAGCAGCTTGATGCCCGCCTTCTGCGCCGCTTCGCGCATCGCGCCGCGCGCACAGATTTCGAACGCCAGCGCGCTGGAGTCGACGTCATGATACGCGCCGTCGGTCAGGTGGACCTCGAAATCGATGATCGGAAAGCCGATCAGCGATCCGGTTTCCGCCGTCTCGCGCATGCCCTTCTCGACCGAGGGGATATATTCCTTGGGAATATTGCCGCCCTTGACCTCGTCGAAGAACTGGAAGCCCGACCCGCGCTCGCCCGGAACGACGGTCAGCTTGACGCGTCCGAACTGGCCCGACCCACCCGACTGCTTCTTGTGGGTATAGTCGATATCGACCTTCTTGCCGAGATACTCGCGATAGGCGACCTGCGGCGCGCCGACATTGGCCTCGACCTTGAACTCGCGCTTCATGCGATCGACCAGAATCTCGAGATGGAGCTCGCCCATGCCCTTGATGATGGTCTGGCCGCTTTCGGCATCCGACGACACGCGGAACGACGGATCCTCGCGCGCCAGGCGATTGAGCGCGACGCCCATCTTCTCCTGGTCGGCCTTGGTCTTAGGTTCGACCGACAGCTCGATGACGGGGTCCGGGAACTCCATCCGCTCGAGGATGATCGGAGCATTCGCCGCGCACAGCGTGTCACCGGTCGTCGTGTCCTTGAGCCCCGCCAGCGCGACGATGTCGCCTGCGAACGCTTCCTGGATGTCCTCGCGGCTGTTCGCATGCATCAACAGCATGCGGCCGACCTTTTCCTTTTTGTCCTTCACCGAATTGGTTACGACCGAAGCGGCCTCGAGCTTGCCCGAATAGATGCGCGCGAAGGTCAGCGTGCCGACGAACGGATCGTTCATGATCTTGAACGCCAGCGCCGAGAACGGTGCATCGTCCGACGACGGACGCTCGTCCGGCGTCACGCCGTCGAGCTTCACGCCCTTGATCGCGGGAACGTCGAGCGGGCTCGGCAGGAAATCGACAACCGCGTCGAGCAGCGGCTGGACGCCCTTGTTCTTGAACGCCGAACCGCACACGATGGGCACGAACGCCATCGACAGCGTGCCCTTGCGGATCAGCTTCTTGAGGTCGGCGACCGAAGGCTCGTTGCCCTCCAGATACGCTTCCATCAGGTCGTCGTCCTGCTCGACGGCCATCTCGATCAGGTCGCTGCGATACTTGGCGGCCTTTTCCACCATGTCCTCGGGGATGTCCTGATATTCGAACTTCGCGCCCAGGCTCTCCTCGAGCCAGATGATCGCGCGGTTCTCGACCAGGTCGACCAGACCCTTGAACCCGCCCTCGATGCCGATCGGCAGATACAGGACCGCCGGACGCGCGCCCAGCCGCTCGATGATCGAATCGACGCAGTAATAGAAATCGGCACCGGTGCGATCGAGCTTGTTGACGAAGCACATGCGCGGCACGCCGTACTTGTCGGCCTGGCGCCACACCGTCTCCGACTGCGGCTCGACCCCGGCGACACCGTCGAAGCATGCGACCGCGCCGTCGAGCACGCGCAGCGAACGCTCGACTTCGATGGTGAAGTCGACGTGCCCGGGCGTGTCGATGATGTTGATCAGATGCTCTTCGCCCTTGCCCTCTTGCGCGCGCCACTTGCACGTCGTCGCAGCCGACGTGATCGTGATCCCGCGCTCCTGCTCCTGCTCCATCCAGTCCATCGTCGCGGTGCCTTCATGCACTTCGCCGATCTTGTAGGACTTGCCGGTGTAATAGAGGATGCGCTCGGTCGTCGTCGTCTTGCCGGCGTCGATATGCGCCATGATGCCGATATTGCGATAGCGCTCGAGCGGATGGCTGCGGGCCATGGTCGTACTCCTGGTGCCGCGGTGCGGCGGGCTGAAACAGATTGCGAGGGGACTGGCCCTCTCCCGTTCGCCCTGAGCTTGTCGAAGGGCCGTACTGCCTTCAGTCGTCCAGACGCGGACGGTGCTTCGACAAGCTCAGCACGAACGGGGTATGCGGGGGCGGCAGGGCACGAACCCTGCCCGCCCCATATAGGTTACCAGCGGTAGTGCGAAAAGGCCCGGTTGGCCTCGGCCATGCGGTGCGCGTCTTCGCGCTTCTTGACCGCATTGCCGCGATTGTTCGACGCGTCGAGCAGTTCGCCCGACAGCCGCGCCGACATCGTGTTCTCGCTGCGGTTGCGCGCCGATGCGATCAGCCAGCGGATCGCCAGCGCCTGCGCTCGCTCGGGCCGCACCTCGACCGGAACCTGATAGGTCGCACCGCCGACGCGGCGGCTGCGGACCTCGATGCCCGGCTTGATGTTGTTGAGCGCGTCGTGGAAGATCCCGATCGGGTCTTTCTTGGCGCGCGTCTCGACCGTTTCCAGCGCGGAATAGACGATGCCCTCGGCAACCGCCTTCTTGCCGTCCAGCATGACGCTGTTCATGAACTTCGAAAGCACCAGATCACCATATTTGGGATCCGGCAGGATGACCCGCTTTTCGGGACGACGACGACGTGACATGTTCGTTTCCTCTTAACTTCAGCCAGATGACCCATTCGGGCCGGCTTACTTCGGACGCTTGGCGCCGTACTTCGAGCGGGACTGCTTGCGATCCTTGACACCCTGGGTATCGAGGACGCCGCGCAGCACATGGTAGCGCACACCGGGAAGATCGCGAACGCGGCCACCGCGGATCAGCACGACGCTGTGCTCCTGCAGGTTGTGGCCTTCGCCCGGGATGTACGAAATGACTTCGCGCTGGTTGGTCAGGCGAACCTTGGCCACCTTGCGCAGAGCCGAGTTCGGCTTCTTCGGAGTCGTCGTATAGACGCGCGTGCAAACGCCGCGCTTCTGCGGGTTTGCGTCCATCGCAGGGACCTTGCTCTTGGCCTTCTGCGGGTCGCGGCCCTTGCGGACCAACTGGTTGATCGTCGGCATGAAGCCCTTCACCTTTTGAGTTACCGGCCACTTGCCGGCGGTTACTTTGTCGGAGCCACTTTGAAAAATACAGCAAGGCCGGGGCGGTCAATCGACCCCCCGGGCCTTCGTCTCCAACAACGTTCAGCTCTGCCCCGCGACCACGGGCCACCCGCCGAAAGAATCGGCAAGCGTCCGATGCGGGACGGACGCGCCTTTAACAATGGGGGCACAGGTGGTCAATGGGGGCGGGGTGGAGGCCGCCGCGGCAGCGACCGGCGCAGGCGTCCTGCCCGCGCCGGTGCTTAAGGTCTATGCCGTAACGGCCTCGGCCGCCCGGTTGACGCGGCTCTCGGCCATCGTTGTCAGCTTTTCGTCGGTCGCGCGCTCTTCTTCAAGCGTCTCGGCCAGCAGGCTCGCGACATCGCCGCGCCCGAGTTGCTTGGCCCAGGCGACCAGGGTGCCGTACCGGGTGATCTCGTAATGCTCGACGGCCTGCGCCGATGCGATCAACCCCGCGTCGAGCACCGACTTGTCGGCGATGTCGCCCGCCAGTTCATTGGCTTCCTTGATGATGCCGTCGATCGCCGGACAGGTCACGGCCTTGGGTGAAAGATCGAGCATCTGGAAGGCGCGTTCCAGCCGTGCGATCTGGCCTTCGGTTTCGCGCAGATGCGTCTCGAAGCCCCCCTTGAGTTCGGGGGCCGTGGCCTTCTCGATCATCTTCGGCAGCGCCTTGGTGATCTGGTTCTCGGCATAATAGATGTCCTGAAGCGTATGAACGAACAGGTCGTCGAGCGTCTCGATATCCTTGGTGAAAAGGCCCATGATCGCGTCTCCCGTTGGTGTCATGCGGCGCGCGCCATTGCGCCGGCCGCGACCCCACAAGCGCATGCTCGGGCGGGATGTTCCGATTATTTCTCCGATGTTTAGCGCTCCCGTCGCGAGGAATGAACGCTTGATCCACTCCGCCGGACGGGCCGTCGGCGCAACATCGCGATTGGATCGGCAGCCGCTCGCTATTGCGCGTTGACTGGGGCCGGTTCGGCTCCGGTCGTGTTCCAGTCGCCGCTGGCCATCGCGTCCGACACCTGTTCGCGCGTCATAGTGCTATTAGCCGGTGGGCTGGGCATGGCACCCGCCGCCGGCGCTGCATCCGGCAGCGGTTCGGTCAGCACCACATCGTTGGTGACGGGGGCATCAGCCTCGTCGCCGCACGCGCCGAGCAGGGCGGCAAGCGGCAGGATCAGGGCGGCGGTGCGAATGGTCATGGCAACTTACTCCTGTCGGATGCGCGGACAACCAACGATGCCTCAACCGGTTGCGCGCGCCATGTCGATCGCGAAGCCGATCCACATCGCCGCCAGTACCGCACATGACGCGAGATACGCCATGAAGCGCGGCCGGACCTGTTTGGCGGCGATATGCGCATAGCTGTGAACCGCGCGCAGCGCGACATACGCCCATGCGAGCGTCACCTGGACATGCCCGGCATGCGAGGTCACGAGCAACAGCGGCACCAGCGCGAAATACAGCACCGGCATCTCGAACAGATTGGCCAGGTTGTTGGCCGGCATCTCGACCGGCCGGAAATAGCGCAGTGCCGCTCCGCCGCTCGCGAAATCCTCGGCCGTGGGGGGATGGCGCCGCATATGCCCGATGCGCTGGACGAACAGCGTGAACCACACCGCGAAGATCAGGGCGACCAGCGCCAATGTCGGCCACAGGATCGGCAACACCATCGAACTTCCTTCCGATTCTTGGTAAGCGCCGACGATGCCGGGTCGCTGACGATCCGTCGAGCTAGGAGCATTGCATGGCCGAACCCGTCCAGCCTACCGAGGGAAGCTGCCGCTGCGGCGCGGTCGCCTTCCGTGTGACCGCCGCGCCGATGCTGACGATGGCATGTCACTGCACCGGCTGTCAGAAAATGACCGGCAGCGCGTTCTCGACCAGCGTCGCCATCCCGACCGACGGCTTCGAAGTCGTCGCGGGTGAGACGGTGCGCGGCGGGCTCGGCACCGGCGATCTGCACCACCATCACTGCGATGCCTGCAAGAGCTGGCTGTTCACGACCTTTGCCAGCGACATGGGGTTCATCAACGTCCGCGCTACCTTACTCGACGATGCTGCGGCTTTCGTGCCGTTCGTCGAAACCTTCGTTGCCGAGAAACTTCCCTGGGCCGACACCCCCGCACCCCACAAGTTCGACGCGTTTCCGCCGATCGAAGCAATGGGGCCGATCGTTCAGGAATTCAGCGCGCGGTGATCCGGTGCGCTGCCATCGCCGCATAGTCGTCGGCGCACGCATCCGCCACCGCTGCATAATCGCCTTCCAGCCGCGGCAACGGCCCAGGCGGGCGGCCGAAACCGGTGGAACGGTTGACCTGGTCGTACCAGTGCCTGCCCCATACGCCGTCCTCGGGATGCGGTCCCTCGCGCCACCTCAGCATCGCCGGGTCCCAGGGGATCGCCAGTGCGTCGCACAGCACGCGCAGCAGCGCTGCCGGATCGGCGAGGATATCGTCGCTATCGACCACCGGCGGGGCGCGGCCGATCCGATCCGCCTCGCGCTCGAAATAGCGGCGCATCTGCGCAAAGCCGAGCAGTTCGGGCCTTCGCAGCTCGTTCTTGGCGCGATAGCTCGCCACGAAACGCTGCGGCGCGCGGATCAGGAAGGCATGGCGATGCGCCGGCATGTCGGCGATCGTCACCGGGCCGATCATGTGATGCGGCATGTGCTTTTGATACCAGATCGGCCGATCGCCCGGCGCATCGCCAGACTGTGTCGCAAGCACGGTTCGCCAGTCGCAGTCCATGCTGGCGATGGTTTCGGCGGCGAGCGGGTGCGGCTCGCCGCTTGCCTTGAGGAAACAGCCGTAAAAGGGCTCGTCGCTCACCGCGCAGTCCGCCCGGCTCGAAAAACTGCGCATCAGCGCGGTCGACAGGTTGCGCGGCCCCGACCACATCGCGATGCGAACCGTCATGGCCTCACGGCGCTCGCCACGTCCGCCTCGATCCGCGCGCGGTACAGCGCCTGCAACCGCGCCACCATCGCCCCGCGCTCGGTCCCCAGCACCCGCCCGTCGACCACGCCCACCGGCGCGACGCCCGCAAACGTGCCCGTCGTGAACGCCTCGTCCGCGCCATAGACATCGGACAGCGAGAAATTGCGCTCGAACACCGGGATCCCCGCTTCGCGCGCGACCTCGATCACGATCCGCCGGGTGATCCCGTCAAGGCAGTAGTCCCCGCTCGAGGTCCACACCTCGCCACCGCGCACGATGAAGAAATGCGTCGAGTTGCACGTCGCCACGAACCCGTGCGGGTCGAGCATCAGCGCCTCGTCGGCCCCCGCCTGCGCCGCCTGGATGCACGCGGTGATGCAGTTGAGCTTGGAATGCGAATTGAGCTTGGGGTCCTGCACATCCGGATAGCCCCTTCGGACATGCACGGTGAACAGGTTCAGCATCCGCGTCGCGGTTTCGGGCGCGGGCGTCTTCCATTCGGGGATGATGACGATCGTCGCAGGCGAGATCACGACGCGCGGGTCCTGGTACGGGGTCGATCGAACCCCGCGCGTCACCATCAGCCGGATATGCACGCCCTCGCCGTCCATGGCATTGGCATCGAGCGCCGCATACAGCCGTCGCGTCAGTGCGGCGCGGTCGATGCCGATATCCATCAGGATCGCCTTGGCCCCGGCATAGAGCCGGTCGAGGTGCCGGTCGAGAAACGCGATCCGCCCGCGATGGACACGCAAGCCCTCCCACACCCCGTCGCCGAGCATGAAGCCTGAATCGAACACCGACACCATCGCCTGCGGTCGCGGCAGCAGCGCCCCGTCGACGTCGATCAGCACCGCATCGTTGCGCGGATCGGGGGTGAAGACGTGCGTGCCGGTGGCGTGGTCGGTCATGCTGGTTCCGCTAGATATGCAGCGCCTTGCCATAGGCCGCGAGCACGCTCTCGTGCATCATCTCGGACAGCGTCGGATGCGGGAACACCGTCTCCATCAACTCCGCCTCGGTAGTCTCGAGCGTCTTGCCCACAGTATAGCCCTGGATCAGCTCGGTGACTTCCGCGCCGACCATGTGCGCGCCCAGCAATTCACCGGTCTTGGCGTCGAACACCGTCTTGATGAAGCCTTCCGCCTCGCCCAGCGCGATCGCCTTGCCGTTGCCGATGAAGGGGAAGGTCCCGACCTTCAGCTCGTACCCGGCTTCCTTGGCCTTGGCCTCGGTCAGCCCGACGCTGGCGACCTGCGGATGGCAATAGGTGCAGCCCGGAATATTGAGCGGGTCCATCGCGTGCGGATGGTTGCCCGCGATCGCCTCGACCGCGATCACGCCTTCGTGGCTCGCCTTGTGCGCCAGCCAGGGCGGCGCGGTGATGTCGCCGATCGCCCATAGCCCCTCGACATTGGTGCGGCACATCGCGTCGGTCTTGAGGAAGCCGCGATCGTCCATTTGGACGCCCATTTCCTTCAGCCCGATATCGGCGGTGTTCGGCACGATGCCGATCGCGACGATGACGTGGCTGAACTCCTTCGTCTCCTCCTTCCCCGCCTTGTCCTTGATCTTCGCCGTCACGCCGCTGCCACCCGGCTTGACGTCGCTGACGCCCGCGCCGGTCAGGATCGTCATGCCCTGCTTCTTCAGGGATTTTTCGAGGAACGCTGACACATCGGCATCCTCGACCGGCACGATCCGATCCATCATCTCGACCACGGTCACCTCGGCGCCCATGTCGTTGTAGAAGCTGGCGAATTCGATCCCGATCGCGCCCGATCCGATGACGAGCAGCTTGGTCGGCATTTCGGGCGGCACCATCGCGTGGCGATAGGTCCAGATGCGCTTGCCGTCGGCCGGCGTGCCCGGAAGGTCACGCGCCCGCGCGCCGGTCGCGACGATGATGTTCCTGGCCGACAGATCGGTTTTCTTGCCGTCCTTGTCGGTCACCGACAGCGTGCCTTTTCCGGTCAGCCTGCCCTCGCCCATATGCACGGCGATCTTGTTCTTCTTCATCAGGTGGGTGACGCCCTGGTTGAGCTGCTTCGACACACCGCGCGAGCGCTTGACCACCGCGTCGAGGTCGGCGCTGATCCCGTCGGCCTTGAGCCCGTAATCCTTGGCATGCTGCATATAATGGAGGATCTCCGCCGAGCGCAGCAGCGCCTTCGTCGGAATGCACCCCCAGTTGAGGCAGATGCCGCCGAGCAATTCGCGCTCGACGATCGCGGTCTTCATCCCCAGCTGCGCCGCGCGGATCGCCGCGACATAGCCGCCGGGGCCACTGCCCAGCACGATGAGGTCGTAGGTGTCAGGCATTTGTCGCTCCGTCATCGAAATTGGTCGGCGTCGCTGCTGAACGCCGGATATTGCGCGTGGCCCAAACCGCAACCCCGGTTCCGAAGAAATCGCGGTCGCGGCTCCAGATGTCCGCCTCAAAGGCGAGCGCGGTTGCCAGCACCGGCCAGTCGCTCTGGCCCCCGGCGTCCAACCGATCCCGCGCTTCGCGTTCGAGATGCACGAATGCGAAGGGGTCGATCGGCGCGATCAGTTCGAGCAGCGTATCGACGTGCACCGCCGCTTCGGCACCGCGCTTCCTCGCGACATTACGCTTGGCCTCGGCGATCATCGGCGTCGGCACCATCAGCACGGTCTCTAGCGCGATGTCGAGCACCAGCGGCAGCGATCGACCAAGGATCGCGCTGACCATGACATTGGCATCGACGACCAGGTTCCGCACTCAGGCACGCGCGTCCAGCGGCTCACCCCAGGGGTCGAGGCCTAGCGCAGCGAGCTCTGCCTCAAGATCGACGCCTGTGGCCTTCATATCTTCCTGCCAGCGACGGATGGACTCCGCCGCCGCGCGCATCTTGTCGGCATCGCGAACGCGGGGCGTGAAAGTTCCGATGATGCGCCCGTGATTGGTGATGTCGACGACTTCCCCGCCGCGCGCAATCTCGCTCAACCGCTCGCGAAATTCCTTGATCCCGATCTTCACGCTCGCCGCTCCGAAAATGTCACCGGATGGTACATATTCTACGGAGCTACGTCTAGAACTGGGTTCTCGAGCCGTCCAATCACCCGCGGCCGCTTGTCCTCGTCGATCGCGACGAACACGAACCGCGCCTGCGTCACCCGGCATTGCTCCTCCTGGTGCCGGTCGCGCCGCCACGCCTCGACCTGGATCGTCATCGACGTGCGACCGACCTTGACCAGATCGGCATAGACCGACACCTCGTCGCCGACCGCGACCGGCGCGTGGAACTGCATCCCGTCCATCGCGATCGTTACCGCGCGGCCCTTAGAATAGCGTGCCGCGACCAGCCCTGCGGCCATGTCCATCTGGCTCATCAGCCAGCCGCCGAAGATATCGCCATAGGCATTGGCGTCGGCGGGCATCGTCGTCACCCGGATCGCCGGCTGGCCGGTCGGCGGGCTCGCCGCTTCAGCCGTCATCGCGCACGCCCCGCTCTTCTACCGCGCGGCGTACCGGCGGGATCGACAGCAGCACGATCGCCACCATCGCCGCATAGCCGACCCACCAGATTTCGCGCTGCCCCTGCGGATACGCCCACGCCGCCGCTCCCGTGATCATCGCGGCCGCGAGCAGCCCGGCCAGCGTATGCAGTATCTGGATCAGGACACGCGCGATCGCCATTGCCGCTCGCTCAGGCGATGAAGCCCAAGGGGCTCTCGACGAGTTCCTTGAACAGCTTCATCAACTGCGCGCCGTCGGCGCCGTCGATCGCGCGGTGGTCGAAGCTGCCGGTCGCCGACATGACGGTCGCGACGCCCAGCGCGTCGTCGACGATATAGGGGCGCTTTTCGCCCGCACCGACGGCCAGGATCATGCCCTGCGGTGGGTTGATGACCGCGTCGAACTGCTTGATGCCGAACATCCCCATGTTCGAGATCGACGCGGTGCCGCCCTGATATTCCTCGGGCTTGAGCTTGCCCTCCTTGGCACGCCCGGCCAGGTCCTTCATCTGGGTCGAGATCTTCGACAGGCTGATATTGGCGGCGTCGCGGATGATCGGAGTGATCAGCCCGGTCGGCGTCGATACCGCCACCGACACGTCGGCGCGGTGATATGTCACCAGCTCGTTGCCCAGGAAGGTGACGTTGCACTTCGGCGTCGCTTCCAGCGCAACGCCCAGCGCCTTGATCAGCAAATCGTTGACCGACAGCTTGACGCCGCGGCTCTCGAGCCCCTTGTTGAGTTCGCCGCGCAGCTTCAGCAGCGCATCTAGGCGGATATCGACCGTCAGATAGATATGCGGGATCGTCTGCTTCGCCTCGGTCAGGCGGCGCGCGATCGTCTTGCGGATGTTCGACAGCTTTTCGACGCTGTGCGGAATGCTCTCGTCATACCACACCGCCTTGGCCTCGCCCGTCGCGGCCGGTGCCGGTGCGGCCGCCGGTGCCTGCTTGGCGGATTCGGCAGGCTTGGCGGCCGGTGCCGCGCCCGCTTTCGCGCCCTCTAGATCGGCTTTCACGATCCGTCCGTTCGGTCCCGAACCCGACAGCGCCGACAGCTCGATCCCCTTCTCCGCCGCCAGCCGCCGCGCCAGCGGGCTTGCCTTGACCCGATCGCCAGCCGCCGCCCCGTCCGGCTTTGCCGCGGGCGTTTCCTTCTCGGCCTCGACTTCATCCTTGCGCGCCGCGTCCGCGTCGCTCTTGTCCGCCCGCGCAGCCGGCTTGGCCTCGCCAGTGGGCGCCTCGACCGCCGAAGCGTCTTCGCCTTCCTCGGCGATCACCGCGATCACTGCGCCGACCTTCACATTGTCGGTGCCCTCGGGCACGACGATCTTCGCGACGACGCCCTCGTCGATCGCCTCGAACTCCATCGTCGCCTTGTCGGTCTCGATCTCCGCCAGCAGATCGCCCGACTTGACGCTGTCGCCCTCCTTCACCAGCCATTTGGCGAGCGTGCCCTCCTCCATCGTCGGGGAAAGCGCGGGCATTTTGAGTTCGATCGACATGGGTGGGCGGGGTCCTGTCGTTGGGTTCCGGTTCGAACGCCCTCTTTGCCGTACCGTCGGATCGGGTCAAGGGCGCGGTCTTGCGCAAAGCGTCGCTTCGGGCCACCTAACGCGTGGTCGCGCCAAACGGCACCGGCCCGCTCCCCCACCCGGCCGCCCATCTGGGATATTCTGCGTGGGCGGCCGGGTGGGGGGAGCGGGCCGGTGCCGGCTTGACTAGCTGAGACGGGGGAGATTGAGGATCATGCGCACCTATCTGGTCGTCATCGACGAAAGTCCGGAAAGCGAGATCGCCTTGCGCTTCGCCGCACGCCGCGCGGTCAAGACCGGCGGCAGCGTCGAAATCCTCGCGCTCATCCCCACGCCCGACTTCGTGCAATGGGGCGGCGTGATGGCGACGATCGAGGCCGAAGCGCACCAGCGCGCCGAAGCGCTGGTCACCGGCGCGGCCGGGACATTGCTCGAGGAATCGGGGCTGAAACCCTCGATCACCGTGCTCAAAGGCGACGGCCCCAAGATCATCCGCGAGATGATCCGCGACAATCCCGAAATCGCCGCGCTGGTGCTCGGCGCCGCCGCAACCGGCGCGCCAGGCGCGCTGGTCAGCCATTTCGCCGGTGCCGATGCCGGCGCGCTGACCGTGCCGCTGATGATCATCCCCGGCAGCCTCGATTCCGAAGCGATCGATCGGCTGAGCTGATCTCGAGGGATACCGGCGGTTCACCCCCCAGGCCATTCGCCGCCCCCGACGCCGTTCGCTGGTAGCCCTTGCCCTGACCTCCCTTCAGCGCCACCCTGGCCGCATGCGCCTCCTCGTCCCGCTCGCCCTGTTCGCAACCCCCGCGGCCGCACAGGACGCTCCCGACTCCGCCCGGCTGCGCGCGGACGTCGAGACGCTGGTGGATTTCGGCACCCGTCACACCGCGTCGAGCACTACCGATCCGAACCGCGGCATCGGTGCTGCGCGGCGCTGGGCGGCCGAGCGCCTCGGCCAGATCGGCGAGGCATGTGGCGAGTGCATCACCGTCGCCAATGTCGCGCGCACCTTCACCGGCCCGCGTGCGCCCGGCGGGGTCGAGGTCGTCGACGTGCTTGGCTTCCAGGGCGGCACGGATCCCGGACGTGTCGTCATCGTCGCGGCGCATATCGACAGCATCAACGGCGACGTCATGGATGCCGCGGGCGATGCACCCGGCGCCAACGACAATGGCTCGGGCACCGCGCTGGTGCTCGAGGCTGCGCGCATCCTGTCGCGCGAGCGCTTCGACGCGACGATCGTCTACGCGCTTTTGTCGGGCGAGGAGCAGGGGCTGTGGGGCGGCACGCTGCTCGCGGACATCGCTGCCGAGCGCGGCTGGACCGTGTCGGCGGTGCTGAACAACGACATCGTCGGCAACAGTATCGGCGGCAATGGCGCCGTCCGCGCCGACACCGTGCGCATCTTTTCCGAAGGCATCCGTAGCGCCGAGGACAGCGACGCCGCCCGCGCGCGCCGCGCCATCGGCGGCGAAGACGATGGCCCCTCGCGCGCGCTGGCCAAGGCGATCGACGGGCTCGCCGACGAAACCGGCGGCCTCGATGCCTTCCTCGTGCGCCGCCCCGATCGCTTCGGCCGCGGCGGCGACCATGAACCGTTTCTGGCGCGCGGCTATCCCGCGGTCCGCTTCTCGGTTGCGGCCGAAAACTATCGCGGCCAGCACCAGAATGTCCGCAGCGAGGATGGCACCGCGTACGGCGACACCTCCGAAAAGATGGATTTCGCCTATCTCGCGAAGATCACCGCACTCAACGTCGCGGCGATACGCCGCTTCGCCAGCGCGCCCGCCGCACCTCGGACGGTCACGCTCGAGGGCGCGCTTGCCTACGATACCAGGGTGGCGTGGACCGAGGTCCCCGGCGCGGCGCGCTACCGTGTTCGCTGGCGCCGCGCCGATACGCAGGACTGGACCGACCAGCGCGACGTGACCGGCACGCAACTGACCTTGCCGATCGTCGTCGACGATCACTTCATCGGCGTATCGGCGCTTTCCGCCAGCGGCGCCGAGAGCATCGTCACGTTCGGGGAACGCGCCCCGCGCCGCTGACGCTCAGCAATTGCAGCCATTATTGACGACCACCGTCGTCGTAACCGCGGGCGGGAAATAATAGCCGTCCTCGATATATCCGTCGCCCGAATAGGTCGTCGTCGTGGTCACCTGGCCCGGCCCGGTATGCGTTACCGACGGCGGCGGCGCATAGCGCTCGCGATAGTCGCGCATATCTTCGGCATAGGCATAGCCATCGGCATAATAGCGATCGTAGGCGCCCGCATCGGCATAGCCATCATCATCGTAATAGCCGGGCGGGGGCGGTGGTGGCGGAGCGTCATGCCCGCGATGCCCACGCGGCGGTGGCGGCGCATAGCGTGCACCCGGCTCTCCGGCCATCATCTCCTCGCGCTCGCGGCGCAGGACCGGTGGCGGCGCGTCGCGATCGGCGCGCGCTTGCGGGGGTGGCGGCGGAGCGGCGGGCGGCGGAGGCGGAGGGCCGGCCTGCCGTACCGGGGGAGGCGGCGGTGCCGTCGGCGCGGCGCGTCCCTGCACAACTTCCTGCGGCGGCGCGAATGTCACGCGCGGGGCGGCATCCTGCATCGGCGCGGGCGGCGGCGGTGGCGGGTCGCGATAGACTACCCGGTCATCGTCCTCGCGATCGTCATAGACGCCGTCGTCATAGGTGCGCTCGGAATAATAGTCGTCGTCCTGCCACGTGACGCCGGGCCGCGTGTCGACGACATTGCCCTGCGGATCGACCGCCACCGCACTGCCGCTCTGCTGTGCCTGCGCCGTGCCGGACAGCGCAGCGAACGGGATCGCCATCGCGATCGCCGGGATCATCATGCCTCGCATCACATCACTCCTCGCGCCGATCCGCCGCATTCGGCAAACCGGAAATGGGTCATGCACGCAGTAACACACGAACGCCGCCGATCGCACCGCGGCAACGTCCCGACCCCTGTCCCGTTCCGGGTCAGCCGGCGATGCGCGGCGCCAGCAACGCCACCAGCGCCTCGCATCCCGCCGCGTCCTCGGCGTCGAAGCGTGCCGGAACGGGACTGTCGAGGTCGAGCACCCCGATCAGCCTCCCATGGGCGATGATCGGCACCACCAGCTCGGAACGGCTCGCCGCATCGCAGGCGATATGCCCCGGGAAGGCATGGACGTCCTCCACCAGTTGCGTCGCGCGGGTTGCCGCCGCCGCGCCGCACACGCCCTTGCCGATGGCGATGCGGATGCACGCCGCCTTGCCCTGAAACGGCCCGAGCACCAGCTCGCCGCCGATCAGCCGATAGAAACCCGCCCAGTTGAGCTGCGGCAGATATTCCCACAGCAGCGCAGCGGCGTTGGCCATGTTGGCGATCGCATCGGGCTCGTCCGCGGTCAGCGCGTCGAGCGCGGAATGGAGGTCGCGGTACAGCTCGGCCTTGCTGTCGGCGGCAACGGTGAAGTCGTACATCGTCGGGCTCCAGCAAAGTTCATTGGTTCGAGCGGAGTCGGGAACCCTTCCAGCCCGGCCTGCGCACATAGGCGGTCCGGCCGGCTAATCCAGATCCGGTCGCCCCCGCCCGGCCTTGATCTGCGAACGCCCCTTCTTGGCGTCCACCCGGCGCGCTTTCGCGGCCCGCGATGGCTTGGTCGGGCGTCGCTTCTTGGGCACGAACGTAGCTTCGCGGATCAGGTCGCACAGCCGCTCGCGCACCTCGCGCCGGTTGATCTCCTGCGACCGCGCGCCGTCGCTGCGCAGCACCAGCACCCCGTCCCTGGTCAGCCGCGACCCGGCGAGATCCGCCAGCCGCAGCTTGACCGCTTCTGGAAGATTGGGCGAGTTCGCCACGTCGAAGCGCAGCTGCACCGCGCTGTCGGTGGTGTTGACATGCTGCCCGCCCGGCCCCGACGCACGCGTGAAGCTTTCCTCGAGTTCGCCGCTGTCGATCGCGATCGAGCGGGTGATGTGGATCGCGGTCATGGCTCCGGCATCCGTCGAACCCGCAGGTCGAAGAGCCGTTCCTCAGCCATCGCCGAAGCCCGCAGCGACGAATCGCGCAGGCAGGTCCGACTGCGCGGTGATGTCGTCCTTGCCCGGCCGTACCACGCCCAGCTCGGCGGCGTGCAGCAGCATCATCGCGCCGCCTTTTCCGTATACCGGATCGCCGACGATCGGGATGCCCAGCCCCTCCGCGGCATGGACACGGATCTGATGCGTACGCCCGGTTTCGGGATAAAAAGCCACCTTGGCCCTGCCGTCATGCACCGCGATCAGCTTCCAGCGCGACCGCGCCGCCTTGCCGTTCGCATCGCCGACCATCCGCCATCCCGCCTCGCGCGTCGAAACCTTGGCCAGCGGCAAGTCGATCAGCCCGGCCGTCGCCTCCGGCACCCCGTCGAGCACCGCGACATAGCGCTTGCGCACCGCCCCCGATTCGAACGCCTGCTGGAACCGCTTGTGCGCCTTGGGGTTACGCGCCAGGAGCAGGCAGCCGCTGGTATCGCGGTCGAGCCGATGCACCGGCAGGGGAATGCGCTTGAAACCGAACGTCAATTCGCCAAGCATCGACGTGACGCTGGGGCTGCGGTCGCGCGGCTCGTCGACCGGCAGCCCCGCCGGCTTATCGATCACCAGCGCTTCGCCGTCGATGAACAGGACTCTGTCGGATAACATGGCCCGCGCTGTGCCACGCCCCGCACTGGCAGGCCAGTGCCGATCGCTGCTCGTGCTGGCAGGCCAGAGCGCATCACTGCCCGCATTGGCTTGCGCATCGCTGCTCGCGCTCGCCGCCTGCGCCACCGAACCGCCCGCTCCCCCCGCCCCGGCGCCCGCGCCACCCGCCCCCACGGCCGCCCCGCCGCCCGTCTATGTTCCGCCAATCGTCGCCCCGCGCCGCCTTGCCCTGTGCGAACGCGGCGTCGTCAACTCGGCTTCCGATGGTCGCCTGTTCAATCACCTGCCCTACACCCCGGTCAGCGACACCGCGCTCGTCTCCGCCCCGCCGCAGCTATCCCCCGACGGTTCGTGCAAGGTCCATCCGGCCATGCTCGCCGACCTGTCGCGCATGCTCGCCGCGGCGGGCAGCGATCCGCTGGTCGCGGGCCAGATCAGGGCAGTGTCGTGCCACCGCTCCTACCAGCTCCAGAACGCGACCTTCTGCGGCGGCATCAATGCCGACGAAAGCGGCAGCTTCGCCGAGCGCGCCTGGGCCTCCGCGCCGCCGGGCTATAGCGAGCACGCCACCGGCTATGTCGTCGATTTCGGCACCCGCAGCCCGAATGGCTGCCCCGATGCGGAGGCGTGCTTCGGCACCACTCCGGTCGGCAAATGGCTGTTCGCCAACGCCGCGAAATTCGGGTTCGAGCTGTCCTTTCCGGCGGGCAACGCCCAAAAGGTCAAGTGGGAACCGTGGCACTGGCGGTGGGTCGGCGCCACCGCGACCACCCCGGGCGCCGCCGCAGCCCGCGGCGTCTTCGCACAAGCACGCACGCGCTTCCCGGCAACCCCGCGCGTGGAGCAATAGGGCAGCGACGCCGCTGCCCCGTCATTCTCCAGCCACCGCACCAGCGTCCAGCTTGGCACCGAGCGGATCGGACTTTGCGACCGCATCGCCGCTCGACTCGAACTCCATGAGCCGGTCGTCGGCGCGATCGTAGCGCGGCCAGTGCGGCAGGCCGGAGCCGTTGGGATCGCCGGTCTTGGCAAAGTTGACCAGATACGCACTCACCGTCTTGGCCATCGCCAGGTCGCGCGGCGCTGTCCTGTCGCCGTACTTGATCGCCACGGTGTCGAAGAACCAGGGAATTTCGGATGCATGGTCTGCCCCCGTTTTCCCCAACGTCTCGGCGACGTAGGAAAAGCGATATTGATATGTCGGGGCGCCAGCCGCAGCGGTCGCTGCGGCCACTTGCCGGGCACCGGCGACCATATAGCCAGTCGCGCCGCCGATATCATTGTCCGTCGCGCCGACCATCATCGGAACCTTGGGGAAATCGCCCCCGGAATAGGCCTTGGCGACGTCGACGACGTTGATGCCATCGGCATAGGGGCTGGCAAAGGTGCGCGGTCCGCCTGACGGCGCGAACAATGCCGTCAGGTTCAGCCCGTCGGTGATCTGGTCGGCGGTCAGCGCGCGCAGCTTGTCCAGGGCCTGCGGATCGTCCGCCGCAATGCCGTGCTTCGCAGCGAAATCGATGCCGATCGTCTCCGCTGCGGATAGTCCGCTTGCCTCCGATCCCCGGCCGTCGCCACCCGACATCACGACCGCGCGATCGAACAGCCCCTCGGCCACGGGCGAAGTGACGATCGCGTTGACCGACATGCCGCCTGCGCTCTCTCCGGTCAGCGTTACGTTATCCGGGTCGCCGCCGAACGCGGCGATGTTGCGCTGCACCCATTTCAGCGCGGCCAACTGGTCCATGTGCCAATAATTGCCGAGCATTCCGTTGTCGGGATCGTCCTTGGTCAATGCCGGATGCGCAAAGGTGCCGAACCGGCCGACGCGATAGTTGGCGCTGACGAACATCACTCCCTGCCGTGCCAGGTTCGCCCCGGAATAGGTGGGCGGCGACGCTCCGCCGTTCACAAAGCCGCCGCCATAGATCCAGAATATCACCGGCAACTTGTCCGTTGCGCCGGCCGGCTTCCAGATATTGAGCACCAGGCAGTCCTCGGCCGGCGTAGTGCCGAGCGGTGCGGCGTCGCTGGGAAACGGCAACTGCATGCAGTCGTGCCCATAGTCGATGGCTGGCCGAACTCCACTCCACTTGGCCACGGGCTGCGGCGCACGCCAGCGCAGTTCACCGACCGGCGGGGCGGCAAATGGTATGCCCTTCCAGCTCGACACCCCTCCCTGGGTGCTACCAGAGACCCGGCCACTGTCGGTTGGCACCGTTTGCGCCATCGCCGGAAACGCCATGAAAACGAGCAGGGCAAGCGCCTTGTAAATCATTCGTTCCCCCCGGTGCCGCCCCTGGCGCGGCTGTCATTCGAACCGACGATTGGTCGGATCGTTGCTATCGATTACCGGCGATCCTGAAGCGTCGGCGTGGGCGCCGGACACTGGCCAACTGCCGCCGATCGCCTTATGCCCCCGCCCCCTGCATCTCCGCGATCAGCGCGTCGTCGATCGCCTTGGCCCGCTGATACGCCTCACGCGCCTTCACCCGCGCGACATAAGCTTCGAACGACGGCAATTTGGGAAGCGTGCCGAAGCCGACCCCCCACACGATTTGCGCCCCGGCATAGACATCCGCCGCGGTGAAGCGATCGCCCGCGAAATACTCGTGCGACGAAAGCCATCCGTCGAGCAACTCGACCACCGTGTCATATTGCCCGTACCCGACCATCATCTGCTGCTTCTCGGTCGGTGCGATCTCGAGCGAGCGATTGGTCACGGCATGCTCGACCGGTCCGGCGGCAAAGAACATCCAGCGATAATAGTCCGCCCGGTCCGCCACATCGGGAGCGAGCCCCGCATCCGGGAACGCATCCGCCAGATAGGCGCAGATCGCCGCGCCCTCGGTAACGATGCGCTCGCCATGTTTGATCGCGGGCACCTTGCCCATCGGGTTGATCGCCCTGTACGCCTCCCCCTTCATCGTCGTGCCATAGTCGAGGATTTGCGTCGTATAGTCGGCACCGACCTCCTCGATCATCCAGCGTGCGATCTGTCCGCGCGACATCGGGTTGGTATACAGGATCAGCGTATCGGCCATGGTCGTCCTCCCGAGTCGGTCAGGAACATATAAAGAACATCTGTAATCCTGTCTGTCAAGCGAGCGTCGCCTTGAACAGGTCGGTTGTCCGCTGCCACGCCAGCTTCGCCGCCGCGGCGTCATAGCGTTCCGCCGACGTATCGTTGTTGAACGCGTGCTCGACCCCCGGATAGGTCTCGACGGTCACGCGCTTGCCCGCCGCCTCCAGCGCCTCGCCCCACGGCAGCGCCGTCGCGTTGACCCGCGTGTCGTTGCCGGCCAGCTGAATCAGCATCGCCGCTTCGACCTTTCCCGCTTCGCTCGGGTCGGGAGCCGGGCCGTAATAGGGCACCGCCGCTGCCAGCGCGCTGCCCGCCGCGACCGCCAGCCGATTGACATAGCCCCCGCCCCAGCAGAACCCGACCGCGCCGACCTTGCCGGTGCCGCCGCTCAGCCGCGACAGTCGCGCGATCGTCGCCACGCCGCCCGCCAGTGCCCGGTCGTAATCGAGCGTGCCGATCAGGTCGCGCGCGCGATCCTCGTCGGCGGGGGTGCCGCCCTGCGGCGTCAGGAAGTCGGGCGCGACCGCGAAGAACCCGTCGAGCGCCACACGCCGCGCGACATCCTCGATATGACGGGTCAGCCCGCGATTCTCGTGCACCACGATCACCGCGCCGACCTTGCGTCCGGGCTTGCGCGGCGCGGCGAAATAGCCGGTCAGCATCTCGCCGCCGCCGATCGCATAGCCGCCCTTGCGCGTGATGATCCGCGGATCGGCAGGATCGATCTGCTGCGCGGCCGCCGGCGACGCCGCGATCGACGCGATCAGCACCTCGGCCGCTGCGGCCGAACCGGCGAGCAGCGCCATCTCGCGCAGCAATTGCCGCCGGTCGCGATGCTCGTGGGTGAACTGGTCGTAGATTTGGATCGCGCGGGCACGAAGGTCGGACATGCTATGCTCCCGAATCGCCCCCCGGCGGTTTGGGCGAGCCTAGCAAGCCGACTGCGCGCGGTCACGTCACCGCTTGAACGGGTCCTCGAACAACGGCTTGGGCGCAGGCAGCTCGCCGCGCTCGGCCATCTCGGCCAGCCGCGCGGTCTCGATCCGCTCGGCACGCAGTTCCTCGATCAGGCTCTCGCGATCGCTGTCGAGCGTGGTGTCGACCGGCGCCTCGATCCCCGCCGCCTTCGCCGCCTTGGCGACCAGCGCGTCCAGTTCGCGCTGCGAACACAGTCCCAGCGTTACCGGATCCTTGGGCGTGATGTTGCCGATGTTCCAGTGGCTGCGGTCGCGGATCGCGCCGATCGTCGTACGCGTCGTGCCGATCAGCTTGCCGATCGCGCCGTCCGAAATCTCGGGATGGTTGCGGATGATCCATGCTATGCCGTCGGGCTTGTCCTGCCGCTTGGAAACCGGCGTGTAGCGCGGCCCCTTGGTACGGCGGACCTGTTCGGGCCCCTTCGACATCTTGAGCACGTAATCGGGATCGGCCTGCCCCTTCTCGATCTCGTCCATCGTCAATTCGTGTGCGCGCACCGGATCGCGCCCGGTCAGCTTCGACCCGGCGGTATCGTCGGCGATCGCCTGCACTTCCAGGATGTGCAGCCCGCAGAATTCGGCGATCTGCGAAAAGGAAAGCGCGGTGTTGTCGACCAGCCAGGAAGCGGTCGCATGCGGCATCAGCGGCTGGGCCACGATATTCTCCAGAAACAACAAGGGCCGCCCCTACCCGGAGCGGCCGATCCAATATCTACGATTTAGGGCGAAAGGCCGCCAAGGGCAAGGATCGCGTGTCACGCCACCCGGTTCGCGACCAGATCGCCCACCACCGCCGGTTCGGCGAGCGTCGATGTATCGCCCAGCGACCCGACGTCGCCCTCGGCGATCTTGCGCAGGATGCGGCGCATGATCTTGCCCGACCGCGTCTTGGGCAGGCCGGGCGCGAACTGCAGCGCGTCGGGCGTGGCGATCGGGCCGATCTCCTTGCGCACCCATTGCCGCAATTCGTCGCGCAATGCCTCGCCGCCCTCTTCACCGGCGTTGAGCGTGACATAGGCATAGATGCCCTGCCCCTTCACGTCGTGCGGCATACCCACCACGGCCGCCTCGGCGACCTTGGGATGCGCGACCAGCGCGCTTTCGACCTCGGCAGTGCCCATGCGGTGCCCCGACACGTTGATGACGTCGTCGACCCGGCCGGTGATCCAGTAATCGCCGTCGCCATCGCGGCGCGCGCCGTCGCCGGTGAAATATTTGCCGGGATAGGTGGTGAAATAGGTCTGGAAGAACCGGTCGTGGTCGCCCCATACCGTCCGCATCTGCCCGGGCCAGCTGCGCGCGATGACCAGATTGCCCTCCGCCGCGCCAGAAAGCACCTGGCCTTCGGCATCGACGATCTGCGGATCGACGCCGGGCATCGGCTTGGTCGCGCTGCCCGGCTTCAGATCGGTCGCCCCCGGCAGTGGCGCGATCATCGCCCCGCCGGTCTCGGTCTGCCACCAGGTGTCGATGATCGGGCAGAGCCCCTCGCCGACGACCCCGTGATACCAGCGCCATGCCTCGGGATTGATCGGCTCGCCGACCGTGCCGAGCAGCTTGAGCGACGAGCGATCGGTCGCCCGCACCGGGCCGTCGCCGTCCTTCATCAGCGCACGCAGGGCGGTCGGCGCGGTGAACAGTGTGTGCACCTTGTGCTTGTCGACGATCTGCCAGATGCGGCTGGCGTCGGGCCAGTTGGGCAGCCCCTCGTACATCAGCGTCGTCGCGCCGTTGGCGAGCGGGCCGTAGAGGATATAGCTGTGCCCGGTAACCCAGCCGATATCCGCGGCGCACCAGAACACGTCGCCTTGCACATAGTCGAACGCCAGATCGTGCGTCATGGCCGCCCACAGCAGATATCCGCCGGTGGTGTGCAGCACGCCCTTGGGTTTGCCGGTGGAGCCACTGGTATAGAGGATGAACAGCGGGTCCTCGGCACCCATCGGCTCGGCGGGGCAATCCGCCGCGACGCCCTGCGCGACCGCGTCGAACCAGATGTCGCGCCCCTCGCTCATCGTCACCTCGCCGCCGGTCGCCCTGACGACCAGCACCGTCTCCAGGCTCGGCGCCCGCGCCGCGGCTTCGTCGACATTGGCCTTGAGCGCGATGCGCTTGCCGCCGCGGCGGCCCTCGTCGGCGGTGATCACCAGCTTACTGTCGCAATCCTCGATCCGCCCGGCCAGCGCCTCGGGCGAAAAGCCGCCGAACACCACCGAATGGATCGCGCCGATCCGCGCGCACGCCAGTACGGCGAACGCCGCTTCCGGGATCATCGGCAGATAGATCGTGACGCGGTCGCCTTTGGCCACGCCCAGCGCCTTGAGGACGTTGGCGAAGCGGCACACTTCGGCATGCAATTCGCGATAGGTGAAACTGCGTGCTTCTTCACCCGGTTCATCGGGTTCCCAGATGATCGCCACCGCGTCGCTGCGCTCCTTGAGGTGCCGGTCGATGCAGTTGGCGGCGGCGTTGAGCTTACCGTCGGCGAACCACTGGATGTGAAAATCCTTTTCGTCGAACGACCAGTCGCCTGCGATCTCCGGCCGCTTGACCCAGTCGAGCCGCCGCGCCTGTTCGAGCCAGAAGCTCCCCGGATCGGCCAGGCTGCGGCCGTGGAGCTGCGCATAGCTTGCCGCATCGACTTTGGCCCGCGCGGCCCATTCGGGCGGAACCGGGTAGAGGTCGGGCTGGGCCATGCGGCATCTCCTTGAACGCATATCGCTTTATGGGTTTTCCCGCCAACCGGCGAAACCGCGGGGGGTTGCATCCTGACCGGTGCGCGGGACGTCGATACATTCTGCGACACTAAATTACTGGACGCCGACGTAAAGCCTGCGGCATTCGTGCCGCCATGTTCGCCAGGCCCTTCCTCGTCCTCACCGCTTCGGCGCTCGCGCTCGCCGGCTGCAGTGTCGGCCCCGACTATCGCCCGTCGAGCGCTTCCGACCTCGGCGTACCCGACGCCTATTCGGTCGCCGCCCCGCCTGCGCCGCAGGTCGATCTGACCCGCTGGTGGGCACAATTCGACGATCCGCTGCTCGGCGAACTGGTCGAGACCGCGACCCGCGACAATCTCGACGTCGGCCAGGCGGTCGCGCGGCTGCGTCAGGCGCGCGAATCGCTGGTACAGGCGCGCGGCAGCCTGCTGCCTTCGCTCAGCGCGTCGGGCGGCTATTCGCGGCGGCAGAATCTGGTCGGCGGCACCAACACCGTCCAGCTCCCCGACGGCACGATCATCGAAACCGGCGCGGGGTCTTCGGACAATTTCTCGATCGGCGGCGACGCCAGCTATCAGGTCGATCTGTTCGGCGGTGTGCGCCGCTCGATCGAGGGCGCGTCGGCCGGCTACGAAGCCTCGGCGTTCGACCTCGCCAGCATCCGCACCGCGATCCAGGGCGAAGTGGCGCGCAACTACGTCCTCGCCCGCGCCGCGCAGGCGCAGCTGGCCAATGCCCGCCTGAGCCTCGCCATCCAGGACGAGAATCTCGAAATCGCGGGCTTCCGCATCCAGGCCGGGCTGGTCTCCTCGCTCGATACCGAACAGGCCCGGTCGCAGCGTGCCGCCACCGCCGCGACGATCCCGTCGCTCGAACAAAGCTATGCGCAGTCCGTGGCACGGCTGGGCGTACTGATCGGCCAGGCGCCGGGTGCATTGCGCTCCCGCCTCGAACAACCGCTGCCGATTCCGCTCGGGCCGCAGGCGATCGCGGTCGGCATCCCCGCCGACACGCTGCGCCAGCGCCCCGACGTGCGCGCCGCCGAGCGTCAGCTCGCCGCCGCAACCGCGCAGGTCGGCGTCGCCACTGCCCAGCTGTATCCGGCGCTGTCGATCTCGGGCGGGCTCGACACCAACGCCACCGCGATCTCCCGCATCGGCGATCTCGTCACCGGCAGCCTGTTCGCAGGGCTCAGCCAGCTGATCTTCGACGGCGGCCGCACCCGATCGCAGGTGCGCGCGCAGGAAGCGGCGACCGACGCCGCGTTCCTCGCCTATCGCCAGACGGTGCTGGTCGCGCTCGAGGATATCGAGAATGCGATCGTCGCGCTCAACACCGCCGACGCCCGCAGGGCCGAGATCACCATCCAGCTCGACGCGGCAAATAATTCGGCGATCCTGTCGCGCAGCCAGTACCGCGCCGGCCTCACCGATTTCACCACGCTGAACCAGACCGAAACCACGCTGCTGCAGGCGCGCAACAGCCTGACCACGGCGCAGTCCGACCGCACCACCGCACTCATCCAGCTGTTCGGCGCATTGGGCGGCGGCTGGGATTCGACCACGCTCCCCGGGGCGTCCGCCTCGACGACCTTCAGGAACGGCAATGGCTGATCAGGAAACCGCCCCCTCCCCCGCGCTCGACGAGTTTCTGGGCGCGAAACAGACCCCGGCATGGCGCCGCAACCTCAAATGGGTCGCGGTCGCGATCGGCGTGCTGCTGCTCGTCTTCACCGCCTGGCGCGTGCTGTCTCCGGCCGAAGCGACCGGCTACGCCACCCAGCCCGCGCGCCGCGGCTCGCTCACCGTCACCGTGTCCGCGACCGGCAAGCTCGCGCCGACCAATCAGGTCACGGTCGGCTCGCAGCTGTCGGGACTGGTCACGCAGGTTGTCGTCGACGTCAACGACCGCGTCACCGCGGGCCAGTCGCTCGCGCTGATCGACCCGGAACAGCTCGACGACCAGATCCGCCAGAACCAGGCCAATCTCGCCGCGCAGCAGGCCGCCGTCGAGCAGGCGCAAGCGACCTTGCAGGAAGCGCGCGCGACGCTCGGCCGGTTCGAGGAAGTGAGCCGCCTGTCGGGCGGGCGCGTCCCTGCCAAGACCGAACTCGACACCGCCCGCGCCGCTTCCGCGCGCGCCGTCGCCGGGGTCCGCACCGCCCAGGCAAATGTCGAGGCGTCTCGCGCACAGCTGTCGGCCAGCCAGACCCAGCGTGAACGCGCGATCATCCGCTCGCCGGTCAACGGCGTCGTGCTCGCAAGGCAGGTCGATCCCGGCCAGACCGTCGCTGCCTCGCTCAACACCCCGACCCTGTTCGTGATCGCCGAGGATCTCAGCCAGATGGAGCTGGAGGTCGCGATCGACGAGGCCGATGTTGGCTCGGTAAAGGAGGGCCAGCGCGCCACCTTCGCGGTCGACGCCTTTCCCGGCGAAACCTTCCCGGCGACGATCACTCGCGTCGATGTCGGGTCGAACCTGTCGGCGCAGGCTGCAAGCTCGTCGTCGACGACGACGACCACCAGCCAGACCACCGGCCAGGTCGTGTCCTACGCCGCCACCCTGAGCGTCGCCAATCCGGAGCAGCGGCTTCGCCCCGGCATGACCGCGACCGCGGAGATCGTGACGGCGGAAAGCCGCAACGTGCTGCTCGTCCCCAACGGTGCGCTGCGCTTCACGCCTGCCGCCTCCGGTGCCGAGGCCGAAAAGGGCGGCGGGCTGGCAGGGGCGATCGTGCCGCGCGGACGCCGCCGCGGCGGCCGCCCCGAGCGCACCGCAACGATCGGCCGCGGGTCGCAGCAGACCGTCTATGTGCTCGGTGAAGACGGCCAGCCGCGCGCCGTCCAGATCACGACGGGCAACACCGACGGCAGCATGACCGAGGTCACCGGCGGCGACCTGCGCCCCGGCATGCAGATCATCACTGGCCAGCTCTCGGGCGAAGACGGCGCGACCAAGGCAGGCGCCGGCGCGGCCAAGGGCGCGCGCGGTGGCTGACGCCGAACCGATTATCCGCCTGCGCCGCGTGGTAAAGACCTATGGCGAGGGGCCGACCGCGTTCCAGGCGCTCAAGGGCGTCGATCTCGACATCGCGCAGGGTGATTTCGTCGCAGTGATGGGGCCGTCGGGGTCGGGCAAGTCGACGACGATGAACATCCTTGGCTGCCTCGACGTGCCGTCCGGGGGCACGTTCCGTTTCCGTAACGTCCCCGTCGAGACGCTCGACCGCGACCAGCGCGCGCTGCTGCGCCGCAAATATCTCGGTTTCGTGTTCCAGGGTTTCAACCTGCTCAGCCGCACCAACGCGCTCGAAAATGTCGAGCTACCTCTGGTCTATCGCGGTGAGGACAAAAAGACGCGCCACGACCTCGGCATGGCGGCGCTCGACAAGGTCGGGCTCGCCGACTGGTGGGACCACACCCCCGCCGAGCTGTCGGGCGGCCAGCAGCAGCGCGTCGCGATCGCCCGCGCGATCGTCACCAGCCCCGACGTGCTCCTCGCGGACGAACCGACCGGCAATCTCGACAGCGAACGCTCGGTCGAGATCATGGAATTGCTGACCGACCTCAATCAGACCAACGGCATCACCGTGCTGATGGTCACGCACGAACCTGACATGGCCGCCTTCGCGCGCACCATCGTCCATTTCAAGGATGGGCTGGTCGAACGCATCGAGGCCGGCCATGCGCAGCGCGCGGCGCTCGCCTGATGCTGCTGACCACCTTCACCCTCGCGATCCGCTCGATCCGCCGCCATATCCTGCGTTCGTTCCTGACGATCCTCGGCATCGTCATCGGTGTCGCCGCAGTGGTGGCGATGGTCACGCTCGGAACCGCGACCACCGCCGCCGTCACCCAGTCGATCGCGTCGCTCGGCACGAATATCCTCCAGGTCCGGCCTGGCCAGGGCTTTGGCCGCGGCGGCGGCGGCCCGCGCCCGCCCGCGTTCGAGGAAGCCGACGTGACCGCGATCCAGCGCCAGGTAGCCGGGGTCACCGCAGTAGCCCCGCAGGCGCAGTCCTCGGCGACCGCGATCTACAACGGCGCCAACTGGTCGACGACGATCAACGGCACCACCAGCGCCTATTTCGACGTCCAGCCTTGGGAACTGACGTCGGGCCGCATCTTCCTTCCGGCCGAGGAAGCATCGGGCAAGGCGGTGTGCATCATCGGCAACACCGTGCGGCAGAACCTGTTTCGTGGCGGTAATGCCATCGGCGAACGCATGCGCCTCAACGATATTTCATGCGACGTCATCGGCACCCTCGAAACCCGCGGCCAGGCCGGGTTCGGCGGCGATCAGGACGATATCGTCATCATGCCGATCAAGGCGGTGCAGCGGCGTTTCACCGGGTCGCGCGACATCTCGGTGATGCTGGTCGGCACCGACGCCGCGTTCGACACTGCGCAGGTCCAGGCCGCGCTGAGCGATCTCTTGCGCGAACGCCGCAACATCGAGCCGGGCGAGGAAGATAATTTCAACATCTTCGACACCGCGCAGATCACCCAGACACTGACCGGCACGACGCAGCTGCTCACCTCGATCGTCGCCGCAGTGGCGGGGATCAGCCTTGTGGTCGGCGGCATCGGCATCATGAACATCATGCTGGTGTCGGTGACCGAGCGTACGCGCGAGATCGGCATCCGCCTCGCGATCGGCGCGGTGGCGCGCGAAGTGCTGCTTCAATTCCTGGTCGAGGCGATCGTGCTGTCGATGCTCGGCGGGCTGATCGGGCTGGTGCTGGCGCAGATCGTCATCGCGGTGCTCACCCCGCTGATGCAGGTGCCGTGGATCTTCGACCTTCAGATCAATGTCATCGCCTTCGCCATCTCGGCAGTGATCGGCGTGGTGTTCGGTTTCTTCCCGGCCCGCCGCGCCGCCGCGCTCAACCCAATCGACGCGCTGCGCCACGAATAGCGTTCAGTCCGCCACCCCGTACAATGCGCGCAGCGCCGCCAGTTCCTCCGGCGTGTCGATATCCACCAGCTCGCCCGGCGACGTCACGACATGATGCCCGCGCGCGATCAGCCGCCGCGCGCCCTGATCGCCGTCTAGCGCCATCAGCGCCGGAAAATGCGCCGCTCCAAACAGCGCCGGCGGGCGTGGCTGCACCCCGTCGCTAGACGCGACCGCGGTGTCGGGACCCTCGCTGGCATCGAACAGCCGGTAGATATGCGCCGCCGTCACCCGCGGCATGTCGGCCAGCGCGACCAGCACCGCGCTGGCGCCGGTCTCGCGCGCGGCGTCGATACACAGCGCCAGCGAATGGCCCTGCCCGCTATCCGCGCGCCGGTTCTCGACGACACGATAGCCGCGTGCCGCGAAATCGAGCTTCGTCCCCGACACCACCGCGATCCGCGCCTGGAACGGCACCGACTCCAGTGCCCGCACGACATGAAAGGCGAGCGGCTCGGCCAGGAACGGCTCGGCCAGCTTGTCGGTATCTCCGAACCGCTCCGAACGCCCCGCCGCGAGCAGCACCAGCGCCGTCGTCTCAGGGGCGAGCATGGAATGCCTGCACCATCGCCGCCGCCACCGACAGCGCGATCTCGGCCGGGCCGATCGCGCCGATATCCAGCCCCGCCGGTCCGTCGATGCGGTCGAGCGTCGCCGCATCGAAGCCGAGCTGCGACAACCGCTCGCGCCGCGCCGCATGGCTCTTGCGCGACCCCAAAGCTGCGACATAGCCGGTCGGGCGCCGCAGCGCCTCGGCCAGCGCCGGGTCGTCGATCTTGATGTCGTGGCTCAGCGTCACGACCGCCGTCGCCGGGCCGGGCGCATAGGCCGCGACCGCTTCGTCCGGCCAGCGATCGTCGAGCGTCACGCCCGGAAAGCGTTCCTCGGTCAGGAAGCGCGCGCGCGGATCGATCACCACCGTTTCGATCCCTAGTTCGCGTGCCAGCCCGGCCAGCGCCTGCGCGATCTGCACCGCGCCCACGATCAGCAAGCGGCGCGGCGGGTCATACCGGTTGACGAACGCCGCACCCTCGGCGGGGCGCAGCGACGACTGCCCGCTTTCCAGGTCAGTCGTCACCGTCAGCGACTGCCCGTCCGCGCGTGCCTCGGCAATGCGCTCGAACAGCTCGGGATCGAAGCCGTCGGCCGCGACCTTCTGCACCATCACCTCGATCTCGCCGCCGCATGGCAGCCCGACTTCCCACGCCGCGTCGTCGGCGACGCCATACTGCCTGCGCTGGAACGGCGCGCCCGCGATGACGTCGGCAGCGGTGGCGAGGATGTCGGTCTCGACGCAGCCGCCCGATACCGATCCCTCGAACCGGCCATCGCCATGCACGATCATGTGACTGCCGCGCGGCCGCGGCGCCGACCCCCAGGTCGACACCACCGTTGCGATCGCCATCGGTTCCCCTGCCCAGGCGCGCGCGGCAGCAAGCACCGTCTCGTTGTCGGTCATGATTCGGGCAGCCCCGCAAGCACCTTGTCGAGCGTCATCGGAAAGTCGCGCACCCGTACGCCGCAGGCATTGTAGATTGCATTGGTCACCGCCGCGCCCGCGCCCGATATCCCGAGCTCGCCGACCGCCTTGGCGCCGACCTCGTTGGCGATCGCGTCGTGTTGCTCGATGAAATGCACGTCAATATGCGGAATGTCGGCCTGGACGGGCATGTGATACTCGCCGAAATCGGGATTGACGAACTGCCCGGTGCGCGGATCGATCACGCCTTCCTCGCACAGCGCATAGCCGATCCCCCAGATGATGCCGCCGAGGATCTGGCTGCGCGCAGTCTTGGCATTGAGCACGCGCCCGACATCGCACACACTGACGAAGCGGCGAACGCGCACTTCCCCGGTCACCGCGTGCACCGCGACTTCCGCAAAATGCGCACCGTGCGACGCTTGCGAGCTTCTGGGCGTATGCGCGCCCGGCTTGGCGTGCCCTTCCGCCGCGACCGGCGCGTTCCCGACCAGTTCGCCGATCGGCACCCTGCGATTGCCCGCGATCGCGTGGCCGTCCTTCAGCGTCATGTCTTCCGGCGTCGTGCCCATCCGCTGCGCCAGCTCGGCGATGATCGTCTCGCACGCCAGCGCGATCGCCGATCCGGTCGATCCTGCGCCGAACGATCCGCCCGATCCCGCGCTTTCGGGAAGGTCGGTATCCCCCAGCGTCACCGTCACTGCGTCGACGCCCAGCCCCAGCATCTCGCCAGCGACCTGCGCCGCGATCGTATAGGTGCCGGTGCCGATATCGGTCATGTCGGTTTCGATCACCGCCCGCCCGTCGCCGCCCAGCCGCACCCGCGCCCTGGATTCGACGGTGAAGTTGCCGCGGAACGCAGCGGCCATGCCGTGGCCGATCCACCAGTCGCCCTCCCGCCGCTGCGCAGGCTTGGGCTCGCGCGCGTCCCAGCCGAAGCGTCGTGCGCCTTCGGCATAGCAATCGGTCATGCGCCGAGTGGAAAAGGGTTTGCCGCTGCCGGGATCGCTGGCGGGCTCGTTGATACGGCGGAACTCGACGGGGTCGATCCCGATCATCTCGGCCAGTTCGTCGATCGCCGTCTCCAGCGTCAGCGTGCCGATCGCCTCGCCGGGCGCACGCACCGCACCGCTTGTCGGCAGATCGACGCGGCGCAGGCCGGTCGTAAAGCGCCGCGCCGCTGCGGCATAGAGCGGCAGCGACCCGAACGGCACCGGCTCGACGAACCCGCGGCCGTCCTTTTGCGAAACCGTGCTTTCCTGCGCGATGGCCAGCAGTTTGCCGTTCTCGTCACAACCCAGGCGGATTCGCTGCTGCGTCTCCGATCGGCGGTGCACCAATTGTGCGGTCTGCCGCCGCGACAGCGCGACCTTGACCGGGCGCCCGACCTCGCGCGCCGCGACCGCCGCCATCACCGTCTCGGTGCCGGTTCCGGTCTTGCCGCCGAACCCGCCCCCGACGAACGGCGCGAGGATGCGCACCTGTTCGGCGGCAATGCCCAGCGTTCCCGCCACTTTCTTCCTCGCGCCCGCCAGCACCTGCAGGCTCGATCGCAGCACGAGCTGGTCGCCGTCCCACGACGCCGTCGTCGCATGCGGCTCCATCGCAGCCGGGAGGTGGTGCGGAGTGGTGAAGGTCGCGTCATAGGTCACCACTGATGCCGCCAGCGCCGCGTCGAGATCGCCGATCGCGACATTCTTGACGAACGCGCTGGCCGGTTCGGGATCGACGTCGTCGACCGCCGCCGGATCGAACCGACCCTCGCCCGGTTCATATTCGATGCGCACCAGCCGCGCCGCCGCGCGTGCCGCCTCGAAACTGTCGGCGACTACGATGCCGACCGGCTGCCCGAAATAGGAGATGTCGCGGGTGAACCCCGGCAGCCCTTTCTCCGCGCCGCCGGCGCTATCCGACGGGATCCGCGCATCGTCGACGATCACCGCGACGACGCCGGTTGCGGCGCGCGCCGCGTCGGCATCGACCGAAATGATCCGCCCGCGACCGATCGTCGCGCCGACGACATGGCCATAAAGAGTACCGTCGGGGTCGGTTTCATAGGCATAGCGCGCCGCACCGGTGACCTTGGCAGGGCCATCGACACGATCGATCGGCTTACCGATCACCCCCTGTACCCCCCGATCGAGCGGCGAGTGCAGTGCCGGGCGCTCGGTGATGCTGTCGGTCATGCCGCTTCCTTGATCTGGATTATGATGCGCGATGTAGGAAGCGGCGTCGGTCGATCAAACCTCCGGCAACCCCGCAAGAAGTTTGTCGAGTGTCGCCGGATAATCGCGCACCCGCACGCCGGTCGCGTTGTAGATCGCGTTGGTCACCGCCGCGCCTGCGCCCGATATTCCGAGCTCGCCGATCCCCTTGGCATGGAGCGGATTGGCCTTGGTATCGCGCTCCTCGAGGAAGCGGATGTCGATGTGCGGCACGTCGGCATGGACGGGCAGGTGATATTCGGCGAGGTCGCGGTTGACGACCTTGCCGTCGCGCGGATCGTGGATCAGGTCCTCGGTCAGCGCCGCGCCGATGCCGAAGGTGACGCCGCCGATGCACTGCGACCGCGCCGTCTGCTCGTTGAGGATGCGCCCCGCGGCAAAGGTCGACAGCCATCGCCGCACCCGCACTTCGCCGGTCACGGCATGGACCGCGACTTCACAGAAATGCGCGCCGTACGACGCCTGATTGAACTTTTCCTCCATGTCGCCGGGCTCGATACAGCCGACCGCCTCGATCCCGTCGCCGACGATGTCCGCGAACGGCGTGCGACGATTGTCGGCGATCGCCTCGCCGTCCTTGAGCGTCAGGGCATTGGGCGCGACCCCCAGCTTGGCGGCGATCCCGGCGCGGATATGCTCGCACGCCAGATAGACCGACGATCCCGACGATCCTGCACCCCACGAACCGCCCGAGCCCGCCCCCGGAGGAAAGTCGGTGTCGCCCAGCCGTACGTCGATCCGCTCGATCGGCATGCCGAGCAACTCGCCCGCGATCTGCGCGAGGATGGTATAGGTGCCGGTGCCGATATCGGTCATGTCGGTCTCGACAACGACCCCGTCGGCGGTGAGCAGCACGCGTGCCTGCGACGGTTGCAGCATGTTCGACCGCGCCGCCGCGGCCATGCCCTGCCCGATCAGCCATGCGCCGTCGCACGCTTTCCCCGGCGTGCGATTGCGATCCGCCCACCCGAATGCCCGGGCGCCTTCGTCGAGGCACTGCGTCAGCGATCGCGCCGAATACGGAATGTCCTTCGACGGGTCCTTGTCGGGCTCGTTGCGCTTCCGCAATTCCACCGGATCGATCTCGAGCTTCTCGGCCAGCTCATCCATCGCATTTTCGAGCGCGAGCATTCCCACCGCTTCGCCCGGCGCGCGCATCGATCCCGACAGCACGCGGTTCACCCGGACGATATCGTGCGTGATCGTGCGGTTCGCGCCGGCATACAGGAAATGCGTCGCCAGCCCGGCCGGTTCGAAGAAGTCCTCGCCTTCGAGGTTCGACACGATCGTCTCGTGGCCGATGCCGGTCAGCGTGCCGTCCCTGCCCGCCGCCAGTCGGACACGCTGGCGGGTGTTCGACCGCCGCACGGTCGCCTCGAACACCTGCGGCCGGGTCATCACCGCCTTTACCGGACGGCCAAGCTTCTTCGACGCGATCGCCGCCGCCACCGACTCCGGCGCGATGCCCAGCTTCGACCCGAAACCGCCGCCGATATAGGGCGCGACGATCCGCACCTGATCGGGCTCCAGCCCCAGCGCGTCGGCAAGCTGCAATTTGTCCGACGACGGCATCTGATATGCGCCCCACAGCACCAGCCCGTCCGCGGTCCACGACGCGATCGAGGCATGCGGCTCCATCGCCGCGCTGTTCTGGCTGGGCGTGGTATAGGTGGCGTCGATCGTCACTTCCGCCTCGGCCATCGCGCGATCGAGATCGCCCTTGGCATCATGCGCCGGGATCATCGCGTCGGCTGGCTTCTCCGCCTCGCCCAGCCGTTCGTCGAAACCGTAATCGCCGACGCCCTCGTCGATCGCGACGCGCACTTGCCCGGCGGCGTCACGTGCGGCCTCATAGCTTTCGGCGACGACGATCGCGACCGGTTCGCCGACATAGGCGATGGCGCGCACGCCCATCGTCGGAGCGTCGGTCTCACCGCCCTGCTGCGCGTTGCGGATAAATCCTTCGAAGTCGTGGATGACGTCGATCACGCCCGGCATCGCCTTGGCCGCCGCTGCGTCGATCCCGGTCAGCGTGCCGCTGCCGACCGGCGCGCGCACCAGATAGCCGTACGCAAGCTTCTCGGTCGGATACTCGGCGGCATAGGTTGCGCTGCCCGATACCTTGCGCGGCCCGTCGATCCGCGCCAGCGGCTTGCCGATCACGCCTTGCGCACCGCTGTCGAGCAGGCTGGCCTCGACCGGCTTGTCCATCGTCAGGCTGTTGGTCTCGGCCATATCAGCCTCCCGTCAATTCGGTTAGGCACGCGATCAGTGTGCGGCGCGTCAGCGGAATCTTGAAGTCGTTCGATCCGAAGCCTTGTGCATCGGCAAGCAGCGCGTCGGCCGCCGCTTCGAACACCGCGCGGCTCGGTTCCTGACCGACCAGCGCCGCCTCGACCGCGGCGTCGCGCCACGGCATCGGACCAAGCCCGCCGAACGCCAGCGATGCCGACGCGATCCGCCCGTCCTCGACGGCGACGATCGCGGCGATCGACACCAGCGCAAAGGCATAAGAGGCGCGGTCGCGGACCTTGCGATAGATGTGCCGCCCTTTGGCCGCGGGCGGCAGCTCGACATGGGTGATCAATTCGCCGGGTTCCAGCACATGCTCGATATGCGGCGTGTCGCCCGGCAGGCAGTAGAAATCGTGGATCGAAATCCGCCGGCGGTCGCCATCGGCCTTGAGCGTCACGATCGTTGCATCGAGCGCGCGCATCGCCACCGCCATATCGCTGGGGTGCGTCGCGATGCATGCGTCCGACGTGCCGAGCACCGCCAGGATGCGGTTGAAGCCGCCCTGCGCCGGGCAACCGCTTCCCGGTTCGCGCTTGTTGCACCCGACCGACGTGTCGTAGAAATAATAGCAGCGCGTCCGCTGGAGCAGATTGCCCCCGGTCGACGCCTTGTTGCGCAGCTGCCCCGACGCTCCGGCCAGCAACGCGCGGCTGAGGACTTCATAGCGTTCGCGCACGATCGGATGCGCGGCCAGATCGCTGTTGGCCACCAAGGCCCCGATCGACAGCCCGCCCTCCTCGGTCTCCTCGACCTTGGCGAGGTTGAGCCGGCTGATGTCGACCAGCTTGCCCGGCGTTTCGATCTGCAGCTTCATCAGGTCGAGCAGGTTGGTACCGCCGGCAATGAATCTGGTGCCCTCGCCTCCGCCATCACGCGTCGCGGCTTCGGGGCTTTCGGCGCGCATATAGTCGAACGTCTTCATGCCCCTGCCTCCGCGACTTCGCGACCGGACACCTCGCGTATGGCGTCGACGATGTTGGGATAGGCCGAACACCGGCACAGATTGCCGCTCATCCGCTCCCGGATTTCGTCATCCGAAAGCTCGACATCGCCCGCCAGTCCCTCGCTGACATGGCTCGGCCAGCCCCGTGCGACCTCGTCGAGCATTCCCACCGCCGAACAAATCTGCCCCGGCGTGCAATAGCCGCACTGAAAACCGTCGTGCCGTACGAACGCCGATTGCATCGGATGCAGGTCGTCGACGGTCCCCAGCCCCTCGATCGTCGTAATGTCATCATCCTGATGCATCACCGCGAGCGTGAGACAGCTATTGATCCGCCGCCCGTCCACCAGCATCGTGCAGGCACCGCACTGGCCGTGGTCGCAGCCCTTCTTCGATCCGGTCAGCCCCAGATGTTCGCGGCACAGGTCGAGCAGCGAGGTGCGGATATCGGGATCGGCCTCGTACCGCCTCCCGTTGATGGTGAATTGCATAGGGGGTGCCCTCCTTGGCTCGGTTTGCTAACGCGCGACTGCGCAGGGGTTTCCGCACCGCGCTTGCAATTTTGGCGGCAATGGCGGGCGGGTGCGCGATGACGCAGGAGGCGAGGATGCAGCACGGCCTGCCGATCGTAATCGCGCATCGCGGTGCCAGCGGCGAGCGTCCCGAACACACGCTGGCCGCGTACACGCTGGCGATCGAACAGGGCGCCGACTTCATCGAACCCGATCTGGTGCCGACCAGGGACGGCGTACTGGTGGCGCGGCACGAGAACCGCATCGACGACACCACCGACGTGGCGCGGCATCCCGAATTTGCGGCGCGCCGCGCCACCAGGACGATCGACGGCGTCGAAATGACCGGATGGTTCACCGAGGATTTCACGCTCGCGGAACTCAAGACGCTGCGTGCCAGGGAACGCCTGCCGCAACTGCGTCCCGCCAACGCCGCATATGACGGCAGGTTCGAGATCCCGACGCTGGCCGAGATCATCGCGCTCGCTAAAGCCAACAATGTCGGCATCTATCCCGAGACCAAGCACCCCAGCTATTTCGCGTCGATCGGCCTGCCGCTCGAGGAGAAACTGGTCGCGCAACTGAGCGAGGCGGGCTGGAGCGACGCCTCGGCGCCGGTGTTCATCCAGTCGTTCGAAGTGGCGAACCTCAAACGGCTCAAGGCGATGACCGGCATCCGCCTGATCCAGCTCGTGGCAAGCGAAGGCGGCCCCGCCGACGACGCCGCGCCAAGCTACGCCGCGATGCTGACTGCCGCCGGCCTCGACGATATCGCGACCTATGCCTATGGCCTTGGCCCGCAAAAGGAATTGCTCGAACGAGACGGCGCCGACACCGGGCTCGTCGCCGCCGCGCACGCCGCCGGGCTCAAGGTCCATCCCTGGACCTTCCGCGCCGAGAACGTCTTCCTGCCCCCAGCCGACCGCAGCGGCAGCGACCCGCACGCGACCGGCCGCATGGCAGACGAGATGGCCCGCCTGCTGAGCTACGGCATCGATGGCTTCTTCACCGATTTTCCGCTACAGGGGGCAAAGGCCCGCGACGCGGCCCGATAGGGGTTCGGTGCATGCGTAAACAATTGATATTGCCTGCACTGGTGCTTCCGATGCTGACCGGCGGCTGCCTCGCCAAGACCGCATGGGACGTCGCCACGCTGCCCGTGAAAGCGACCGGCCAGGCGGTCGATTGGGCGACCACCAGCCAGGACGAATCGGACCGCAATTACGGCCGCAAGGTCCGCAAGCAGGAGGCCGAAGAAGGCCGCCGCCGCCGCGAAGAAGAGCGGCGGGCACGGCGCGAGGCGGAGCGGGACGACTAGCTCGGCCGGTCGGACCTGCTACCCAGCACCCCAGCCACCGCGCGCATCACGTCGTGGTGCATCTGCACGAACACATGGCTGCTCTGCACCTCGATCGCCGCGCCGTGGCCGTCGCGGCAGGCATAGCCGTTGACGAAGCCGTCGCTCGCGCTCCAGATCGCGGTTGCCGGGACGGGAAGCGGCGCCGCGGCTTCCTCGGCCAGCGCCAGCACCTCGGGATCGTCGATGCGTGTTCCCGAAATTACCTCATATGCTCGCCAGACGTTGGTGGCGCGCGCCGGGCCGGCGAACGGCGCGCTGACGGTGATGACCTCGCGCACCAGATCGGGGTGACGATGCGCCATCAACCGCGCCATGATCCCGCCCAGGCTGACCCCGATCAGCGTCACCGGCTCGCCCGCCTCCTCGACTCTGGCGGCGATCCGGTCGGACAATTTCATCGCGTCCACGCCGATCGTGCGCTGCCCGAAATTGCGCCCCAGTTGCCAGCCCTGCGCATCATATCCGATCGCGTTCAAATAGCGCCGCAGCACGATGTTCGACCGGTCCGAATTGAATAGCCCGGGCAGCAGCATCACCGGCCGGCCATCGCCGCGCGGCACGTCCATCAAGCCGCGCCATTGGAATGGCAGCCGCGCCGCCGTACCCACCGCCCTTGGCCATTCGAGCGCCAGCCCCTGGAACGGCGGAGCGGTCAATCCATCGGGAGCGGCTCGAGCCATTGCATCACGCCTTGCGAGAACGGGGTCCAGACCCCGATTGTTACACCAGCATGACGTAGCGCACGACCGGTCCATTCGTTGCACGTCACGATCGCACTGTAGCGGCCGGTCGCTGAATAAAAGGCATCGTGCGGACCATATCCCGGCTCGGGCGGCGGACCTGCCGGATCGAAGCTGCCTTCGATGAACGCGATCAGACCTGCCAGTTCCTCTGGGCGCAGCCGCGCCATCCGCACGCCCTCGCGCGCGACCGGCCGCGCGATGTGCTCGACATGCATCACGGTGTCGTCGCTGCCGGTCGCCGCGTGCGCGACGGTCGCCGCGTCCAGGTCGCGCCACGTCGGCGTCTCGATATAGAATGCCCTGTCGCCCCAGCCGAACGCGACATGGTCATGCCGGGTATAATCGGGATCGCGCAGGTCGCCCGCACGCAGCCGCGCCAGCAATCCGGGAGGCAGCACCGCCTTGGGCAGGACGATGCCGGTGTGGATGCCATTGTCCTCGACATAGATTGCGGCGCCCGCATCGGACTGTCGCCAGTCGCGATTGGCCGGCAGCTTGGCGATGGCCCATCCGGCAAAGCCGTAGCCATAGCCGATCGCGACCATGGCGAGCAGCAGCGCGGCGACGACACCGCCGATCCTTCGCGATCGGGATGGGCGGCTATGCACTCGCCCGGAGCGGCGCAAACCGCTGCCGCTTCACCAATCGCAGCGTCGGCCAGTCGCCCAGGGTGACCCGCCCCGCCACCCGGAACCCGCGCCGCCGATAGGCAGCCGCGACCGCATCGGCCTGCGTGGTCAGCAGGCCCGCAAGGATCACGGTCCCGCCCTCCGCGGTCGCCGCGGCGATCGACGGGGCCAGCGCGATCAGCGGCCCGGCAAGTATATTGGCGATGATCAGGTCGTACGGTGCGCGCCCGACAAGCATCGCATCGTCGAGCCCCGGCGCGACCGCCAGCGCCAGCTGCCCGCGATTTACGCCGAGCGCGACACCGTTCGCCGCCGCGTTCTCGCGAGTCACCTCGATCGACACCGGATCGATGTCCGACGCCGCGGCGAACGCCTGCGGCCACAAATGCATGGCTGCGAATGCCAGCAGCCCGGTGCCGGTTCCGCAGTCGAGCAGGTTGCGCACCACCGCGCCCCGCGCCTTCATCGCGTCGAGCGTCAGCAGGCAGCCGGTCGTCGTCTGGTGCTGCCCGGTGCCGAAGGCGAGCCCGGCCTCGATGCGATATGCCTTCGCCCCCTGCGGAACCGCGCCGCGGTTGCTCGCGGTGTGGACATAGAAGCGCCCGGCATGGACCGGCTCGATCCCGGCCTGGCTCATCGTCACCCAGTCGGCGTCCGCGATCCGTTGCGGTTGCGGGCGCTTGCCGACATGCGACGGCACCAGCGATGTGACAGCCCGGATCGCCTCGGCGCGCGGCTTGTCCTCGAAATAGGCTTCGAGCACCCAGCTGTCGGGATCGTCCTCGACACCCTCGCGCGTCATCAGCACCGGCAGCGGATCGATCGCCGCCAATGCCGCGCTCTCGGTATCCAGCGCCTCCGCCTCGGCGCGGTTGCAGCGCAGCGTGAGTTTCCAGCTGTCGGTCATCGCACATAACTCGCGCCGTTGGCGTCGAGCACCGCGCCGGTCATCGACGGCGGCGCGTCGAGCGCTGCGAAGCGGGCGATGGCCGCGATCTCCTGCGGCTGCGCGACGCGCCCCAGCGGGATGTCGGCGAGCAGCGCATCGCCGCCGCGGCTTTCGAGATAATCCTCGGCCATGCCCGTCATCGTGAACCCCGGACAGACGGCAAAGGCAAGGATATCCTCGCGCGCATAGCCCCTGGCGATGGTCTTGGTCATCGCCACCATCCCTGCTTTGGACGCAGCATAATGCCAGTGCGCAGGGCTATCGCCGCGATAGGCGGCGCGGCTGGCGATATTGACGATCCGCCCGCCGCTTGCCCGTTCCTGCCAGTGCCGCACCGCCAGTCGGCACAGCTCGGCCGAGGCAGTCAGATTGATACGCAGCGTTCGTTCCCAGGCAGCGACCCAGTCGCCGTGATCGGCAGCGAGCGGCGACGCCTCGAACACCCCAGCATTGTTGATCAGCACGTCGATGCGCCCGCCCAGCGCCTCCAGCGCCTGCCGCCACAGCGCGGTCGGAGCCGCCGGATCGGAGAAGTCGGCGGCGATGCCGCTGGCCGTGCCGTGCCCGACCAGCGTGACCGGGTCACTCCCGAACGCGGCGGTGATCGCCGCGCCGATGCCGCGGCTGCTTCCCGTCACCAGAATATGCGTCTTGTCCATCGCGCCCGGATAGGCGCGGCAGGCGGTCGTGAAAAGCCCGTCAGCCGGGGTCGGCCGAAAACGCGTCGGCGGCGCTGCGCAGCGCGAGCAACTGATCGTCGATCCGCGAGAAGGCACCTTGCAACTGATCGATCTGCTCGGTGACGCCTTCGGTGTCGCTGCGGATCATGTCCACGGTGACGGCGGCGGAATCGGCGGCGAGTGCGGTTTCGTCGACGGCGGCGGTGATCGCGGTGACGGTCTGCGCCTGTGCTTCCATCGCGCCGCGGATGCGGTCGGCGCTTTGCTGCACCTCGCTCACCGTGGTGCGGATCGAGGCGTTGGTCGCCACCGTCGAGCGGGTCGCAGCCTGGATCGCCGCGATCTTGGCGGCGATGTCGTCGGTCGCGCGCGCGGTCTGGTTGGCGAGCGACTTCACTTCCTGCGCCACCACCGCGAAGCCGCGCCCGGCATCGCCTGCCCGCGCCGCCTCGATCGTCGCGTTGAGCGCCAGCAAATTGGTCTGCCCGGCAATCTCGCGGATCAGCCCCAGGATCGATTCGATCGACTTGGCATGATCGCTCAGCGCTTCCGACATGTGCACCGCCTCGCCCGCCTGGCTGCTGGCGCGCGTCGCGATCTCGGCCGCCGCCTCGACTTCGCCGCGGGCGTCCTCGATCGCCCGGATCAGCCCGGCCGCGGTCTGCGCCGCCTCGCGCATCGCCACCGCTGACTGCTCCGCCGCCGCCGCGACTTCGCTGACCTTGCCCAACGTGCCGCGCGCCGATGCCGAGGCGCTCTGCGCCTGCCTGCGGATTTCCGATCCGAGCGCCGACGCCCCGGCGATCGATCCGGCGATATCGGCGCGAAACGCCTGCGATTGCCGGCGACGCTCGCCGAGCCGCCGGTCGGCATCGCGCTGGGCGAGATAGGTCGCCATGACGTCCGCCTCGATCAGCGCCAGCCGCTGGACGACGTCGCCCAGCCGCCGCATGCGATCGACGTCGTCGCCGACCTTCGCCGCGATGCGATCGAGCGTCGCGCTATGGGCATAGGCGAGCGACGCCAACAACGCGGGCAGCGGGATATTGGCGCGTTCCGACGCCAGCGCGTGCGCCTGCGCCATGCGTTCCCACTCGCTGCTGGTCGGTGCGGCATATTTTACGCTGGTATAGCGCCCGCTCTCGGCGATCTGCCGCGCGAGCCGATCGCCGACATAGACGTCCCGGATATGCGCCGCGACCGGCAGCGTCAGATAATGCTTCCAGAACACGCGCGAGATCGCGTCCTCTTCGCCTGCCAGCAACTCGCTGATCTCGGCCGATCCGGGCACGACGATGCCGTCCCAGTCATATTCGTGCAAGCGGTCGGCGATCGTCCGTTCCTCGCCGCCCCAATGCCCAGCCGATGCGGTCGTTGCCGCCATTGCCTCCCCTCCCCTGCGTGCCGTGTCAGGCTGCGACCCGGACCGCGAAGTTTCCGGCATTGCTCTTGAGCTGGCCCAGTTCGCCATCGAGCGCGGTAAAACCCTGCCCGACGCGGTCGATCTCCGACGCGACATTCTCGGTATCCTCGAGGATCGCGGCGATTGTGTGCGACATCGAATCGGCGGCGAGCGCGGTTTCGTCGACGGCTGCGGTGATCGCGGTGACGGTCTGCGCCTGTGCTTCCATCGCGCCGCGGATGCGGTCGGCGCTTTGCTGCACCTCGCTCACCGTGGTGCGGATCGAGGCGTTGGTCGCCACCGTCGAGCGGGTCGCAGCCTGGATCGCCGCGATCTTGGCGGCGATGTCGTCGGTCGCGCGCGCGGTCTGGTTGGCGAGCGACTTCACTTCCTGCGCCACCACCGCGAAGCCGCGCCCGGCATCGCCTGCCCGCGCCGCCTCGATCGTCGCGTTGAGCGCCAGCAAATTGGTCTGCCCGGCAATCTCGCGGATCAGCCCCAGGATCGATTCGATCGACTTGGCATGATCGCTCAGCGCTTCCGACATGTGCACCGCCTCGCCCGCCTGGCTGCTGGCGCGCGTCGCGATCTCGGCCGCCGCCTCGACTTCGCCGCGGGCGTCCTCGATCGCCCGGATCAGCCCGGCCGCGGTCTGCGCCGCCTCGCGCATCGCCACTGCCGACTGCTCCGCCGCCGCCGCGACCTCACTCGCCTTGCCCAGCATGCCCCGCGCCGACGCAGACGTCGTCTGGGCATGGCCGCGCAGCTTGTCGCCTTCGCTGCTGGCATGTTCGAGCGACGCGCCGATGCTCTCGCGAAATTGCACCGCCAGTCGCTCGCGCTCGCAGGCCAGGCCGTGGCCGACATACAGGTGATAGGTGGCGACGGTGATGTCGCTTTCCAGCGCCGACAGCCGCATCAGCGTGTCGATCAGTCCGGGCAATTCCGCGTGGTCGGCGCCGACCTTGCGGATGATGATCTCCAGCGCCGCGCGGTCGCTGGCGCTGATCATCGACAGCAACGCCATCGTCGGAATGTCGGCGGAATAGGCAGCCGCGACCGATCGCTCGATCGATTCGACCCACGCGCGCCCCGACGTATGGAGAAAGCGGTCGCGCAGGAAATCGATGCCCAGATCGATCATCTTTTGCGTTTCGTGCGGTGCCCAATCGCGCTCCTCGGCGAAACAGCGCAACCATTGCTGCCAATAGGCCTCGGAAACGCTGCGGATTTCGGGTTCGAGCAACGTCCACAGACTACGCGCCTGACGCGACAGATTGCCGTCGAAATCGAAGATGCGCAATCGTCCGGCAAGGTCGATCTGCGCCGCCATCGTGCCGATGGCCGGTAGTTCCTTGCTGTGTCCGCTCACGAAATCTGTGCTCCCTTCGCTGTCGGGCTGCCGCGCGCGCGTGCAGCAGTCCTTGCGGATGCGACCGTGGCAGCAAGGCGTTAAGGCTCGGTTAGCCAACGCCGCCGGTCGATCACACCAAGCGGGCTTTTCACCGGCGCGGCGGGTTGCATCGGCGCGCGTGCCCGGCCATTAGCGCTCGCGGAAAGGAATCCATCCCTTGGCGACCGTCAAAACCGCGAAACGACCGATTTCCCCGCATCTGAGCCATTATCGCTGGGGACCGGCGATGCTGGTTTCCATCCTGCACCGCGCAACCGGCGACGGGATGGCGACGGTCGGCGCGCTGCTGATGGTCTGGTGGCTGGCCGCGCTGGCGGGGGGCGAAGCGCACTATGCCGCGTTCGCCGGCTGGTTCACCTTTGCCGACGGCTCGCTCAATATCCTGGGATATGTCATCGGCGTCGGCCTGACGCTGTCGCTGTTCCAGCATATGGCGAGCGGTGTGCGCCACCTGTTCCTCGACACCGGCGCGGGGTTCGAACTCAAGGCCAACCGCAGCGGCGCGGTGCTGACGATGGTCGTGTCGGTGCTGGCGACGATCGCGTTCTGGGCGTTTATCACGGTGGGCAAATAACATGCGCGGCGGAACCAATCTCGGCCGCGTCCGCGGCTTGGGCAGTGCCAAGGAAGGTACGCACCACTGGTGGAACCAGCGGCTGACCGCGGGATCGAACCTCGTGCTGATGCTGTGGTTGATCCTATCGATCGCGCTGCTGCCGGCCTATGATTTCGCCACCGTCTCGGCGTGGATGGGGTCGGCCTGGGCAGCGATCCCGATGGCGCTGTTGATCGTCTCGGTCTTCTACCATTTCCGGCTGGGGCTGCAGGTGGTGATCGAGGATTACGCCCACGCCGAAACCCGCGTCGTGCTGATGGTGCTCCTCAATTTCTTCGTGATCGGCCTCGGCGCGGTCGCGCTGTTCTCGATCCTCAAGCTCGCCTTCGTGGCTGGAGCGGTACCGGCATGACCGAAGCCTACAAGATCATCGACCATACCTATGACGCCGTCGTCGTCGGCGCGGGCGGCAGCGGCCTGCGCGCGACGATGGGGATCGCCGAGGCGGGCCTCAAGACCGCGTGCATCACCAAGGTGTTTCCGACCCGCAGCCACACCGTCGCCGCGCAGGGCGGCATCGCCGCCTCGCTCGGCAACATGGGTCCGGACCATTGGACCTGGCACATGTACGACACCGTCAAGGGGTCGGACTGGCTGGGCGACCAGGACGCGATCGAATATCTCTGCCGCGAGGCGCCGCAGGCGGTGTACGAGCTCGAGCATGCCGGCGTGCCGTTCAGCCGCACCCAAGAGGGCAAGATCTACCAGCGCCCGTTCGGCGGCATGATGCAGAATATGGGCGAAGGACCGCCCGCGCAGCGCACCTGCGCCGCCGCCGACCGCACCGGCCATGCGATGCTGCACGCGCTCTACCAGCAGTCGCTGAAATATGACGCCGATTTCTACATCGAATATTTCGCGCTCGACCTCATCATGGAAGACGGCGCGAATGGTGAGAAGGTCTGCCGCGGCGTTATCGCGCTGTGCATGGACGACGGCTCGATCCACCGCTTCCGCGCGCACAGCGTCGTGCTTGCGACCGGCGGCTATGGCCGCGTCTACCAGTCGGCAACGTCGGCGCACACCTGCACCGGCGACGGCAATGCGATGGTGCTGCGCGCCGGCCTGCCGCTCCAGGACATGGAGTTCGTCCAGTTCCATCCGACCGGCATCTACGGCGCCGGGGTGCTCATCACCGAAGGCGCACGCGGCGAAGGAGGGTATCTGACCAACTCCGAAGGCGAGCGTTTCATGGAACGCTATGCCCCGTCGGCCAAGGACCTGGCGTCGCGCGACGTCGTGTCCCGCTCGATGGCGATGGAGATCCGCGAGGGCCGCGGTGTCGGCAAGGAGAAGGATCATATCTTCCTCCACCTCGACCATATCGATCCCAAGGTGCTCGCCGAGCGCTTGCCCGGCATTACCGAGACCGGCAAGATCTTCGCGGGCGTCGATCTCACGCGCCAGCCGCTGCCGGTGGTGCCGACCGTGCACTATAACATGGGCGGCATCCCGACCAATTATCACGGCGAAGTCGTGCATATCCGCGATGGCGATCCCGACGCCGTGGTGCCCGGCCTCTATGCGGTTGGCGAGGCGGCATGCGTGTCGGTCCACGGCGCGAACCGGCTCGGCTCGAACTCGCTGATCGACCTGGTGGTGTTCGGCCGCGCCACCGGTCTGCGTATCAAGGAAACCTTGAAGCCCGGCACGCCGCACAATCCCCTGCCCAAGGGATCGGAGGAGCTGTCGATCGGCCGCCTCGACCATTTCCGCAACGCCAGGGGCGCGACCCCGACCGCGACGCTGCGCGAGCGGATGCAGAAGACGATGCAGAAGCATGCCGCGGTGTTCCGCACCGACGCGCTGATGCAGGAAGGCGTCACCGAGATGGACGCCATCTACTCCGGGCTGCAGGACGTCGCGGTCACCGATCGCTCGCTGATCTGGAATACCGACCTGGTCGAGACTTTGGAACTCGACAATCTGATGGGCCAGGCGCTGGTCACCATCCGCTCCGCGCTCAACCGCAAGGAAAGCCGCGGCGCCCACATGCACGAGGATTTCCCGGATCGCCACGACGCCGAATGGATGAAGCACACCGTTGCGAGCTTCGAAGGATGGGGCGGCAAGGGCGGCGCGACCAGGATCGATTACCGCCCGGTCCACGACTATACGCTGACCGACGATATCGAGTATATCAAGCCGAAGAAGCGGGTATATTGAGCGCAGGCCCCGCACCGGTCGGCCATCGGCGATGGCGACCGGGCGCTATTCCCCGCTGACCCACACCTGCTGGTTCAGATATTGCGACTGGCCGTATGCGGTCAGGAACGACACGTCGGCCGCGTCCCGTCCCACGCCGATCTTCGCGATCCCGGCCGCCTGCGCCATCCCGGTGGCGTCGACCAGATGCCATGCGCCGTCGAGGAACACCTCGGCCACCGCGTGAAAATCCTGCGGCTCGACGCCCAGCGCATAGGCACTGACATAGCGGGCCGGAACTCCGCACGCGCGCGCCAGCGTCACCACCGCATGCGCATAATCGCGGCAGACGCCCTCGCGCTTGACGAAGGTGTCGAGCGCGGTGGTTTCGGCGGTGGTGGAGCCGGGGACATAGCTGAACTTGTCCTCGACCCAGGCGCGGATCGCGTCGATGCGCGCCCCGCCCTCCAGCCCGGCGAACTCGCCATCGACGAAATGCTGGCATTGGTCGGACTGGCAAAAGCGCGACGGCATCAGATATTCGACCGTCTCGCCCGGCAGCAGATGCATCGGCACCTGCCGCAGCGCGGAGATGTCGGCGAGCAGGCGCTGCGTCGTCACCACCGCGCGATAGTGGACGGTCAGCCGCTCGGCGACGCGCAGCCAGATGCGGTCGCCGATCTGGTCATGGCCGACGACGCGCGCGAAATGCTCGGTCGGCGACAGTTCGATGAAGGCGTCGGTGACGACCTGCTCGGGGATGATCGCCGCCTCGACCTGGAGCAGCAGGTCGGTGGGCTGCTCGAAGCGGTAATCGAGCGTGGATTGGATTGACAGTTTCATGCCGCGCGCAACGAAGGCTGGTCGCGGTCGATCCTTGTTGCGAAAAAGAAAGTCCGCGGAACTATCATTGCTCCGGCGGCTTTGCGCTCAGCATGACCACTTCGCCGCACGCCACCCACTATCCGCTGCTCGCAGCCCCGCATGTCAAGCTATCGGGAACCGTCGATTATGCGATGTATGCCAGCTTCTGCGAACAGATCGCCAAGGCGCCCGCCGACGGCCCGCTGGTCGTCACCATCTGCACGCTGGGCGGTGATCCCGAGGTCGCGCGGCTTATGGGCGACGAGATCCGGCTGCTGCGCGACTATACCGGCCGCGATGCGCTGTTCCTCGGCAAGGTTGCGGTCTATTCGGCAGGATCGACGTTCATGGCGGCGTTCCCGGTCGACAAGCGCTTTCTGACCAAAGGCACGCGGATCATGATCCACGAGCGCAACATCAGCAAGCAGATCGACCTGTCGGGACCGCTCAAGACGTGCACCGCCACGCTCAAGGCCAGCCTGCACGAGATCGAGCATTCGATCCAGATCGAGGAAGAGGGCTTCCAGGCACTGGTCAGGGGGTCGAAGGTCGACTTCGACGAGCTGGTGCGGCGCGCGCCCGAAAACTGGTATATCGAAGCAGAAGAGGCGCGCGACCTGGGACTGGTGCTCGACGTCATCTGATCGCATCGCCGATTGACGCGGCGATCGGCGCACCTATGGCATGCCACAGGTCACCGACGGAGCCAGGCCGATGCGCGATCCCACCACCGAACGCACGCCGGGGATGAAGCTCGCTTTCGCGATTCTGATCGGCGCGCTGCTCGCGATCCCGCTCTTTACCGTCTATCTGCTTGTCTACGATCGGGAAAACCAGTCGGCGACTGCGCGCGCCTCCATCGCCGAGGGTTGGGGTGGTCCTCAGACGATCGCCGGGCCGACTCTCGTCATCCCCTATCAGGCCCAGGCGACCGAGACCGTCACCGAAGGCGGGCGGCAGGTGGTGCGTACCAACACTGTCTGGCGCGAACTGGTGCTGGCGCCCGAACGCGTCGAGATCGCATCGCAGGTGCAGCCCGAGCGCCGCCAGCGTTCAATCTACGAGGCAGTAGTCTATTCGGCGAACACCCAAGGCCGCGCCCGCTTTCTCCTGCCCGCCGATCTGGCGCGATTTGGCGTCACTGCCGATGCCCTCGCCTATGACCGCGCCGAACTGCGCTTCGGCCTGAGTGATGCCAAGGGACTGTTCGGCCCGCCGCCGCGCGTCACCATCAGCGGCGTTTCCCGTCCGCTCCAGCCGGGCAAGGGGCCTGCCGAAAGCGGCGGCTCCGGCTTCTTCGCGTGGCTCGACGCAAGTCCGATCCGCGGCGCACCCTTGATCGCCGACTTTTCCTATGCGTTTCGCGGCAACGGATCGCTGACGCTTGCGCCGCGCGCAGGCGATACGCGCTGGACGGTGATGTCGCCGTGGGCGAACCCCAGCTTCCAGGGCGGCTTCCTGCCTGCACAGCACCGGATCGGCTCGGACGGTTTCAGCGCAATATATCGCGTCGGCAACCTTGCGCTAGGCCGTTCGCTGGTCGATGCCGGCGAAGCCGCTCCCGCCGCTGCGCCTGGCAACCCCTATGCCCGGACGGCTGCCGACGCGCCGGCGGGTGAGTACGAAGCGCGTGTGACGCTCGTTACTCCGGTCGATCTCTACAGCCAGGTCAATCGCGCAGTGAAATACGGGTTCCTGTTCATCGGCTTCACTTTCATGGCGTTTCTGCTGTTCGACATCGTCGCCGGAGTGCGCGTGTCGGCGGTGGAATATCTGCTGGTCGGCGCCGGGCTGGTGCTGTTCTTCGTGATGCTGCTCGCCTTTGCCGAAGTGATTGGATTCACTGCCGCCTATCTGGTCGCGGGCGCGGCGATCGTCGCGTTGCTGTCGGCCTATTCCGCGGCAGTCCTCGGCAGCAGGCGGCGCGCCGGCTATATCGCCGGGCTGCTGGTGGCGCTTTATGCCGTGCTGTACGTCCTGCTCAGCCTCGAGGCCTATTCGCTGCTGATCGGATCGCTGTTGCTGTTTGCGGCGCTGGCGTCGGTCATGTATCTGACCCGCAACCTTGACTGGGGTGCCCAGCGCGCCACATCGGACCGAGCCGCAAATCGAGAGTGAACATGGCCGAATTCAGCCTGCCCAAGAACAGCGTCATTTCCAAAAAAGGCAAGGTTCACCCTGCGCCGGCGGGCGCCAAGCGCGTCAAGAAGCTAAAAATCTATCGCTACGATCCTGATAGCGGCGACAATCCGCGCTACGACACGTTCGAGATCGATCAGGACGATTGCGGGCCGATGGTGCTCGACGCGCTGATCAAGGCAAAGGCCGATGCCGATCCCTCGCTCACCTTCCGCCGTTCATGCCGCGAGGGCATCTGCGGCTCGTGCTCGATGAACATCGACGGCAAGAACGGCCTCGCCTGCACGACGGCGCTCGACGACATCAAGGGGGAGGTCCGCATCACCCCCTTGCCGCATATGGATGTGATCAAGGATCTCGTTCCCGACTTCACCCATTTCTATGCGCAATATGCGTCGATCAAGCCCTGGCTGCAGACCGTCACGCCGCCGCCCTCCGGCAAGGAGCGGCTCCAGTCGCCCGAGGATCGCGCCAAGCTGGACGGCATGTACGAATGCATCCTGTGCGCGTGCTGTTCGACGTCGTGTCCCAGCTATTGGTGGAACAGCGACAAGTTCCTGGGGCCGGCGATCCTGCTCCAGGCCTATCGCTGGCTGGCCGACAGCCGCGACGAGATGACCGGCGAGCGGCTGGACGAACTGGAAGACCCGTTCCGCCTGTACCGCTGCCACACGATCATGAACTGCGCCAACGCGTGTCCCAAGGGCCTCAATCCCGCCAAGGCGATCGCCGAGATCAAGAAGATGGAAGCCGAACGGGTGGTTTGAGGACCTTGATCCACTCCCGTTCGTCCCGAGCGAAGTCGGGGGACGTTGCCGTGCGCAGCCGAGACCTACTCGCCATGCGCGGAAAGGTGTCTCGACTTCGCTCGGCACGAACGGCATCGGTTTGAACGAACAGCACCCCTCTCCCTTCCGCTACACCGAAGACTCCGATCATCCCGGCTGGCACCGCTGGGAAATGGTCGATTCCACCCGCTTCAACGCCACGCTCGGCCCGATCGCGGTGCGCATCGACGACGGCATCGCCCGCGTGCGGATGGACCCGACCCGCCGGCATTCGAACCTGCGCGATCATGTTCACGGCGGCGCATTGCTCGGCTTCATGGATGTGGCGGTGTTCGCTGCAGCGCGTGCATTCGGCATCGCGGCGGGCGGATCGTCGACGATCGACCTGTCGGCGCAATTCGTCGCGGGCGCCGATGCGGCCCGGCCGATCGAGGCGCGCATCGAACTGCTGCGCGAAACCGGACGGTTGTTCTTCGTGCGCGGGCTGATCGCACAGGACACGGGCAGCGAGTGGACCACCTGCGCCAGCTTCACCTGCACCGCGCGCAAGCCGAGCGCGGCGCGGTGAGCCGCGTACGTGCGTGCTACGACGCGCTGGTCAAGCGCGGCGAACTGCGCGCCGATCCCGAACAGGCGGCCGCGGCGCAGCGGCTCGACACGCTTGCCGCCGAGCTCGAAGCGACGCCCAGGCGCGGCAGCTTGCTGTGGAACATGCTGGGCAAGGCGCCCGATCCGCCGCGCGGCATCTATCTGTGGGGCGGCGTCGGGCGCGGCAAGTCGATGCTGATGGACCTGTTCTTCGACCAATTGCGCATCGGTCGAAAGCGCCGCGTCCATTTCCACGCCTTCATGCTCGAGGTCCATGCTCGCCTGCACGAGGAGCGGCGCAAGGAAAGCGGCGATCCGATCGCACCGGTGGCGGCGGCGATGGTCGGCGAGACCCGGCTGCTGGCGTTCGACGAGATGATCGTGACCAACTCCGCCGACGCGATGATCGTGTCGCGGCTGTTCACCGCGATGCTCGATCACGGTCTGACGCTGGTCGCGACGTCGAACCGGCCCCCTGCCGATCTCTACAAGGACGGCCTCAATCGCGAGCATTTCCTGCCGTTCATCGACCTGATCGAACAGCGCACGGACGTCGTTGCGCTCAATGGTCCGACCGATTACCGCATGGATCGGCTCGGCCGCATCGACACCTGGCTGGTGCCCAACGGGCCAGAAGCGACCGCCGCGCTGTCGGCGGCATTCTTCCGCTTGACCGACTATCCGGTCGAGGATCGCGCGCACGTCCCGGTCTGCGAGATGGATGTCGGCGGCGGGCGGATGCTGCACGTCCCCAAATGCCTCAAGGGCGTCGCGGTATTCAGCTTCAGGCGGCTGTGCGGCGAGGCGCGCGGCGCGCCCGATTACCTTGCGATTGCGCGGCGCTTCCACACCGTCATCCTCGTCGGCATCCCGCGCCTCGGGCCAGAGAACCGCAACGAAGCGGCCCGCTTCGTCACGCTGATCGACACGCTGTACGAGCATAAGGTCAAGCTGCTCGCCGCCGCCGATGCCGCGCCCGAGCAACTCTATACGCGCGGCGACGGCAGTTTCGAATTCGAACGTACCGTCAGCCGGTTGAACGAGATGCGGTCGGAGGCATATCTCGCGCTCGGCCACGGCAGCGAGGACGACGCATGAGCAAGCTGGCGATCACCCGCGACACCAAATTGTGCATGTCGCTGTCGGCGCGGCCCGGCAATTTCGGCACGCGCTTCCAGAACCATCTCTACGACGCGCTCGGGCTCGACTTCGTCTACAAGGCGTTCGCATCCGACGATATTGAGGGCGCGGTGCGCGGCATCCGTGCGCTCGGCATCCGCGGGTGCGCGATCTCGATGCCGTTCAAGGAAGCGGTGATCCCGCTGCTCGATGCGATCGATCCCTCGGCGGCGGCGATCGAAGCGGTGAACACCATCGTCAACGACGATGGTCGTCTGACCGGCTACAACACCGATTATCTGGCGATCGTCGCCCTGATGGAGCAGCACGCCGTGCCCCGCGATACCGCGTTCGCGCTGGCAGGCGCGGGCGGCATGGCCAAGGCGGTCGCATCGGCGCTGGCCGATCACGGCTACACCCGCGGCACAATCGTCGCGCGCAATTCCGCGACCGGCCGGGCGCTCGCCGACAAGCTCGGATACGCGTACGCCGCCGAAACCCCTGCGGGCACTGCCATGCTGATCAATGCCACTCCGGTCGGCATGGCCGGCGGATCTGAAGCGCAGGCGCTGGCGTTTCCGCAATCCGCGATCGATGCCGCCACGATCGTGTTCGATGTCGTCGCCATCCCGGTCGAGACGCCATTCGTCGCAGCCGCGCGCGCGGCGGGCAAGCGGGTCATCACCGGCGATGCGGTGCTGGTGCTGCAAGGCCGCGAACAGTTCGTGCTCTATACCGGCGTCCAGCCCGACGAAAGCGCGGTTGCCGCAGCGGCAGCGTTCGCGCTCGCTCCTTAACGCACTTGCGAATTAGTTGCAAAGATAGTTGGCGCACATGGTTGTGCCGTTAACGCAATAGGCGTACTGCGCCTGCGTTTTGCGGGTTCGAGCATGGGTCCCGCGTCCTTTCGCCCAGGGAGATTACATGGCTCGCAAGAAGATCGCGTTGATCGGCTCCGGCATGATCGGCGGCACGCTCGCCCACCTCGCTGCGATGAAGGAACTGGGCGACATCGTCCTGTTCGACATCGCCGAGGGTATTCCGCAGGGAAAGGCGCTCGACCTCGCCCAGTCCGGCCCGGTCGAGGGCTTCGACGCGAACCTCAAGGGCGCGAACAGCTATGAGGACATCGCGGGCGCCGACGTCTGCATCGTCACCGCCGGCATCCCGCGCAAGCCGGGGATGAGCCGCGACGACCTGCTCGGCATCAACCTAAAGGTCATGAAGGCGGTCGGCGAGGGCATCGCGCAATACGCCCCCGATGCGTTTGTGATCTGCATCACCAACCCGCTCGACGCGATGGTTTGGGCGCTGCGCGAATTCTCCGGCCTGCCGCATCAAAAGGTCGTCGGCATGGCCGGCGTGCTCGACAGTGCGCGTTTCCGCCACTTCCTCGCCGAGGAATTCCAGGTTTCGGTCGAGGACGTCACCGCGTTCGTGCTCGGCGGCCATGGCGACACGATGGTGCCGGTGATCGAATATTCGACCGTCGCGGGCATCCCCGTCCCTGATCTCATCAAGATGGGCTGGTCGACGCAGGAGCGCATCGACGCGATCGTCGCACGCACCCGTTCGGGCGGCGGCGAGATCGTCGGGCTCTTGAAGACCGGCTCGGCCTTCTACGCACCCGCGACCTCGGCGATCGCGATGGCGGAGAGCTATCTCAAGGACAAGAAGCGCCTGCTCCCCTGCGCGGCGCACCTCACCGGCCAGTACGGCGTCGATGATCTCTATGTCGGCGTGCCGATCGTGATCGGCGCAGGTGGCGTCGAGCGCATCGTCGAGATCGAATTGAAGGGCGAGGCCAAGGCCAATTTCGACACCTCGGTCGCCGCGGTCAAGGAATTGCTGGTGGCGTGCAAGGGCATCGACGGGTCGCTTGGCTAACCCTTGAGCGATCTGGCGTTCTTCGCCGCGTGCGGCCTCGTCGGCGCGCTGCCCGGGCTGGCCGCGCTGCGATGGGCCAGGGCGAGGACGGCATTGTGGATCGCATTCGCCTGGCCTGGCCTGGCCTGTCGGTACTCTTCTTGTGGGTCGTTGGCCTTGGCCCGCACGGCTACATTCTGTTGGCTTTCATGCCGTTTTGGTTCGGCAGTCTGGTGTCGCTGATCATCGCGATGGTCAGGTGGAATAAGGAACGACGCACCGTATGAGCATCCTCGTCAACGCTTCGACCCGGGTCATCACGCAGGGGATGACCGGCGAGACCGGCACGTTTCATACGCAGCAGGCATTGGACTATGGCACGGCGATGGTCGGCGGGGTGACGCCGGGCAAGGGCGGCACCACGCATCTCGGCCTGCCGGTGTTCGACACGGTGGCCGAGGCGGTGGCGAAGACGCAGGCGACCGCCAGCGTGATCTACGTCCCGCCGCCCTTTGCTGCCGATTCGATCCTCGAGGCGATCGATGCTGAAGTACCGCTGATCGTGACGATCACCGAAGGCATCCCGGTGCTCGACATGGTCAAGGTCAAGCGCGCGCTGTCGGGTTCGAAGTCGCGGCTGATCGGGCCGAACTGTCCGGGCGTGCTGACTCCCGGCGAATGCAAGATCGGGATCATGCCCGGCAGCATCTTTTCGAAGGGATCGGTCGGGGTGGTCAGCCGCTCGGGCACGCTGACCTATGAGGCGGTGTTCCAGACGACCAATGCCGGCCTGGGCCAGACCACCGCGGTCGGCATCGGCGGCGATCCGGTCAACGGCACCAACTTCATCGACGTGCTCGAGCTGTTCCTGGCCGACGAGGCGACGACCTCTATCATCATGATCGGCGAGATCGGCGGCTCTGCGGAAGAGGAAGCGGCGCAGTTCCTCGCCGACGAGGCGAAGCGCGGGCGCAGTAAACCGATGGTCGGCTTCATCGCCGGCCGCACCGCGCCGCCCGGGCGCCGCATGGGGCATGCCGGCGCGATCGTGTCGGGTGGCCAGGGCGGCGCCGAGGACAAGATCGCGGCGATGGAGGCGGCAGGCATCACCGTCGCCGCGTCGCCATCGGAACTGGGTTCGACGCTGGTCGAGGTGCTCAAGCGTTAAGCCGCTCCGGTAGCGAGCGGCATGTGAGGTGGACAATGGGTTTCGAAGGTCAGGATTTCACCGAGATCGCCGGCGGCGTCAGCCCCGCCTTCATCGAATCGCTCTATGCGCGGTTCAAGTCCGATCCCGATTCGGTCGAGGCCGGGTGGCGGCAATGGTTCGAAGGGCTTGAATCGACCGCCACCGGGCCGAGCTGGGCGCGCGCCAACTGGCCGCTGGCCGACACCGATGCGCTCACCGCCGCGCTCGATCCGACGCAGATGGAGCCTGCGCCCAAGCCCGTAAAGCCCGGTGCCTCACCCAAGCCTGCCGCCCCGGCCCCCTCGTCCGACGAAATCGCCAAGGCGGCGGGCGATTCGATCCGCGCGATGATGCTGATCCGTACCTATCGCGTGCGCGGGCATCTCGCCGCCAATCTCGACCCGCTCGGCCTCACCAAGCGCGAGATGCCCGAGGATCTGCGCACCGAATATCACGGCTTTCCCGACAGCGACATCGACCGGCCGATCTATCTGGGCGGAACGCTCGGGCTGCAGACCGCGACGATCCGCGAGCTCGTCAATATCCTGCGCGCCAATTATTGCGGCAATGTCGGCCTCGAATACATGCACATCTCCGATGTCGAGGAACGCCGGTTCCTGCAGGAGCGCATGGAGGGCAAGGACAAGGCGATCGACTTCACGCCCGAGGGCAAGAAAGCGATCCTATCCAAGGTGATCGAAGCCGAGCAGTGGGAGAAGTTCCTCGGCCGCAAATATGTCGGGACCAAGCGGTTCGGCCTCGACGGCGGCGAGGCGATGGTCCCTGCGCTCGAATCGATCATCAAATATGGCGGCGCGATGGGCGTGCGCGAGATCGTCTATGGCATGGCGCATCGCGGGCGCCTGAACGTCCTTGCGAACGTGCTTGCCAAGCCGCTGCGCGTGATCTTCCACGAATTCGCCGGCGGATCGGCCAACCCCGACGACATCGGCGGATCGGGCGACGTCAAATATCATCTCGGCACCTCGACCGACCGCGAGTTCGACGGGATCAACGTCCACATGTCGCTGGTCGCCAACCCCAGCCATCTGGAGGCGGTCGATCCGGTCGTGCTCGGCAAGGCGCGCGCGATCCAGACGGTGCGCGACGACCTGGACGACCATCAGCAGGTGCTGCCGGTGCTGATCCACGGCGATGCGGCGTTCGCAGGGCAAGGCGTGGTGTGGGAATGCCTCGGCTTCTCCGGCGTGCGCGGCTACAATACCGGCGGCTGCATCCACTTCATCGTCAACAACCAGGTCGGCTTCACCACCTCGCCCCAGTTCGCGCGGTCGTCGCCCTATCCGTCCGATGTCGCCAAAGGCGTCCAGGCGCCGATCTTCCACGTCAATGGCGACGATCCCGAAGCGGTGACCTTCGCATGCAAGATGGCGATCGAGTTCCGCCAGAAATTCCACCGCGACATCGTCATCGACATGTGGTGCTACAGGCGCTTCGGCCATAATGAGGGTGACGAGCCCAGCTTCACCCAGCCGCTGATGTACGCGCGGATCAAGCAGCATCCGCCGGTCAGCGAAGTCTATGGCAAGAAGCTGGTCGAGCAGAAGGTCATCGCGAGCGATTTCATCGCGAACAAGGTGGGCGAGTTCACCAAGCTGCTCGAAGGCGAGTTCGACAGTGCCACGAGCTACAAGCCCAACAAGGCCGACTGGTTCGCAGGCCGCTGGTCGGGGCTGCACATCCCAGTCGACCCCGAGACCGCTCGCCGCAGCGTCGAGACCGGGATCGAGCCGAAATTGTTCGATTCGCTCGGGCGCACGCTGACCGAAGTCCCCGGCGATCTCGAAATCCACAAGACGCTCGCGCGCGTTCTCGATGCCAAGCGGCAGATGTTCGCAAGCGGCGAGAATTTCGACTGGGCGACCGGCGAGGCGCTGGCGTTCGGATCGCTCCTGTCCGAAGGCTATGGTGTGCGTCTGTCGGGCCAGGATTCGGGTCGCGGTACCTTCAGCCAGCGGCACGCGGTGTGGGTCGACCAGACGAGCGAGCGCAAGTTCGTGCCCTTGCGCGAAATCCCGCATGGCTGTTTCGAGGTGCTCGACAGCCCCTTGAGCGAATATGGCGTGCTCGGCTTCGAATATGGCTATGCGCTCGCCGACCCGAAGACGCTGGTGCTGTGGGAGGCGCAGTTCGGCGACTTCGTCAACGGCGCGCAGATCATGATCGACCAGTTCATCGCGTCGGGCGAGGCGAAGTGGCTGCGCGCCAACGGCCTCGTCATGCTGCTCCCGCACGGCTATGAAGGCCAGGGACCCGAGCATAGCTCGGCGCGGCCCGAACGCTTCCTGCAATTGTGTGCGCAGGATAACATGCAGGTCGCCAACTGCACCACGCCGGCCAATTATTTCCACCTGCTGCGCCGCCAGATGCACCGGAATTTCCGCAAGCCTTTGGTGGTGATGACCCCGAAGTCGCTGCTGCGGCACAAGCTGGCGGTGTCGAAGGCGAGTGAGTTCCAGGGCGACAGCCACTTCATGCGCATCCTGTCGGACACCGGCGGTGCCGCGGATGCCGAGACGAAGCGGCTGGTGCTGTGCACCGGCAAGGTCGCCTACGACCTGATCGAGGCGCGCGACGCGGCGGGCGACCGCAACACCCAGATCGTGCGGATCGAGCAGCTCTATCCCTTCCCCGGCGAACCGCTGGCCAAGCGGCTGGCGCGGATGCCCAATCTCGAGGAAGTGGTGTGGGCGCAGGAGGAACCGAAGAACAACGGCTACTGGTTCTTCGTCGAACCCCTGATCGAGGAAGCGCTCGCCGCCGCCGATTGCCGCATCGCTCGGCCGCGCTATGCCGGGCGCGCCGCCGCGGCATCGCCCGCGACCGGCCTGATGAAGCGCCATCAGGCCGAACAGGGCGCGCTCGTCGCCGATGCGCTCGGCCACAGCGTGCGAGGCGAAATCCGGCGTGCGCGCAAAAGCGAAGACGCCAAAACCGCTGGCAAGCCCGGCACCTGACCCCATCTTGCGACGCAGCGACGTCCCGAAAGGAATTGCCATGGCAACCGAAGTCACCGTCCCGACGCTGGGCGAATCGATCACCGAAGCGACGCTCGGCGAATGGCTGAAGCAGCCGGGCGACGCAGTCGCCGCCGACGAGCCGATCGCGTCGCTCGAAACCGACAAGGTGTCGGTCGAAGTGCCCTCCCCGGTCGCGGGGACGATGGGCGAGCACAAGGTCCAGCCGGGCGATACCGTCAATGTCGGCGCGGTGATCGCGTCGATCGAGGCGGGGGATGCCGCACCCAAGCAGGCCGAGGCCCCCGCCCCGGCGTCGACCACCAGCCCGCAGGAGCAGGCGGCTGGACCTGCGCCCGCCCCGACGCCGAGCGAGCCAACTGCCGAAGCGCCCGCCAATGTCGATGCCGCCGCGCTGTCGCCGTCGGTGCGCCGCGCCATCCTCGAACACGGCGTCGATCCGGCCACGATCAAGGGATCGGGCAAGGACGGCCGCATCACCAAGGATGACGTCGTCGCCGCCGCCTCGGCCAAGCCAGCCGCCCCTGCCCCCACCCCGGCACCTGCTGCCACTGCCGCACCGGCGACCGGCGGCGAGCGGCTCGAGGAACGCGTCCGCATGACGCGGCTGCGCCAGACCATCGCCAAGCGGTTGAAGGAAGCGCAGGACACCGCCGCGCTGCTCACCACCTTCAACGATGTCGACATGACCGCGGTGATCGAGGCGCGCGCCAAGTACAAGGAGCTGTTCGAGAAGAAGCATGGCGTGAAGCTCGGCTTCATGGGCTTCTTCGTGAAGGCCGCGTGCATGGCGCTCAAGGACATCCCCAGCGTCAACGCGCAGATCGACGGCGACGAGATCGTCTATCACGACTATGCCGACATTTCGGTCGCGGTGTCCGCGCCGCAGGGCCTGGTGGTCCCGGTAATCCGCGATGCCGACAAGATGAGCGTGGCGCAGGTCGAAAAGACGATCGGCGATTTCGGCCGACGCGCCAAGGATGGCAGCCTCAAGATGGAAGAGATGAAGGGCGGCACCTTCACCATCTCGAACGGCGGCGTGTTCGGATCGCTGATGTCGACCCCGATCATCAATCCGCCGCAGTCGGCGGTGCTCGGCCTCCACCGCATCGAGGACCGCGCCGTGGTGGTCGATGGGCAGGTCGTGGTGCGCCCGATGATGTATTTGGCGCTCAGCTACGACCACCGCCTGATCGACGGCCGCGAGGCGGTGACGTTCCTCGTCGCGCTCAAGAATGCGATCGAGGATCCAACGCGGATCCTGATCGACCTCTAGCGTCATCGTGCTCCGGCGCAGGCCGGAGCGCTGGATGGAACAGGATGAAGCGCGGTTACGTCGACCTCATGGCCAATCATCGCCGCGGACAGACCTATCTGGGAGTAACGAGCAATCTCGTGCAGCGAGCTTTTCAGCACCGCAACAAGCTGTTCGACGGGCATTCGAAGGACAAGGGTTGCACGCTGCTCGTCTGGTACGAATATTATGACGACCTGCAGGAAGCCCGCGCGTGCGAGTACCGAATGAAGAAATGGAAGCGGGCCTGGAAGTTGCGGCTGATCGAAGAGCACAACCCTGGGTGGAAAGATCTCTACGGCGAGATTATCGCGTGAGGCCAACGCTCCGGCCTGCGCCGGAGCACGGAAAAAGGTTTGGTAATGGCTGACTACGACTATGACGTTCTGGTGATCGGCGCCGGACCCGGCGGCTATGTCGCGGCGATCCGCGCTGCGCAGCTCGGCCTGCGCGTCGCGTGCGTCGAGAGCCGCGAGACGCTGGGCGGCACCTGCCTCAATGTCGGCTGCATCCCGTCCAAGGCGATGCTGCACGCTTCGGAATATTTCGACGCCGCCGCCAATGGCGCGATGGCCAAGATGGGGATCAAGGTAACGCCCGAACTCGATCTAGCCGCGATGCACGCGCAGCGGCTCGATGCGGTCAAGGGGCTGACCGGCGGGATCGAATTCCTGTTCAAGAAGAACAAGGTCGAATGGCTCAAGGGCCGCGCCAGCTTCGTCGATGCGACCACCGTGTCGGTCGGCGACCGCAAGGTGACCGCCAAGGACATCGTCATCGCCACCGGGTCGTCGGTCACGCCGTTGCCCGGTGTCGAGGTCGACCAGAAGGTCGTCGTCGATTCCACCGGCGCGCTCGAATTTTCCCGGGTGCCCAAACATCTCGTCGTCATCGGCGGCGGTGTCATCGGGCTGGAGATGGGCAGCATCTGGCGGCGGCTGGGCGCCAAGGTCACCGTCGTCGAATATCTCGACCAGATCCTGCCCGGCTTCGACGGCGACGTGCGCAAGGAAGCGCTCAAGCTGTTCAAGAAACAGGGCATCGAGTTCAAGACGGGCACCAAGGTCACCGGCGTCGCGGTGAACGGCGACAAGGCGACGGTGACGGTCGAACCGGCGAAGGGCGGCGAGGCGCAGGCGCTCGAGGCCGACAACGTCCTCGTCGCGATCGGCCGCAGGCCCAACACCGACGGCCTGAACCTCGAAGCGGCCGGGCTCTCCACCAACCAGCGCGGCCAGGTCGAGGTCGACCATGATCTTGCGACGAAGGTGGACGGCATCTGGGCGATCGGCGACGTCGCGCCCGGGCTGATGCTCGCGCACAAGGCCGAGGACGAAGGGATCGCGGTCGCCGAGAACATCGCCGGGCAGACCGGCATCGTCAATCACGACCTGATCCCGTCGGTTGTCTACACCATGCCCGAGATCGCCGGCGTCGGACTGACCGAGGAAGCGGCCCGCGAAAAGGGCGAGATCAAGGTCGGCAAGTTCCCGATGGCAGGCAACAGCCGCGCCAAGACCAACCACGAACCCGACGGCTTCGTGAAGATCATCTCCGACGCCGACAGCGACCGCGTGCTCGGCGTGTGGATCATCACCTCGGTCGCCGGCACGATGATCGCGCAGGCGACGCAGGCGATGGAGTTCGGCGCGACCAGCGAGGACATCGCCTACACCTGCCACGCGCATCCGACGCATTCGGAGGCGCTCAAGGAAGCGGCGATGGCGGTGCGGGGCAAGCCGATCCACGTTTGAGCCGGCAAGAAATCAGCGCAGCTGATTTTGAGCAAACTCCGGCTCAGACCGGCCGGCGGTGCTACTGCGCCGACCGACGGCACTGGCTTTGCCTGTGTCGGACGCGCCGTCCTCACGCATCCGGTATTTCGCGCTTCAGATAATGAAACGGGAACCAGGAAGCAGCGTGCTGCCAGCCCGGTCCGCTGACCTGGCGCAGCGCGGCGACAGGCGACAATGCCGTGACGCGGCGATACTCCCAGCGCCGGTCGCTCCGGCTCAACCACAGCCGCAGGAAGCCCACGCCGGCCAATTCAAGCCCGTCGCGGCCGGCGCGCGCCAACTCGCTCTCCTCGTTGAACGCGGTCATCCCGCCGATCTCGATCAGTTCGCCCTCGGCAGCCGGACCGTCGGTCTTTCCGCCGAAGCGCTGCTGGGCCGCCTGCTTGCTGATACCGATCAATCCGCCAATCTCGGCCCAGCTCATGCCCGCACGGCGCGCCGCGTCGATCCAGCGTTGCAGCGCGATCCGCGCCTCGTCGTGAATGACATGAGCTGTGGTCACCATCGCACCGAACTCGGCAGCGTCCGCGCCAGCAAAATGCTGTCCTTCGCGCTCGTTCCAGTCGATCGCCAGATACGCGACATGCTCACGCAGCGTCCGCTCCTGCTTCATTTCCATCGTCGCTCCATTCGATTGTCTACTGACCACGCGTCAATGCAACATTGACGGCCGTTCGTCAACATATTCTTGACGCTTGCCTCGTGGCGATGGGCCGCTACAGGCACCCCATGCAACCCGCCTGGCAGTTCGGCACCTTCCTCCCCTGGCTCGACTGGTTCGGGATCGGGGTGTTCGCGATCACCGGGGCGCTGGCGGCGACGCGGCGGCAGCAGACGTTCGTCACCGCGGCGTTCTTCGCTCTCGTCACCGGGGTCGGCGGCGGGACGATCCGCGACCTCCTCATCGACGCGCCGGTGTTCTGGGTTCAGGATCGTAATTTCGCGGCGATCTGCCTCGGCGCGGCGGCGCTGGCATGGGTCACGCCCGAGCGCTGGTGGTCGGACGCAGTGTTCGACTGGCTCGATGCCTTCGGGCTCGCCGCCTATGCGGTGTTCGGCGCGGCCAAGGCGTACAGCTTCGGCATCCCGCCCGTCCCCGCCGCGATGATGGGCGTCATCACCGCGTGCACGGGCGGCATCATCCGTGACATGCTGGCGGGCGAGCCATCGATCCTGATGCGGCCGGAGCTGTACGTGACCGCCGCCGCGCTTTCATCGTTCAGCTACATCGCGATGCGCGAGATCGGCGTCGCCCCGGTCCTTGCCGCCCCGATCGCGGCGGTGGCGGGGTTCGCACTGCGCGGGATGGCGATCCGCTATCGGCTGGCGCTGCCCGCCTATCGGGGCCGGCGGGACGAACCGGCCGACGTCAGTCGCGAACCACCCCCACCGCGCTGAACGGCCGCGGTTCGACCGGCGGCACGGCGCTGGCATTGAGCACGCACTGCCAATAGCCGACGTCGATCCAGCGCCCCATCTTGAACCCGATTTCGCGGTACACGCCGGCGCGGCGAAAGCCGGTCTGTTCGTGGAGCGTGATCGACGCTTCGTTGGGGAGCGAGATCACGCCGATCGCCTGGGTAAAGCCCTGCGCGCGCAAGGTGTCGACGAGCGCTTCGTAGAGCAGCCGCCCGGCCCCCTGCCGCTGCGCATCGCCCGCCATGTAGATCGACGTTTCGACCACGTAACGATAGGCCGGGCGATCGCGAAACCGCGTGGCATAGGCATAGCCGAGCACGCCGCCCTCCGCATCGCCGTTGGTCGCGACGATCCAGGGGTAGAGGCCATCGCTCGCCGTCATGCGGCTGCGCATCGCGCGGGTGTCGGGCGCGTCGGTTTCGAACGACACCGTGCCGCCCTGGACGAACGGCGCATAGATTGCGGCGATCGCGGCGGCATCCTCGGCGCGCGCGGAGCGGATCGCGATCACAGGCTCAGCTTCGCCATCAGCACATCCAGCAACCGCACATCACGGCGATCGGCCTGCGCAGGCCCCATCCCCGCGCATGCCAGGCACCGCGCCTGCACCGCCGATGCCGTCGTCAGCCGGCGGATATCTCCCAATACCTGCGCCGCCAGCATCCGCCGGTCGCCTGCCAATCGCGAAAAAATGTCGAGCGACGCTTCATCGACACGGTCGCCATCCTCTTCCTCGCTGTCGGCGAACATCTGCGCGAATTGCGCGGCGACGCTCGGTTCCTTGTCGAGATACACCGCATGGACCTTGGCGGGGTCCAGCTTGGCGCGCACCGCCGCCTCGCGCACCGCATCGTCGAGGCCGCCGAAGCGATCGACCAGCCCCAGCTGGCGCGCCGTGCCGCCGTCCCACACCCGCCCCTGCGCGATCTGGTCGACGCGCTGCGGCGTCATCTTGCGGGTCTGTGCGACCAGCCCGATGAAGCGGGCATAGGCATTCTCCACTCCCGACTGCAGGATCGCGTCGAGCTGCGCATTGGTGCCGCCGAATATATCGGGCTGCCCCGACAGCGGAGTCGTCTGCACGCCGTCCGACGTCACGCCGATCTTAGCGAGCGTGTTCTCAAACGTCGGCAACAGGCCGAATACCCCGATCGAGCCGGTGATCGTGTTGGGCTCGGCAAAGATCACGTCGCCGGGCGTCGATACCCAATATCCGCCCGACGCCGCCAACGAGCCCATCGAGACGACCACCGGCAGCCCCTGCGCCTTGGCCTGCAGGATCGCCTGGCGGATCTGCTCGGACGCCAGCACCGATCCACCCGGCGAATCGACGCGGACGACCAGCGCTTTGAGGTTCTTCTTGGCGAGCCCGTCGAGCAGCAGCTTGGCCACGGTATCGCCGCCCGCGGTGCCGGGATCGGCCTCGCCATCGACGATCTCGCCCGCGATGGTGACGACGCCGATCGCGTCGCCGGCGGTCGGCACAGGATTGGCCGCGATCCAGCGCTTCATCGGGATCGCCTTGAACGTACCCGCCGACTTCGCCGTGTCGATGCCCGCGATCTCGGCGACGCGCTTGCCGAACGCGACCCGGTCGCCGAGCTTGTCGACCAGACCGGCCGACAGGTTCGCCTGCGCGATGTTGCCGTTCGCCGCCCGGATCACCTGATCCGGCCGTGCGAGGAACGGCGCGATGTCGGCCTTGGGCCGGGCGCGCGCGATGCGTTCGCGCCACTGGCCGAAGATCGCGCCATAGAGCGCCTCGTTGGCGGCGCGCGCCTCGGGCGACTGATCGCTGCGGGTATAGGGTTCGACCGCCGCCTTGAACTGGCCGACGCGATAGACATGCGCGGTGACGCCGAGCCGGTCGATCAACCCCTTGTAATAGAGCTGCGATCCGCCGGGGCCGGTGAACAGCGCACCGCCGAACGGATTGACCCACACTTCGCTGGCATGCGCCGCGACCAGATAGCCTGAATCGGTATAGGCCGTGGCATAGGCCAGCACCGGCTTGCCACTGGCGCGGACGCGCCCGACCGCTTCGGCGAGGTCGGCGACCGCGGCGGGATAGCCTCCCAGGAAACGGTCGAGGTCGAGCACCACCGCCTTGACGCGGTCATCGTCCTGCGCCGCATCGAGCGCGCGTACGAGATCGCGGACGCGGTGTTCCTTCGCCACGCTGCCTGCTCCCCCGAGTGCGGCGAACGGGTCGAGCTCCTGGGGTTGCTCGACGACGGTGCCGTCGATCGCCATCAGCAGGGCGCCGTCGCTGATCGCCGCAGGTGTCGGCCGGAACGACAGCGCCGCGAACAAGGCGACGAAGAACAGCAGCATGAACGCCAGGACCAGTGCGTCCTTGATTCCGACCAGCAATTTCCATGCGCCGCGTACCAGCTTCACATTCGATCCTTCTCGCTATCGCGCTCTCGCTAGAGCATGGACCCGCGCGAGTAAACGCCGCGTATTATAGCGCCAATACAGGCTGCACGAACGGCTCGGCACGATGCGGGAGCGTCGTGGCGAAACATTCTCGACAAACACCGCTCCACCGGTTGACGAAGCCGGTGCTCCCCCACATATGCACGTCCGTTAGCACTCGCTGTGAGTGAGTGCCAACCGACATCCATTGAAAGAAAAGGAAAGCGCGCATGAACTTTCGTCCGCTGCACGATCGTGTGCTCGTTCGCCGCGTCGAAGCCGAGGAAAAGACGGCCGGCGGCATCATCATTCCCGAAACCGCCAAGGAAAAGCCGCAGGAAGGCGAAGTCGTCGCCGCGGGCACCGGTGCACGCAACGACGCGGGTGACATCCATCCGCTCGAGGTGAAGGCCGGCGACAAGATCCTGTTCGGCAAATGGTCGGGTACCGAGGTCAAGGTCAACGGCGAAGACCTGCTGATCATGAAGGAAAGCGACATCCTCGGCATCGTCGAGGGCTGATCGCTTCCGCGCAACACTCTCCACTTTCTCCACTTCACATTTGAAAGGGTAGCCACATGGCAGCCAAGGACGTGAAATTCAGCCGCGACGCGCGCGAGCGCATCCTGCGCGGCGTCGATATCCTCGCCGATGCGGTCAAGGTGACGCTGGGGCCGAAGGGCCGCAACGTCGTCATCGACAAGAGCTTCGGCGCGCCCCGCATCACCAAGGACGGCGTCACCGTCGCCAAGGAAATCGAACTCAAGGACAAGTTCGAGAATATGGGCGCGCAGATGCTGCGCGAAGTCGCCAGCAAGACCAACGACGCCGCCGGTGACGGCACGACGACCGCGACCGTGCTCGCCCAGTCGATCGTTCGCGAGGGCATGAAGTCGGTCGCGGCCGGCATGAACCCGATGGACCTGAAGCGCGGCATCGATCTTGCCGTCACCAAGGTCGTCGAGGATCTCAAGGGCCGCTCCAAGCCTGTCTCCGGTTCGAACGAGATCGCCCAGGTCGGCATCATTTCGGCCAATGGCGACACCGTCGTCGGCGAGAAGATCGCCGAAGCGATGGAAAAGGTCGGCAAGGAAGGCGTGATCACCGTCGAGGAAGCCAAGGGCCTCGAGTTCGAGCTCGACGTCGTCGAGGGCATGCAGTTCGACCGCGGCTATCTCAGCCCGTATTTCATCACCAATCCGGAAAAGATGAATGTCGAGCTCGCCGATCCGTACATCCTGATCCACGAGAAGAAGCTCAGCAACCTTCAGGCGATGCTGCCGATCCTCGAAGCGGTCGTGCAGTCGGGCCGTCCGCTGCTGATCATCGCCGAGGACATCGAAGGCGAGGCACTGGCGACGCTGGTGGTCAACAAGCTGCGCGGTGGCCTCAAGGTCGCAGCGGTCAAGGCACCGGGCTTCGGCGACCGCCGCAAGGCGATGCTCGAGGACATCGCGGTCCTGACCAAGGGCGAAGTCGTCTCGGAAGACCTGGGCATCAAGCTCGAATCGGTGACGCTAGGCATGCTCGGCACCGCCAAGCGCGTGTCGATCGACAAGGACAACACCATCATCGTCGACGGTGCTGGTGACGCCGAGGCGATCAAGGGCCGTACCGACGCGATCCGCCAGCAGATCGAGGTCACGTCTTCGGACTATGACCGCGAGAAGCTGCAGGAGCGTCTTGCCAAGCTGGCCGGCGGCGTTGCCGTCATCAAGGTCGGCGGATCGACCGAAGTCGAGGTCAAGGAGCGCAAGGATCGCGTCGATGACGCACTCCACGCGACCCGCGCGGCTGTCGAGGAAGGCATTGTCCCCGGCGGCGGCACCGCACTCCTCTACGCCACCAAGGCGCTCGAGGGCATGAAGGGTCAGAACGACGACCAGACCCGCGGCATCGATATCGTCCGCAAGGCGCTCTACGCTCCGGTTCGCCAGATCGCGCAGAATGCCGGTCACGACGGCGCCGTGATCTCGGGCAAGCTGCTCGAGGGCAACGATCCGTCGATGGGCTTCAACGCACAGACCGACGTGTACGAGAACCTCGTCACCGCCGGCGTGATCGACCCGACCAAGGTCGTTCGCACCGCGCTCCAGGATGCGGCCTCGGTCGCCGGCCTGCTCATCACCACCGAAGCGGCGGTGAGCGAGCTGCCGGAAGACAAGCCCGCAATGCCGATGGGCGGCGGCGGCGGAATGGGCGGCATGGGCGGCATGGACTTCTAAGTCCCGCTCTATCCGTCTAGCAGTCGAGCGAAGGGCCGGGGCGCGATCCCCGGCCCTTTTTCGCGCAGGGCGTTTGCCGGTCCGTTAACCACATCTGAGTGATCACGTGGCATCAGCCACGACCATGCCGCGCGTGTCACCCGCAACGTTCCTGCCCGCGATCGCGCTGACGGCACTGGCTGTCGGCATATTCGCATTGTGGATGCATCCTGCGGTACTCGACCCGTCCAATGTCGGTTGGCTGATGGTCGGCAGCGATCGCGGCCAGGCAATGATCGGGCTCGCGGCCTATCTGCGCGAAGGCAGTGGCGCCTGGCCGGTCACGCTCACGCCCTTGCTCGGTGCACCGGACGGTACCGCACTGCTGCTGACCGACAGCATCCCGCTGCTCGGCATCCTCCTCAAACCATTTGCCGCGATCCTGCCCGACGGATGGCAATATGTCGGGCTGTGGTATCTCGCTTGCCTGCTGCTCCATGTCTTCTTCGCTTGGAAACTGATCCGCCCTCACGCGCCCGATGCGCTGGGTGCATGGCTCGGCACGGCATTGCTGACATTGTTCCCGCCGCTGCTCAATCGCTGGGTCCATGCCAGTCTCGCATCGCAGTGGCTGATCCTGTGGGGCCTGTGGCTGTTCATCGAAAGCGATCGCGAACGGCGACCGCTGGCTTGGGCGGCGCTGCTCGTGCTGACCGCGCTGATCCACAACTATCTGCTGCTGATGATCGGCGCGATCTGGGCCAGCGCGGTGCTGCGCGATATCATTCGCGGTCCCGGTCGCGCGCAGACGTTGATGATTGCGCTGGCAACTGGCGCGATCGTCCTCGCCGCTGCAGCGACGCACGGGGTATTCGGCAATCATTATGCTTCGACCGGTGACTACGGCGCGTTTCCGATGGCGCTCGACGCCTGGTGGAACCCGGCGCACCCGACCTACAGCGCGCTTATCCCCGCAAGTTCCGAAAATGACGGGCGGGGCTTCGAAGGACTACAGTATCTCGGTGCGGGCCTGCTTACGCTGGTGCTCGCCGCGGCGGCGCTGCTGGCGATCCGCCGCGACCGGACGGCGATCCCCGACGCGGTGATCCGGCTGCGCTGGCTGCTCCCGGCGTTCCTGGTCCTGATCCTCCTCGCGATCGGGCCACAAGGATTGTGGCGCGGAGTGCCGCTGTTCACGCTGCCCGTCCCCACAGTCGTGATCGATACACTGGATCCCGTCCGCGCAGCGGGTCGGCTCGCATGGCCCGTTACCTATGCGCTGGCGCTCAGTGCCATCCTGATCGTCGTCCGATGGCGGCATGGCTCGTTGATCCTTGCTGCCGCGCTCGCGATTCAACTCATCGACCTTGCCCCGATGATAGGCGCGATCCGTCACCGCAGCGCCGAGGCCGATCAGCCGGCGCATTACCCACGCACTCCCGATCCGCGCTGGGAGGCGTTGGTGGCAAGCGCCGCGCGGATCGATTTCCAGCCCCCGCGAGTCAGGGCCGATTTGCCGGTGATGCATGAAGTGACCCTGCGCGCGATCCTCGCATGCCGACCCGTTAATTTCACCTACACCGCACGCCAGACCCCCGCGGCAGTGGCGCGCCTGACATCCGAGCGCGCAGGATATCGCAAGGGGATGATCGATCCGACGCGGCTATACGTGTTGTTGCGCGACAGCGTGCCACCCGCGCTGGCCGACCGCATCAAGGTGATCGACGGCGTCGCCGTCATTCCCCCCAGTGCACGCGCCAAGCCGGCCTCGTGCGAATGATCCGCCGCTGCGCCTTCGAAAGACCTGGCGTCGACCGGGTGCCATCTGCAGTCTGAGCGCTACCCCTTCATCGCCTCGATGATTTTCTTGACGTCCTGACTGCGCCCGCGGGGGAGGATCAGGATGTCGTCGCCGCTCGCCACGACGATCAGGTCCTCGACCCCGACCAGCGCAATGCGTTTGCCGGTGTCGGCGCGGACCATGCAGTTGGTGGTCTCGATCGCCACCACGTCGCCGCGGCAGGCGTTGCCGGCGGCGTCGCAATCGCTGATCGCGTGCAGCGCGTCCCACGACCCCAGATCGCTCCACCCCATGCTCACCGGCACCACCGCGACGCGCTCGGCCTTTTCCATGACGGCATAGTCGATCGAGTCTGCGGGCGATGCGGCGAACGCCTCGGCATCGGGCCAGATGCGCGCGGCGTCGCGGACTGCGCGCGTCATCGCCGCCTCGACCGCGGCCAGCATCGTCGGCGCGAAGCTTTGGAGCGCCGCGAGATATTTATCCGCCCGGAACAGGAATATCCCGCCATTCCAGGCATGATCTCCCGATGCCAGCATCGCCTCGGCAGCTTCGCGCGGCGGCTTTTCGACGAAGCGATCGACGCGGTGAACGCCCTCGGCCAGCTCCGCGCCGACCTTGATATAGCCATAGCCAGTTTCCGGCGCATCGGGCGCAATGCCGAAGGTCACCAGCCAGCCATCGCGCACCAGCGGCAGCGCCCTGGCGATCGCAGCATGGAAGGCCGCGACGTCGAGGATGACGTGGTCAGACGGCATCACCAGCAGCGGCGCCGCACCCGCACCCGCCGCGATCGCCGCCAGCGCGATTGCCGGTGCGGTGTTGCGCCCGGCCGGTTCGAGGATCAGCGCCTGCGCGCTCGCACCGACTTCGGCCAGCTGGGTTTCGACGACATCGGCGTGGCGCGCATTGGCGACGACGATCGGCGCCGCGAACTGCTCGCCGGCAACGGTGCGTTGCGCGGTGAGCTGAAGCATCGTCTCGGCAGCGGTCAGCGCCAGAAGCTGCTTCGGCAGCTCGGGACGGGACATGGGCCACAGCCGCGTCCCCGATCCGCCGGACAGGATGACAGGAACGATGGGATCGGCTGCGGACATGCGATGGATACTCCCGGATGGCGATCCCTACGCGGATCGCGTATCCGCGGCAAACGCCCGGCAGCGCATAGCTTTCCCGTCCTGATTCAGGATTTCTTCGTCAATTTTTGCGACAGGCCATGAGGTGTCGGCAGAACTTACACCGCTTCGGATGATGCCGGCGCCTGCGAGGCCAGCGCGATGATTCGCCTGTTCAAACATTATGTCCCCAATGCGGTGCTGCTGCTCGGTCTGTTCGACTTTCTACTGCTGATCGCGGCGGCGGAATTCGGGTGGCAGTTTCGCGCGCATCAGATCGGCATGGATGTCGATGGCATCGCCACGCGCATCCCCGAAATCCTCAGCTTCGCCGTATCGCTCCAGACGGCCATGGTCGCGGTCGGCGTCTACGGTACCGACGCATTGCAATCGCTGCGCTTCGCCGCCGCCCGGCTGATCGTCGCGGTATCGCTCGGCACGATCTTCCTGAGCGTTCTCTATTTCTTCGTCCCTGCGCTTAGCTTCTGGCGCTCCAACCTGCTCTACGCGATGGTCGCTGCGGCCGTTTTGCAGATCCTGATGCGCATCCTGCTGGGTAAGGCACTGGGCAGCCAGGCTTTCAAACGGCGCGTCGTCGTGCTCGGCGCGGGGCCCCGCGCCGCGCGGCTCAAGGCGCTTTCCAAGGTGCCCGGGTCAGGGTTCGTCGTCGTCGGCTATGTGGCGATGAACGAAGCCAATCGCGTCATCCCCGAAGCGATCGCCCGCGACGCCATCTACAATTTGGCCGACCATGTTGTCCTGCTCAACGCGTCGGAAGTCGTGCTGGCGCTGGAAGAACGCCGCAATGCGCTGCCGCTCAAGGATTTGCTGCGGATCAAGACCACCGGGGTCCATGTCAACGAGATCTCGACTTTTCTCGAGCGCGAGACGGGGCGCGTCGACCTCGACAGCGTCAATCCCAGCTGGCTGATCTTCTCCGATGGCTTCTCGTCGGGCCGGATGATCTCGAGCGCGTTCAAGCGCCTGTTCGATATCGCCGCCAGCCTGTTGTTGCTGACCCTGGCGCTGCCGGTAATCGCGATCATGGCGATAGCGATCAAGCTCGATAGCAAGGGACCGGCCTTTTACCGGCAGCGCCGCGTCGGGCTCTACAATGTCGGTTTCGATATTGTGAAGCTGCGCTCGATGCGCACCGATGCCGAGATCGCGGGCAAGGCGGTCTGGGCGGAAAAGGACGATCCGCGGATCACCCGGATCGGCCGCCTGATCCGCAAAACCCGGATCGACGAATTGCCGCAGTGCTGGAGCGTGCTCAAGGGCGAGATGAGCTTCGTCGGACCGCGCCCCGAACGTCCGCAGTTCGTCGAGGACCTCGAGGCCAAGCTGCCTTATTATGCCGAACGGCACATGGTGAAGCCGGGGATCACCGGCTGGGCACAGATCAACTATCCATACGGCGCGTCGATCGAGGATGCGCGGCAAAAGCTCGAATATGATCTCTATTACGCCAAGAATTATTCGCCGTTCCTCGACCTGCTGATCCTGCTCCAGACGCTGCGCGTCGTGCTGTGGCCGGAAGGGGCTCGGTAAGGCGATGGCTTGGCTTTCCGCTCTGACCCTGTGGGGGCACGCGCTGGCCGCATTCGGTTTCGCGGCGCTGACATTGTGGAGCTGGCGCCGACCGCCCACTGCGCTGCCACGCTGGCCGCTGCTGCTCGCGCTCGCGACGACCGCGTGCTGGGCGTTGGCAATCGCCGGCATCGGGCTCGGCGATCCGGTCACGCCGCTATTCGAGACGCTGCGCAATCTGGCGTGGCTTGGCGTGATGAGCACGCTCCACCGACGCTCGCATTCGGCGCATGAGCGCGCGGCGATCGCGGTAGTCTACGGCGTCGTGGCGATAGTCAGCATCGCAGCGTTGCTGTTGACGCTGGCCGCAGAAACGGGGGCCGCATTCGATCCGTTCGTGATCGGATCGGCGCTGGTGCTCAGGATGATTGTCGCGACGGCTTGCCTGGTGCTCGTCCAAAGCCTCTATGCCGGCGCGACCAGCAGCAACTTGCGCGTACTGGCAGTTGCACTGGGGGCGATGTGGCTGATCGACCTCAACCTCGTCACCTTTGCCTATCTGGCGGAACGCTGGTCGAGCGAGCTTGCCGCAGTACGCGGCATCATCGTCGCGGTGATCGCGATCGTGATCGGCGTCGGCGCATTGCGTGAGGAGCGTCCGCTGCAGGTTTCCCGAACGGTTGCGATGCAATCGCTGACAATCGCCGCGATCGGTGCCTATTGCACGGTGCTGGCGCTGGGCACCGGCGCGCTTGCGGCAATCGGCGGCAGCCACGCCCGGTTGCTCCAGACCGCATTCGTCTTCGGATCGGCGGCGGCGCTGCTCGCCTGCCTGTCGGCACCGTGGCTGCGCGGCTGGATCAAGGTCAAGCTGGCCAAGCATTTCTTCCGCCATCGCTACGATTATCGGGCAGAATGGTCGCGCTTCACCGCGACACTGGGCAATCCGGGGGACGGCGCGGCGCTCGAGACCCGGGTCATCAAGGCGATCGCCGACCTGACCGACTCGCCTGGCGGGCTATTGCTGGTGGCCGACGGCCCGCGCCTCGATCATGGCGCAAGTTGGCACTGGCACGACGATCCGCCAAGCACCGGTTCGGGCGACGACGGTCTTGCCGATCATCTTCAACGCAGCAACCGGATCATCGAGCTCGATGCAGTTCGGGCCGAGGCCGCGCCCGCTGAAGACCTTTTGGCAGTACCGCAATGGATGATCGACGACAGCCACGCCTGGGTCGTCGTACCGCTCCCGCATATCGACCACCTGGCCGGTGCGATCGTGCTGCGCCGACCGGCGCTCGACCGGGCGCTCGACTGGGAGGATTTCGATCTGCTCAAGGTCGCAGGGCGGCAAGTCGCGAGCTATCTCGCCGAAGCGCGGGCGCATGCCCGGCTGATGGAAGCGCAGCGTTTCGATGAATTCAATCGCCGCTTCGCCTTCATTCTGCACGACATCAAGAACCTCGTCAGCCAGTTGACCCTGACTGCGCGCAATGCCGAGCGCTACGCCGACAATCCCGCATTTCGGGCCGACATGGTCGCCACGCTGACCGAATCCGCGGCGCGCATGAACGAGCTGCTGGCACGCCTGTCGCAACGTCACCGCGCGACACGAAGTGATGCCGCTCGGCCGACCGAAGTCGCACCGATCGCCGAGCGCGTCGCCCGTGCCTGTCATCAGCGACATCCGGTCGCGGTCGTATCCGACGGCGTCGCCATCGCCGCCGCCGATCCGGCAGGGCTCGAGCAGATCCTGTCGCACCTTGTCGGCAATGCCGTCGATGCCAGCGACCCATCCGAGCCGGTAACGGTGGCGATCGTCGCGCGCGCCGACGTCGTCGTGATCGATGTCATTGATCAAGGATGCGGGATGAGCGCCGCGTTCATCCGCGACCAGCTGTTCCGGCCATTTGCTTCGTCCAAGCCGGGCGGTTTCGGGATTGGCGCGTACGAAGCGCGAGACCTGGTCCTCGCAATGGGCGGCCGGATCGACGTCACCAGCCGCGAGGGTGAGGGCAGCCGCTTCCGCATCACCCTACCCGCTGCACTTGCCGGTCGCGTCGGCATGGACCGCGCGGCATGACCGCGCCCTTGCGCAAGTTGCTGATCGTCGAGGACGATCCCGGACTTCAGCGACAATTGCGCTGGGCCTATGACGGCTATGACATCCACGTCGCGTCCGATCGCGAACAGGCGATCGCGGTGCTGCGCGCCGAGGAGCCCGATGTCGTCACGCTCGACCTGGGGCTGCCGCCCGACCCGGACGGCACCAGCGAGGGATTTGCCGCGCTGGAGGCCATCCTCGCGCTCAAGCCGCATACCAAGGTTGTCGTCGCATCGGGACATGCCGCGCTGGAAAGTCCGCGCAGTGCCATCGCCGCGGGCGCCTGGGACTTCTACCAGAAGCCGATCGACATCGACGAGCTCGGCCTGATCGTCGCGCGAGCATTCCATGTTCATGCGCTCGAAGCCGAGAATCGCCGCCTTGCCGAGCAGGCGCAGACGCACAGCCAGTCACAGCTTGGCGGGTTGATCACCGCATCGCCCGAGATGCTCAAGGTGATGCGCACGATCGAGCGCGTCGCCGCTGCCGACGTCTCGGTGATGCTGCTCGGCGCCAGCGGTACCGGCAAGGAGTTGCTGGCGCGCGCCTTGCACGACGCCTCGCCGCGCGCGAACCGGGCATTCGTCGCGATCAATTGTGCCGCGATCCCCGAAACGCTGCTGGAAAGCGAGTTGTTCGGGCACGAGAAAGGCGCGTTCACCGGTGCGATCCGGACGACGCTAGGCAAGATCGAACAGGCCGCAGGCGGTACCCTGTTCCTCGACGAGATCGGCGACGTGCCGCTGGCGTTGCAGGTCAAGCTGCTGCGCTTCCTCCAGGAACGCGTGATCGAGCGCATTGGGGGACGCCAGCAAATCGCGGTCGACACGCGCATCGTCACCGCGACGCATCAGGATATCGACGCGATGATCGGCGACGGCCGGTTCCGCGACGATCTCTACTACCGGCTTGCCGAGATCGTCGTGCGCATTCCTTCGCTTGCCGAGCGGCCTGGTGACCCGGGCCTGCTCGCGCGCCATTTCCTGCACCGCTTCGCCGCGCTGAATCCGGCCGTCGTGTCGCTGGCGCCCGATGCCGTGGCGGCGATCGAGGCGTGGCGCTGGCCCGGCAATGTCCGCGAGCTCGAAAATCGCATGAAGCGCGCGATCATCATGGCCGATGGCAAGGCGATCACCGCCGCCGATCTCGATCTGGACGCTGCTACCGATGCACTTCCCATCAACCTGCGCGCCGTGCGCGAAGCCGCCGACCGCAAGGTGATCCGCCAGGCGCTGGCGCGCACCGATGGCAATATCTCGAGCAGCGCCAGGCTGCTCGGTATCAGCCGTCCGACCCTCTACGACCTGATGAAGAGCTATGACCTCCAGCCCTGAAGCGCCGCCCCGCCCGCGGCGATTGAAGGCTGTCACCTTCGCGATCCTGGTGATCGCGGCGAGCGCGCGCATCCTCGCGGCGTGGCCGATCGTCCCACACGCCAGAACCGAAGTGTCGGAAGCGCGATCGCAGCTCGCCCGCGCGCTGGGACTGCTGGCGAGCGGCAGCCCGACCGCGGCGCGTGATGCAGCGGCTCGTGCGGTGGCCCTGGACCGCGACTGGGGGATGGCGCTCGCCGTGCTTGCGCGAAGTGAGCTGGGGCTGGGCGACGGCATCGCCGCCGAAGCCGCGCTCGATCGCTCGGTCAAGGCGGGGTTCGATCCGGGGCGGCTACGCCACCTCTATGCCGATGCCTATCGCATCCAGGGACAGCCCGACCGCGCGCTCGAGACGCTCGAAACTGCCGATCCGCGCTACGCCAGCTACAGCGATCGGGTGCGGGCGCAGGCGCTTATGGCGCGCGGCGACTATGGCGGCGCAGGGTACGCGTTCGAGAGCGCGCTGCGCCGCTATCCGCGCGATGCGGCGACCTGGATCGCCTATGCCCGCTACCTGCGCGGCGGTGGCGACATCTCCGGGGCGATCGCCGCATCGGCCCGCGCCGCCACGCTTGCGCCAAAATCCGCCGATGCACTCGCACTGCGCGGTGAAATGGTGCGCGCGCAATACGGCCTGACCGCGGCGCTGCCGTGGTTCGCCGATGCGCTGCGACGCGATCCGAACAATCACGACATGCTCATCGAATACGCCGCGACGCTTGGCGAAACCGGGCAGACCCAGGCGATGCTGGCAGCCGTGCGCCGCGCCGCAGCGGCCCGGCCGGGCAGCGCGCAGGCCTATTACCTGCAGGCCGTCCTCGCCGCCCGCGCCGGAGCGTTCGAGACCGCCCGCGCGATCCTGCAGCGGATCGGATCGCGGCTCGACGGGCTGCCGGCGATGCTGCTGCTGAGCGGCGGGCTCGACCTGCAGGCAGGCGGCTATCAACAGGCGATCGAGCAGCTGCGCGCACTGGTCGATCGCCAGCCGATGAACATCGCCGCGCGCAGCCTGCTCGCGACGGCCTATGCCCGCGCCAACGCATCGCGTGACGCGATTGCAGTGCTGCGCCCGGTGATCGCGCGCAGCGACGCGGACAGCTACGTGCTGACGCTGGCGGCGCGCGCGTTCGAGCGGATCGGCGATCGCGGCGCTGCGGCATCGTTGCTTGACCGCGCCGCAAGTGCGGTGCGCGGCAATGCCGGCCCGTTCGGCGATACGTCGCCATTGCCGATGCTGAGTGCCGCCGTTCAGCAACAGCCGGACAATCCCGACGCGGCCATCGCATTGATCCGCGGCCTGCAATCGAGCGGCGATCCGGCGGCGGCGTTCGCACGCGCGCAGGCGCTCGCCGCGAGCAATCCCGGCACCCCTGCCGCGCATCTTCTGGTTGGCGATGCGCTGATGCTCGATGGCCAGCCGCGCCCTGCCGCGCAAGCCTATGCCCGCGCCGGAAATCTCCGGCTCGACGAAGCGACAATGCTGCGGTTGGCCGAGGCATTGGACCTGGCCGGGAACCGTCCGGCTGCGGCCCGCACGCTGGCGCTGTTCCTGACGCAAAACCCGTGGAACATCGCGGCGCTGCGGCTGTCCGCGCATTGGCAGCTGGCTGCCGCACAATATGCGGCGGCGATCGACACGCTCGAGGCGCTGCGTCTGCGCATCGGGGATCGCGATGCGGTGGTCCTCGCCGAACTTGCCGCGGCGTATACCGGCGCGGGCGACGCCGAGCGCGGCCTGATCTACGCACAGGCGGCGCATGCCATTGCCCCCGCCAACCCGGCCGTCGCCGACTGCTATGGCTGGGCGCTGCGCGAAGGGGGCGATGCCGCAGGCGCGGTTCAATTGCTGTTGAAGGCCGTGGCGCTCGCGCCGCGGCACCCGATGCTGCGCTGGCATCTGGCGCAGGCCTATGCCGATCTCGGCCAGAATCCTCGCGCGCGCGCGCAGGCTCAAGCCGCGCTGGCCGATCCCGGGTTCGGCGAGCGTGCCGCCGCCGAAGCGCTGCTCGCCGCTCTCGCTTGAGCTGCGATCCGCTTCGGTGCTAGCCGGGGCCGGGTGACCGACCCGCTTTCCCGCATCGCCGACGCGCTCGACCGGCTTGCGCCCCCCGCCCCCGCCACGGCGGACCCGCTGGCGCATCGGGCGTATGTCTGGCGCGGAACCGCGCTGACGGCTGCGCGCGCGTTCGATCCCTTGCCGATCGACCGGCTGGTGGGGATCGATGCTCAAAAAGCGGTGCTGCTGGAGAATCTCCGGCGCTTCGCGAATGGCGCGGCGGCGCAGGACGCCCTGCTATGGGGCGCGCGCGGGACCGGCAAGTCGGCGCTGGTCAAGGCGGCGGTCGGCGCCGTCCAGAGCGGTGGCGGCGATCTCGCGCTGGTCGAGGCGACGTCGGGAACGCTCGCGACCCTGCCCGCTCTGTTCGCCACGATCGCACCGATCGACCGGGCCTTCGCCGTCTTCATCGACGATCTCGGCTTCGACACGGCCGCCGACGCACGGGCGCTGCGCTCGCTGCTCGAAGGCGGGGCCGAGGCACGGCCTTCCAACGCGCGACTGATCGTCACGTCGAACCGCCGCCACCTGATCCCCCGCGACATCGCCGAACAGGAAAGCGCGATCAACGCGCGCGACGCGATCGACGATCAGCTCGCACTTGCCGACCGGTTCGGGTTGAGCCTGGGTTTTCACGCCATCGATCAGGACGGGTTTCTGGCGATCGTGCGCGGCTATGCGCAGGCCTATGGCCTGTCGTTCGATCCCGCCGAAGCGGTCCAATGGGCGACGCGGCGGGGCAGCCGCTCGGGACGGGTGGCGTGGCACTATGTCACCGAACTGGCCGGGCGCGCGGGCAAATCGCTCTGAACGCCGCGGATACCCCGCCCCGGTCGGGAGTTGTTGCGCCATGTTAACGAGTCCCGTCCCCCGCCAGGCTGTCCTCATCGTCAATGCCAAGTCGCGGCGCGGACAAGCGATGTTCGACGAGGCTCGCACAAAGATCGCCGCGGCCGGTATCGAACTGATCGACTGCCATGCGGTGCGCGATCCCGCAAAGCTCAACGACACCGTGCGCGGTGCGGTGCGATCGGGGGCACCGATGGTGATCGTCGGCGGGGGCGACGGATCGCTGTCATGCGTGGTCGACGACGTCGTCGGCAAGGATTGCGTGTTCGCGGTCCTTCCGCTCGGCACCGCGAATAGCTTTGCGCGGACGCTGGGGCTGCCGCTCGACCTCGACGGCGCGATCGACGCGATCGCCAGCGGGCGGCGGCGGCGGATCGACCTTGGCATGATCGACGACGACTATTTCGCCAATTGCGCGGCGATGGGCCTGTCGCCCATGATCGGCGACACGGTGCCGCACAACCTCAAGAAATATCTCGGGCGGATCGGCTATCTCGGCTGGGCGGTGTGGTGCTTCTTCCGCTTTCGCCCGTTCCGGCTGATGATCGACGATGGGACGCGCGAGCATCGCATGTGGGCCACCGAAGTGCGCATGCTCAACGGTCGTTTCCACGGCGGCGTCGAGATGACCGAGACCACTGACGTCGATAGCGGCGACATGGTGATCCAGGTGGTCGCGGGGCGCAAATTGTGGAAGCTGGTGGTCGATTGGTACGGCAAGTTCTTCCGTCTGCGGTCGCGGGACGCCGGCATCCGGGAATTCCGGGGGCGTGAACTGCGCCTCGACACCCGCCCGCACCACCGCATCTCGATCGACGGCGAGGTATTGGCGCGCACGCCGGTGACGGTGCGGGTGGCGCAGCGGGCGATCGAGGTGGTGGTGCCGGGCTGATCAGCCCAGCGCTTCCGCACGTTCCGCCAGTTCCAGCCAGCGCATTTCCGCCGCGTCCTTTTCCTCGCGCGCCTTGGCGATCGCCGCCATCAACCGGTCGAACGCGTCCGGATCGCGCACATACAGGTCGGGATCGGCGAGCTTTTCCTCGTCGCGCGCGATCGCGGCCTCGATCTCCTCGATCCGTTTGGGCAGCAGGTCATAGTCGCGCTGGTCCTTGTAGGTCAGCTTCGCCGCCCTGGGGCGCGGTGCTTCGGCGATGGGCTTCGTGGCTTCCTTTTTCCTGGTGGTCGTGCGCTGCTTGCGCTTGGCTTCCCAGTCGGCATAGCCGCCGACCACCGCGTCGACGAAGCCCGATCCGTCGAGGCCGATGGTCATCGTCACGGTGCGATCGAGAAAGTCGCGGTCGTGGCTTACGATCAGCACGGTGCCGTCATAGTCGGCGATCACTTCCTGCAGCAGGTCGAGCGTTTCGAGGTCCAGATCGTTGGTCGGTTCGTCGAGCACCATCAGGTTCGACGGCCGCGCAAATTCGCGTGCGAGCAGCAGCCGCGAACGCTCGCCGCCCGACAGCGTCCCGACCTTTGCCTCGACCATGGTCGGCTCGAAGAGAAACTCCTTGAGATAGCCGTGGATGTGCTTGCGCACCCCCAGCACGTCGATCCATTCCCCGCCGTCGGCGACCGCCTCGCGCACCGTCATTTCGGGCTGCATCCGGCTGCGCTGCTGGTCGATGATGATCGCGTCGAGCGTCTTGGCCAGCCGGATATGGCCGCTGTCGGGACTGATCTCGCCGGTCAGGAGCTTGAGCAAGGTCGATTTGCCGGCGCCGTTGCGTCCGACGATGCCGATCCGGTCGCCGCGGGTGATGCGCAGCGTCAGGTCCTTGATGATCGGACGATCGCCATAGGTCTTGGTGACCGCCTTTGCATCGATCACCACCTTAGTCTTGGAATCGTCGGCGGCGGTGGTGAGGTTGGCGGCACCCGACGGCCCCGTCATCGCCGCGCGTTCGGCACGCATTTCGTACAGCTTCGACAGCCGTCCCTGGTTGCGCTTGCGCCTCCCGGTGACGCCGCGCTGGAGCCAGTGCTCCTCGAGCTTCAGCCGCGCGTCGAGCTTTTCCGCGGCGCGCTGTTCCTCGGCATAGACCTGCTCGGTCCATGCATCGAACCCGCCGAAGCCGATCTCGGCGCGGCGCATCGACCCGCGGTCGAGCCACAGCGTCTGCCTGGTCAGCCGCGTCAGGAAGGTGCGATCATGGCTGATGACGACGAACGCGCCGCGATACCGCTGCAGCCATTCCTCGAGCCATTCGATGGCGTGGATGTCGAGATGGTTGGTCGGCTCGTCGAGCAGCAGCACATCGGGGTCCTGCGCCAGCGCCCGGGCGATGCCGGCGCGGCGGCGCTCGCCCCCGCTGGCGGTCGCGGCATCGCGGGTCAGGTCGATGCCGAGCTGGTCGGCGATGGCTTCGGCCTCATGCCGCGCGGGCGCGTCTTCGCCGGACAGGACGAAGTCCATCAGCGTCGCGCACCCGGTCATGCGCGGTTCCTGTTCGAGCATCACCACATTGGTGCCCGGCACGATCACGCGGCGACCCTCGTCGGCATCGACCTGTCCGCCGAGCAGCTTGAGCAACGTCGTCTTGCCCGCGCCGTTGCGCCCGATCAGCGCCAGCCGGTCGCGTGCGCCGATGTGGATGTCGAGATTGCGGAACAGCCAGCCCGAACCCTGCACGAGCCCGAGCCCTTCAAAGGCGAGGATGGGAGCAGCCATAGCGTCGGCGCGTTACGATCTGGGCCGGGTGCTGGCAATGGTCCGTGATCGGCGCGCCTTGTTGCCCGGAAGCCACAGCGGAAGTTGCCGCCCGCTTTCAGCCATATTCACAGGCTGTTCAACGCCGCGACCCTATGCCAACACGATGAAGATGGTGGGACGCTCCTGTTTGGCGATGCTGGCGGTGCTGATGGCGGCGCCATGCGCGGCATCGGCGGATCCGCTGCAAAAGCTCAAGCGCGATCACGAACAGGCCCGCGAAGCGCGGCTCCAGGGCCGACTGCTGCCGCTGCGCGAGATAGAGCGGCGGGTGTTGCCGCGGATGAAGGGGGCCGACTATCTCGGCTTCGACTTCGATTCGGGCCCTGCCATTTACACGCTCAAGTTCCTGCGCAATGGACAGGTCATCTGGGTGGATGTCGACGGGCGGTCGGGGGCGATCCTGGGTCGGTCGGGGCGCTGACGCACCGCTTGCAAGGACAATAAAGGGAAAACTCATGCGCGTTCTGATCGTCGAGGATGAGCCCAATCTGCGCCAGCAATTGATGTCCACGCTCGAGGGAGCGGGATATGCCGTCGACAGCGCGTCGGACGGCGAGGAAGGCCACTTCCTCGGCTCTACCGAGAATTACGACGCGATCATCCTCGATCTCGGTCTGCCGGAGGTCGATGGACTGACCGTGCTCGACCGCTGGCGCAAGGAAGGCAAGGCGACGCCGGTGTTGGTCCTGACTGCGCGCGACAGCTGGTCGGACAAGGTTGCCGGACTTGACGCCGGCGCCGACGATTATGTCGCCAAGCCGTTCCAGACCGAGGAGCTGATCGCACGGCTGCGCGCGCTGATCCGGCGCGCGTCGGGCAATGCCTCGGCCGAGCTGACCGCGGGCGACATCCGTCTCGACACGCGCAGCGGCAAGGTGACCCGCGCCGGCGAGCCGATCAAGCTGACCGCGCAGGAATACAAGCTGCTGTCGTACCTGCTCCATCACAAAGGCAAGGTCGTCAGCCGCACCGAGCTGATCGAGCATATTTACGACCAGGATTTCGATCGCGATTCGAACACGATCGAAGTTTTCGTGACGCGCATCCGCAAGAAGCTGGGCGCGGATACGATCACGACGATCCGCGGCCTGGGCTACAGCCTCGAGGATCCCGACGGCACGCCGGTCGCCGCCGAATCCTGACATGAGCGACGCGGCGATCGAGGTGGGGGCTCCGCCGCCGCGGCCCTATGTGCGGGCGACCGGATCGCTCAGCCGGCGCATGATCCTGATCGCCAGCGCGTGGATTTTCGTGCTGCTGGCAGGGGGCGCTTTCGGGCTCGATCGTGTGCTGACGTCAGCGCTGCAAACCAGTTTCGACGATCAGCTGGACTATATCCTGGATTCGATGATCCTGTCGGCCGAGATCGATCCGGTCGGCGAAGTGATGTTCAGCCGCGAGTTATCCGACCAACGATTTCTCGAACCATATTCCGGATTGTACTGGCAGGTCAGCGGCAAGGGATACAATGCCGCTCCGTCCCGGTCGCTGTGGGATCGAGTATTGCGCGCCGACGCCGACCATGGCGACATGGAGGTGCATTTTTATGATTCGGACCAGTTCCCCAAGGAAAACCTGCGCGTTGCCGAACGCGACGTACGCCTGCCGGGATCACCCGTGCAGTGGCGGTTTCAGGTGGCGCAAAACCGCAATATTCTAGATGCCCAGATTGCCGCGCTGCGGCGGACGCTGACCTACAGCTTCGTCCTGCTCGGGCTCGGCCTGATCGTGATGGCGGCGCTGCAGACCTGGTACGGCCTGCTGCCGGTGCGCAAGTTGCGGATCGAGATCGCGCGGCTGCGCGCCGGCAAATCGACCCGGATCGAAGGCGGCATGCCCGCCGAGCTGGCGCCGATGGTCGAAGAGCTGAACGCGCTGGTGTCGCATAACGATCGCCAGGCAGAGGAGGCGCGGCGGCACGCCGGCAATCTCGCGCACGCGCTCAAGACGCCGCTCACCGTCATCATGAATGCCGCGACCGCCGATGCCGACGACCTGTCGACCACGGTCGTGCGCGAGGCGCGGACGATGCGGCGCCAGGTCGATCACCACCTCGCGCGCGCCCGCGCCGTCGGACGCCGCGGCAGCGCGCACAGCCGCGCCGCGATCTGGCCGAGCATCGAGGCGGTCGAGCGCGCGGTCGATCGACTGTACCAGCATGTCCGCATCGATACTGATGGTCAGAAGGATCTGGTCGCCCATATCGAACGTCAGGACCTCGACGAAATGCTCGGCAATCTCGTCGAGAATGCTGCAAAATATGGCGGCGGAAGCGTGTTCATCACCGCGCAGGCGGATGCCGGGTTCGTAGAGATACTGGTCGAGGACGACGGCGCGGGCATCCCCGAGGCCGACCGCATCCGCATCTTCGATCGCGGCGTGCGGCTCGACAGCGGCAAACCGGGGACCGGGCTGGGTCTGGCGATCGTTCGCGATGTTGCGGAACTATACGACGGGACGGTGAGTCTGGAGGAGAGCGAGGATCTTGGCGGATTGCTGGTGCGATTGCGGCTGCCTGCGGCGGGGTGAATACGATCCAGCCCATCTGCAGGCCCCGTGCTCCGGCGAAGGCCGGAGCCGTGGCAATCAAAGCCTTCGGACCGCCACGGCTCCGGCCTTCGCCGGAGCACAGCTGTATGTTGCCTGCGGCCAGACCAAACACTAAGCCGCCAGCTGCAACTCGCGCATCGCCTGCGCGGCAATCCCGAAGCTCTTCTTTCTCGCCTCGGGATCGTAGATCATGCCGGTCAGCATCAGCTCGTCGGCTCCCGTCCGCTCGACGAACGCGGCGATCTGGTGCGCGACCGTCGCGGGGCTGCCGGTCGCCGAGCATTCGAGCACCTGATTGAGGATCGCGTTGCCCTGCGCGCCGAGGCCCGCGCGGAAATCGCGCACCGGGGGCGGCAGTTGGATCGCCTGGCCGGTGCGGATCGCGACGAACGCCTGATGCGCCGAACTCGCAAGGTACTGCGCCTCGTTGTCGCTGTCGGCAGCGAACACGTTGAAACCCAGCATTACGTGCGGACGGTCGAGCTGCGCCGATGGACGAAAGCCGGCGCGATAGATCGCGATCGCGTCCATCATCGCGGCTGGCGCGAAGTGCGACGCGAACGCGTAGGGCAGCCCGAGCGCGGCGGCGAGCTGCGCGCCGAACGTGCTCGATCCCAGAATCCACAGCGGCACCTTAGCCCCTGCCCCCGGCACCGCGCGGATGCCGGTCTGGCCGTCATCGGCGAAATAGCTTTGCAGTTCGAGCACATCCTGCGGAAATGCGTTTGGATCGCTCTCCAGCGTTCGGCGCAGTGCGCGGGCTACTTTGTGATCCGATCCCGGTGCGCGGCCCAGCCCCAATTCGATGCGGCCGGGAAACAGTGCGTCGAGCGTGCCGAACTGCTCGGCGATCACCAACGGGGCATGGTTGGGCAGCATGATGCCGCCCGCGCCGACCTTGATCGTGCTGGTCGCGGCGGCGAGATGGCCGATCACCACCGCGGTCGCGGCGCTGGCGATGCCCGGCATGCCATGATGCTCGGCGACCCAGTATCGATTGAAGCCCAGCCCCTCGGCGTGACGCGCCAGATCGGCGGCGTTGGCAAGCGCCGAGGCGGCCGTGCCATCCTGGACGATGGGGACGAGGTCGAGCAGCGAGTATCCGGTCATGGATAGGAGATGGGAGCGAGCGACCGCATTCGCCACCAATCATAATCTTTGCCGTCCAGAAGCAGAAAGCGGCGGACCCCCCGTCGTTCGGGCCTTGCGGCGGCATAGCCATCTTGCCGCAGCGGGTTTCGCCGCATAAGCCCCCAGCCGCATGCTGCCCCAACTCGCCCATATCGATACCTGGATCTTCGATCTCGACAACACGCTGTATCCGGCGGGTTCGGGACTGTTTCCCCAGATCGAGACGCGGATGACCGACTATGTCTGCGCCTTGCTCGGCTGCGACCGGACGACGGGCTATGCCGCGCAGAAGGCCTGGTTCCTCGACCACGGCACCACGCTGTCGGGGCTGATGGCGGAGCGTGACATCGACCCGCACGAGTTCCTGGCATTCGTCCACGACGTCGACATGGGCGCGATCGAAGCCAACGCCGACCTTGCCGGGGCAATCGCACGCCTGCCGGGGCGCAAGCTGGTCTTCACCAATGGCGACGCGCCCTATGCGCGGCGGGTGCTGGACCGGCTGGGGCTGGACGAGACGTTCGAGGGCATCCACGACATCCATGCCACCGCATACCGCCCCAAGCCCTGGCCCGAAGCCTATCGCGGGCTGTGCGATGCCTGGGACATCGATCCCGCGCGCGCGCTGTTCGCCGAGGACATGGCGCGCAACCTGCCGCCGGCCAAGGCGATCGGGATGACGACGGTTTGGGTCGATAACGGTTCGGAACAGGGCGCGGTCGACCGCGACGTCATCGACTTCACCACGCACGACATCGGCCATTGGCTGGCCGGCATATTGGAGGACGCGGCATGCACGACCAACTGATCCCGGTGATCGACGCCGCATGGGAGGATCGCGCCAGCCTGACCATCGCTACCACCGGCGAAGTGCGTGAGGCCGTGGTCGAGGCGCTCGCCCTGCTCGACAGCGGTGCGGCGCGGGTCGCGGAACCGAACGGCGACGGATGGCGCGTCAATCAATGGCTGAAAAAGGCGGTACTGCTGTCGTTCCGGCTCAACGACAATCAGGTCATGCCCGGTCCGGGCGACAGCGCGTGGTTCGACAAGGTGCCGTCGAAATTCGCGGGCTGGGGCGAGAACCGGTTCCGCGATGCCGGATTTCGCGCGGTGCCCGGCGCGATCGTTCGGCAGGGCGCGTTCGTCGGCAAGAGCGCGGTGCTGATGCCCAGCTTCGTCAATATCGGCGCCTATGTCGGCGAGGGCACGATGGTCGATACCTGGGCTACCGTGGGCAGTTGCGCGCAGATCGGGCGGGGCGTGCATCTGTCGGGCGGCGCCGGGATCGGCGGCGTGCTCGAACCGCTTCAGGCCGATCCGGTCATCATCGGCGATGGCGCCTTTATCGGCGCGCGCGCCGAGGTCGCCGAGGGCGTGCGCGTCGGCGAAGGCGCGGTGCTGTCGATGGGCGTGTATCTGGGCGCATCGACGAAGATCGTCGACCGCGCGACCGGCGAAGTCCATATGGGCGAAGTGCCTCCCTATGCCGTCGTCGTTCCCGGATCGCTCGGAGGGGGAGACGGCAAACCGGCGCTCTACTGCGCGGTCATCATCAAGCAGGTCGACGAACGCACCCGCAGCAAGACCAGCATCAACGAACTGCTGCGCGATTGAACCCACCGCTGGTGATCGAGGGATCGGCGCGGCAGGACGGCGATACCGCGCAACTGGTGCGCGGCGTTCGCGACCGGCTCGACGCGAGTGTCGTCGTGTCGCTGTCGCAAATCGACATCGCCCCGTTTGCCTATGGCGCCACACGGCAGCCGGACGATTTTGCGGCGGTGATCGATGCGATGCTGGCGAGCGACGATATCGTCTTTGCCACACCGGTCTATTGGTACGCGATGAGCGGGCGAATGAAGACGGTGTTCGATCGGCTGACCGACCTGCTGCACGACGACCGCCTCAAGCCCCGCGCGCGGGCGTTCGCCGGGCGGCGGACCTGGCTGCTCGCGGTAGGTACTGATCCGGCGCTGCCGCCGGGGTTCGCCGAGCCGTTTGCGCGGACGTCGCGCTATCTCGGCATGAACTGGTCAGGCGCGGCATATTTCAACACGCGCGGCGATGTCTGGATGGGCGATGCGGCCCCGGCGCTCAATCGGTTTATCGGGCGGATACGGATCGCACGCGGCCGCGCCTAGCTGCGCAAGCGACCATGTAGCCGCTCGACCGCACGGCGCCGGCGCTCGCGCTGCGACATGGTCGCGACGAGCACGATGGCGGCGCTGCACAGGATGAGCATCAAGGCGAAAGAGAAATACGGGTCGAGCATCGAGGTCCTCCAACGAACCATCCCGATGTCGCGCGATCCGCGCCAATGTTCGATTGCGATCCCCGCGCGATCGCATCGTTTTTCCGTTAGGATTCGACCCGACCGATGCCCAACCGCGCGATCTCGATCTTTGGGCAGCGGTCCATCACCACTTCGAGGCCGGCCGCTTCGGCGCGTGCCGCAGCCTCCTGGTTGACGACGCCGATCTGCATCCACACCGCCTTGGCGCCGACCGCGATCGCTTGATCGACCGCTTCGCCTGCCGCCGCCGAATTGCGGAAGATATCGACGATGTCGATCGGCTCGCCGATCTGGCCGAGTTCGCGGAACACGAATTCGCCGTGGACATGCTCGCCCGTGATCTGCGGATTGACCGGGATCACGCGGTAGCCGTGATCCTGCAGGAACCGCATCACTCCGTACGACGCACGGTCGGGGCGGTCCGAGGCGCCGACCATCGCGATGGTGCGCGCACCGCTCAGCAGCGCATGGATCTCGTCGTCGGTGGTCAGCGGCATGCCCTTATCCCTTCGCGTCGAGCCACGCCGAAACCTGCGCGGCCAGACCGACGAACGCGGCGGCTTCAGGGCCGTTCCCTGCAGCTGGCGGCTGTCCAGCGTCCGATGCCCGCCGAACCGCGATCGACAGCGGCACGCGGCCGAGGAACGGCACGCCCAACCGGCCCGCCGCCGCTTCCGCCCCACCCTGCCCGAACGGATCGGAGGTCTCGCCGCAATGCGGGCAGGCATAGCCCGACATGTTCTCGACGATCCCGATGATCGGCACGCCGACCTTGGCGAACAGGTCGATCGCGCGTTCGGCGTCGATCAGCGACAGATCCTGCGGCGTCGAAACGATCACCGCCCCCGCCGGCTTGTGCTTCTGCACCATCGTCAGCTGGACGTCGCCGGTCCCGGGCGGCAGGTCGATCACCAGCGTGTCGACGCCCGCGCCCGCCCAATCGCCGTCGATCAACTGGCCAAGCGCTCCCGACGCCATCGGTCCGCGCCAGGCAAGCGCCTTGCCCGGATCGACCAACTGTCCCATCGACAGCATCGGCACGCCGAACGGCGTCGCCACGGGCAGCAGCACCTTGTCGCGCGCCTGCGGCCGTGTGCCTTCGACCCCCATCAGCTTGGGCTGCGACGGGCCATAGACATCGGCATCGACGAGCCCGACGCGGCGCCCCGCCTTGTGCAACGCGATCGCCAGATTGGCCGAGACGGTCGACTTGCCGACGCCGCCCTTGCCGCTGGCGACCGCGATCAGGCGGCGCTCCATACGTTCACTGGTGCGCAGCACGCGCACCTCGTCGATGCCGGGCAGATCGCCGAGCGCGGCGCGGATGTCCCGTTCGAGCGCGGCTTGGGCATCGGTTCCCAGGCCGGTCACGTCGACGACGATGCTGGCACGGTTTCCGTCGAGCCGCGCCGTCGCGCGGCCCGCAGCGATCGGCGCGAGCAGCGCTTCGAGTGTCGTTCGATCGGTCATGTCGGCGAGATAGGCCCGCCTTGCGCCTATTCCACTGTAATTCGCCGTGCGCCTCCCTATAAAGGTGGATATGCTGAATATCTCGGGGTGGATCGCACGCGCTGGCGTGCTTCGGAACGACAATCCCAAGGGCCCGTGGGGCGGTGGGAACAAGGGCGAAGGCGGCAGTCCGGGAGAGGGCGGCGGTCCGCGCAACCCATGGGCATTCCCCCCGGAAGGACGCCGCGGGCGTTCGACCACGTCGACATCGCTCGACGAGTTTCTCAAGCGCGCGCGCGGCGGCGGCGGTGGCGGGGGCGGCGGTCGCCCCGGCCTGCCGCTGCCCGGCGGCAGCTCGATCTGGTGGATCGGCGCCGGCCTGCTCGTTCTGCTATGGGTCCTGTTCACCTCGATCCATTCGATCGGACCGGAGCAGCGCGGCGTCGTCACCACACTCGGCAACTATAGCGGCACATTGTCGCCCGGGGTCCAGCTGACCGCGCCCTCGCCCTTCGCGCAGGTGCGCAAGGTCGATGTCGAGGCGATCCGCAACGAGGAGTTTCCGCAAGGATCAACCGCCGACAATCTGATGCTGACCGGCGACCAGAACATCATCGACCTTGCTTATTCCGTGCAGTGGAACGTGCGCAGCCCCGAGAATTTCATCTTCCAAATCGCCGATCCCGAAGCGACGGTGCGCGCGGTCGCGGAAAGCGCGATGCGTTCGGCGGTCGCCAGCGTCACGCTCGACCAGGCGCTGGGCGTCGGACGCACGGTGATCGAGGCGCAGGTGCTCGCGCTGATGCAGCAGATCCTCGACGAATATCGCTCCGGTATCCGCATCAGCAACGTTGCGATCCGCGCCGCCAATCCCCCGGCCGCGGTCGACGAGGATTTCAAGGCGGTCAATGCGGCGCAGCAGCAGGCACAGGCCAACCTCAACCAGGCGCGCGCCTATGCGCAGCAGGTGATTGCCCGCGCGCAGGGCGAAGCTGCCGAGTTCGACAAGATCTACGAGCAATATGTCAGCGCGCCCGAAGTGACTCGCCGCCGCCTCTATTACGAGACGATGGAAGCGGTGCTTGCCAAGTCGAACAAGACGATCGTCGAATCGGGCGACGTCACGCCGTATCTGCCGCTGCCCAATGCGGCTGCGCGCCCGGCAGCGACTCCCGAGCCGCAAACGCCGCCGGTCGTCGTTCAGGGGGGAGCGAACTGATGGGCGCGTCGTTGTTTCGCAACCCAATGGCGCTCGGGATCTTCGCGCTCGCGCTGTTGATCCTGCTGGCCAACACGCTGGTGATCGTCCCCGAAACGAAGCAGGCGGTGATCCTGCGCGTCCAGCAGCCGCGCGGCGTCGTCAACCGCTACGAACCCAATGAGGAATTCGGACGGACCGGCGCGGGCCTGATCGCCAAGATTCCGCTGCTCGACCGCATCGTGTGGGTCGACAAGCGCGTGCTCGACATCGAACTCGACAACCAGCAGGTGCTGTCGACCGACCAGCTTCGGCTGCAGGTCGACGCGTTCGCGCGCTTCCGCGTAATCGATCCGCTGCGGATGGTGGTGACCGCGCAGTCGGAGGAGAACGTCATCAACCGGCTCGAGCCGATCCTGGGCTCGGCATTGCGCAACGAGCTCGGCAAGCGCGAGTTCGCCGCGCTGCTCAGCCCCGAGCGCGGCGAGGTGATGAACAACATCCAGGCCGGGCTGCAGCGGGTAGCACGCAACTACGGCGTCGAGATCGTCGACGTCCGCATCCGCCACGCCGATTTGCCGACCGGATCGCCGCTCGACAGCGCGCTCGAGCGGATGCGTACTGCCCGGCGTCAGGAATCGCTGACGATCCAGGCACGCGGGCTGACCCAAGCGCAGATCATCCGCGCCGACGCCGACGCGCAGGCTGCCAGCGTCTACGCCGGAGCCTTTGGGAAAGACCCCGGCTTCTACGACTTCTACCGCTCGATGCAGTCGTACCGCCGGACCTTCGGTGCCGACGGCAGCGAGCCGACCGGCGAGACGTCGATCATCCTGAGCCCGAACAACGGCTATTTGCGCCAGTTCCAGAGCGGCGCCGGAGGAAACTGACGCCTGGAAATCCTGACGGCATCGTTCATATTCAATCGGCGTTCAGCCACGAGGTGTATCAACCCGGTCACACAGGCGGATCATCCCGGATCGAAACTAGAGAGGAATACCCTACGGTGCGTTACGCTTACGCCATCACCACTGCCCTTCTGGTCGGCGGCGCCGCCGCGACGATGACGCTGGACACCCCGCTCGGCGCGCAGACCGCGCAGAACGAGCCGGGCGCGATCCAGGCGCAGTCGCCGCGCGCCGGCGCGCCGACGAGCTTTGCCGACATGGTCGCGCGGCTTCAGCCAGCGGTTGTCAACATCTCGACGACACAGCGCGTGACGGTTCAGAACAGCAATCCGTTCGCGGGCACGCCGTTCGAGAATTTCTTCGGCAATCGCGGCGGCGGCGGACGTCCGACCACGCGCGAAGGCCAGTCGCTGGGATCGGGCTTCATCATTTCCGAAGACGGCTATGTCGTCACCAACAACCACGTCATTTCGCCGGGCGCACGCAATGCGACGGTGGAATCGGTGACGGTGACGCTGTCCGACGGCAAGGAATATGTCGCCAAGGTAGTCGGCAGGGATGAAGAATCCGATCTGGCGGTGCTCAAGATCGACGGCGACAACCTGCCGTTCGTGCGCTTCGGCGATTCGAAGCAGGCTCGCGTGGGCGACTGGGTGGTCGCGATCGGCAATCCGTTCGGGCTGGGCGGCACGGTAACTGCCGGGATCATCTCGGCGCTCAACCGCGTCGCCGCCGGCCCCTATGACCGCTTCATCCAGACCGACGCCTCGATCAACCAGGGCAATTCGGGCGGACCGATGTTCGACATGCAGGGCAATGTCATCGGCATCAATTCGCAGATCCTGTCGCCGACCGGCGGCAATGTCGGCGTCGGCTTTGCGATCCCTGCCGAACAGGCGGCACCGATCGTCGCCACGCTGCGCCGCGGCGATACCGTCACGCGCGGGTATCTGGGCGTCGGCATCCAGCCAGTGACGCCGGAAATCGCCGCCGCGCTCGGGCTCGAGGAAGATCGCGGCGAGATCATCCGCTCGGTCGAACCCGACCAGGCCGCACAGCGCGCGGGCATCCGCCCCGGCGATATCGTCGTCGGCGTTGCCGGGCAGGAAGTGACCGAGCAGCAGACGCTCAGCATCCTCGTCGCCAATACCCGTCCCGGCACACGCCTGCCGATCGAACTGATCCGCGACGGCCGCCGTCAGACTGTTACCGCCACCGTCGGCACACGTCCTTCGCAGGAGGAACTGGCCGGGTTCCAGATGGACGAGGAAGGCGAACCGGCGATGCCCGATCCGGGCGCTACCGCAGACGCGACGCTCGGTTTGAGCGTTCAGGCACTGACGCCGCAGATTGCGCGCAGCATCGGCGTCGATCCGTCGGTGCGCGGCGTCGTGGTCTCCGGTGCAGACCCATCAAGCGACGCGGGTCAGAAAGGCATCCGCCGCGGCGACGTGATTATTTCGATCAACCGCCAACCGGTGACCAGCGCCGCGGATATCACACGCGGGGTTGCAGCCGCGCGAAGTGCTGGTCGGGATCAGGTTCTGCTCTATATCCAGCGAGGGCGCGGAGCGCCCGCTTTCTTCCCGATCGAAATCGCGGAATAAGGTGCGCTATGGGGCGATCGTTTCAACGGTTGCCCCTCACCTGAGCTTGGAGGCATAGTCCCTTACTCGTTAGGCGGGGGAACAGCCGTGAATGACGCGGACGGCATTTTCATCGGCCTTGGCGGCGGGACTGCCCAGCGGCTCGTTCTCAAGCGCGCAAATCGCCACGGACTGATCGCGGGAGCGACCGGCACCGGCAAGACGGTGACGCTGCAGGGGCTGGCCGAAGGCTTTTCGAACGCCGGGGTGCCGGTGTTCGTCGCCGATGTGAAAGGCGACTTGGCGGGTCTGGGCATGGCCGGATCGCCGCTCGCCAAGACCCATGCGCCGTTCGCCGCGCGCGCCGCCGAGATCGGCGATTTCGAATGGGCCTATCGCGAAACCCCGGTGCAGTTGTGGGACCTGTTCGGCGAACAGGGTCATCCGATCCGCGCCACCGTGTCGGAGATGGGGCCGCTGTTGCTGTCGCGGTTGATGGGCCTCAACGACACGCAGGAAGGCGTGCTGACGATCGCCTTCCACTTGGCCGATGCCGAGGGACTGTTGCTGCTCGACCTCGACGATCTCCAAGCCATGCTCACCGAATGCGCCGAGCGTGCCGATGAAATTTCCACCAGCTACGGCAATGTCAGCAAGGCCAGCGTCGGCGCGATCCAGCGGCAACTGCTGCAGATGCGGGGACAAGGCGCCGAGCATTTCTTCGGCGAGCCTGCGCTCGACATCCATGATTTCATCGCCGCCGACGATAGCGGTCGCGGCGTGGTCAACATCCTTGCCGCCGACAAGCTGATGGCATCGCCGCGCCTCTACGCGACGTTCCTGCTGTGGCTGCTGTCGGAGATGTTCGAGACGCTTCCCGAGGTCGGCGATCCCGACAAGCCGAAACTGGTGTTCTTCTTCGACGAAGCGCACCTGCTGTTCGACGAGGCTCCGCCGGCATTGATCGAAAAGATCGAGCAGGTCGTCCGCCTGATCCGCTCGAAGGGCGTCGGCGTCTATTTCGTCACGCAGAACCCGATCGACATTCCCGAAGGCGTCGCCGGCCAGCTTGGCAACCGTATCCAGCATGCGCTGCGCGCCTTCACCCCGCGCGAGCAGAAGGCGATCAAGGCCGCGGCGGAGACGTTTCGCGCCAATCCCGGGGTTGATGTCGCGACTGCCATCACCGAACTCAAGGTCGGCGAGGCGCTGGTCTCGCTGCTCCAGGCCGACGGGTCGCCGTCCCCGGTCGAGCGCACGCTGGTCAAGCCGCCGGCGTCGCGGGTCGGCGTGCTGACCCCGGTCGAGCGCGGCGTGCTGGTCGCGACCGATGCGATCGGCGACAAATACGACGTCACGGTCGATCGAGAATCGGCCGAGGAACTGCTTGCCGCCAAACGCGCCGAGGCGATCGCCGCCGCCGATCAGTCGAGGGCAGCCGTCGAGGCCGAGAAGCGCGCAGCAATCCAGGCCAAGGAGGACGCGCGCGCCGCCAAGGAGGCCGAACGCGCGCGCATCGCCGCCGCGCGCGAGGCCGAACGCCAGCAAAAGGCGGCAGAGCGCGAAGCCGCCAACTCCCCGTGGAATCGGGCGGTGACGTCGGCAACGCGCTCGGCATCCTCGACCGTCGGGCGCACCGTCGCCGGTGAGATCACCAAGGCGGTGTTCGGATCGAAACGCGGAGCCGGCGGGCTCGGCGCCCGCATAGTCCGCGGAGTGCTCGGCGGACTGTTCCGGGGCTGAGGATTGGCGTCACGTCCCGAACTATTGGCGTAACCGCAACTCCCGGTGGTCGAAACCACTCACATCTGCGCCAGCACCGCCTTGATCGGCACGAAGGCGAATGCGACCGACGAATCCGCCACGCCATAGGGCAGGAAGATCGTGTCGCGGTGGCGCAGCGCGCCGCATGAATAGACGACGTTGGGGACATAGCCTTCGCGATCCTGGTTCGCCGCCGCCAGCAGCGGCTCGCGCGTGCGGCCGATGACCTTGCTGGGATCGTTCTTGTCGAGCAGCACCGCGCCGATCGAATATTTGCGCATCGCGCCGACACCGTGGGTCAGCAGCAGCCACCCTTCGTCGAGTTCGATCGGCGGGCCGCAATTGCCGATCTGGACGAACTCCCACGGAAATTCAGGAGTGAGCAGCAATTCGCCTTCATCCCAATGGGTGATGCGGTCGGATTTGATCAGGAAAAGGTTCTCGCCATCCTGCCGCCCGATCATCATGTAGTGATCCCCGACCTTGCGCGGGAACAGCGCCATCCCCTTGTTGCGCGCTGCCGCACCGGTCATGGGCACGAGGTCGAACGCGCGGAAGTCGCGGGTGCGCATCATTTCCGACTGAATCGTCGAGCCGTTATAGGCGGTATAAGTGCCCAGCCATTCGGTGCTGCCGTCGTCGTGCGTGAACTTGACGAGGCGCAGGTCCTCGAGTCCGTTCGACTGCGCCTTGGTGATCGGAAAAATTACCGTGCCCGACAGCGTCGAATCGCGGTGGCGATTTACCGTCACCGGCCCTTCGGGCATGTGCTCCTCGTCGCCATGCGTGTCGGCTGCGGTCGCGAACGGCGGTTCCGGCGCGAGCTTGAGCTCGTTGTCCTGGGTGATGATCCCTTCGCGGAACGCCACCGAGGAAATATGCCCCTCGCCCACCGCGCGCAGCGACATGACGATGCGCAGCGACCCATCGGGCATACCCGACTGGTCATGATGCTCGACGGCGCTGGGGTTCATCAGCGCCGCGGCGGCATAGCTGTATTCGTGGCAGAAATAGGCGCCGATCAACTGGCGCTTCTCGTCGCCGATATCGCCGCCATCGAGCTTGAGCTGCGCCTCGATCTCATCATAGCGCGTCATGAACACGCGCCGGGTCTGCCAATGGCGCGCCTCGAAATCCTTGAGCACGATCTCGAGCTGTCGCCGCGCTTCGGACGGCGCCATGTCGAGCACCTCGCGCACCAGCCGCTCGCTGCGGCTCGGGCCCTTGCCATTCGATTGCCATGCGATGTGGAACGGGCGGACCACGACGCGCGAGGGATCGGCATGCAGCCGCAGCGCATGGTTGAACAGATCGAGCAAGCGAACCCCTTCCCGGCTTCATCGGCTGGCACGACGCCTGCCGAGTCAGCAGGCGTCACACAGCGGCGCGGGTGAGTCCTGCCACGGGAGCAGCAACCTTTGAAAGGGCCGATATCGCACAGGACGCCAATTGCAGCGCCAAAATCGACTCGGCGCCCTGATTCTGATTGATCCCGTTCGGATGCAGTCCGTCGTAACAGCCGCCGTCGGCGGCGGTGGCCAGGGGCAGGTCGAGATCATTGCCGCCGAGATACCAGCGATAGGCGCGCATCGCCTCATCTACCCAACGCGGATCTCCGGTCGCGGCGAGTGCCGCCGTACACGCATCGATCGTCGCCTGCGCTTCGAGCGGTTGCTGATCGAAAGGTAGCGGCTCCTCATAGGCTCTGCCGAAACTTTCGGTTCCGACTGCGCGGAAGCGTCCCTCGGGCGAGGTCTGGCGCGCCACGATCCACTCCAGTGTATCGATGCCGCAGGCGATGAAGTCCCGGCGATCCAGCGCCCTACCGGCGCGGAGCAAAGCTTCGGGCAGGCGGGCATTATCGTAGGCAAGTACGATCTCGAACCACTGCCATTCCGGACGCCGAGCCGCGTCGCACAGCGCGATAAGCTCATCGCCGAAGCGTTCGAGGATGCGCCGCGACAAGGCGTGCCCCGGATGCGCGTCGAGCATTGCGGCGGCGCCCAGCATCGCGAAGGCATGCGCGCGCGGGCTGCCCAAATCGAACGCGAGGCTCGCCGTCTCGTCGAACAACCGCGCCGCCCAGTCACGATGCTTTTGCGCCTTGGCATCGCGCGCAGTGACGCCAAGGGCCCAGATCGCGCGACCGTTGGAATCCTCGGACCCGGTATCTTCGCACCAGGTGCGATCGAAGTTCATAAAATTGCGAAAGCGCCGCGCGTCGGGGTTCCACGCATATTGCACGAACGACGCATAGATGCTGGTCCATTTGTCGCGGCGCTCGTCGGACAAGTCGGCCATCTGGCTCATCAGGATAAGCGCGCGGGCGTTGTCGTCGATGCAATAGCCGTGGCGACGATCGGGAATCGAATAGATGGAATGCTGAAGCATGCCGGTCGCGTCGCTCATCCGCTCGACTGCCGAAAGGTCGGGTGCGAGCGGGGTCATGTCCGGCGCAGACTTGCGCAGTCGTCGGGGCTGCGAGGCGATCATCGTCTCGACTCCGTCGATGGCGCGTGCCGCCAGGCAAGGCCACAGCATCGTCCGCCCGCGCGCATAGGCCCGCTCGGCCAACGCATGGCGCGCCGCATCATCGCTGAGCAATGCGCTGATCGCCTGGGCGAACCCCGCGCTGTCGCCAAAATTGACGAGAATACCATGCCCATCGGCAAGGATCTCCGTCGCATGGACATAGGGCGTCGACACCACCGGCTTGCCAACGCCAACCGCGTAGGACAGCGTGCCCGACGTAATCTGCGCCGGATTGCTGTACGGCGTCGCGTAGATGTCCGCCGCCTGCAGATAGTCGAGCAACTCGTCATGCTCGACGAACGCATCGATGAAGCGGACATTCTCGCCGACGCCCAGCCGTTCCGCCTGCGCCAAAAGGCGATCGCGATACGCCTCGCCTTCATGCGCCACCAGATTGGGATGGGTTGCGCCAAGGACGACGTACAAGGTGTCCGGATGTGCGGCTACGACCGCCGGCATCGCCTCGATCAGCGTCTCGATGCCCTTGTTCGGCGCAAGCAGGCCGAACGTTAGCACGACCTTCCGGCCGTCCCAGCCGAACCGGCGCTTGAACTCGGACGGATCGGCAAGCGCACGATCGGGGACGCCATGCGGAATGGTCAGGATCGTGCGGCTGTTGGCGCCATAGACGCGGACCAAGATCTCTCGCCCGCGCTCCGCCATCACGATCACTCGGGCGGCACGGCGCAGCAGCGCTTCGAGCACGCGGCGCTCGTCGGCGCTGGGCTTTTCGAGTATCGTGTGCAGCGTGACGATCACCGGCATCGTCACCCGGTCGAGCAAGGCCAGCAGATGGTCGCCAGCAGACCCGCCATAGATGCCATATTCGTGCTGGACCCACAGCGCCTGTGCACCGCTCGCCTCGATCGCGCGGGCCGCGGCGAGATAGCCGGTACGGTCGTCCTGCGGGATCGCCGCGGTCACTTCATCGGGATAGTCGTATCGCCCGGGATGGTCGTCCATCGCATAGACATCGACCGTCAATTCGGGAAAGCGCTCGATCAAGGCACGATGCGTGTCGGTGGTGAAGGTCGCCAAGCCGCATTTGCGTGGCAGAAAATTGCCGAGGAGCGCAATATGGTCGAGGCGTGCCGGTGCTGCAGTGGTGCGCACGGACCGTTCCTTTTTTGCTCACGACAACAAAGTGTTGCCGATCAGTTTGTTGTCGCTCCCCCGAACGCTCAGTGAACTGGTTGGTTGCAGATATATTGCACCGCACAAAGTGAGTCGCGCCAGTAGTTTCTTGCCACGCGACGAACCGGGCATCACCCGCGCCCGCGATACCCCGAAACCCCCTGATCGGGGACCCACATTCCCTCGGGCGGCGCGCCGGATTGCCAGAACACATCGATGGGGATGCCGCCGCGCGGATACCAATAGCCGCCGATGCGCAACCATCGAGGCTTCATCTCCGCCACCAGCCGTTCGCCGATGCCGACCGTGCAGTCTTCATGGAAGGCCGCGTGGTTGCGGAACGACCCCAGGAACAGCTTGAGCGACTTGGACTCGACGATGGTGTCGCCGGGGACATAATCGAGTACCAGATGCGCGAAGTCGGGTTGACCGGTCACCGGGCATAGCGACGTGAACTCGGGAACCGCGAAACGGACCAGATAGTTGCTGCCGGGCCGCGGATTGGGAACATAGTCGAGCTCCGCCGCGTCTGGCGAGTCGGGAAGCGCGCTGGTCTGGCCGAGATGTTTCGGTGTCGTCATCGTGCCGATGTAGGAAGCGGACCGCCCGATTGAAACGCACCTCGCTGATCCCGATCCTGGGCGACCAGTTGTCGATGGCGATCTCGTCGCTGGAGGGAGAAAATCCTGACGCCAGCACCGTGCTGATGATGGAGGTCGCCGACGAAGCGACCTATGTGCAGCACCACGTCAAGAAGATCGCATTCCTGTTCTCGGCGATGCGGCATCATGCCGAACGTCTGCGGTCGGACGGATGGCATGTCGAGTATGTCGCCTTCGATGATCCCGACAATTCCGGCAGCTTTACCGGCGAGGTTGCGCGTGCGACCGAGCGCCATGCCCCGGACCGGATCGTCGTCACCGAAGCCGGTGAATGGCGCGTGCGCCAGATGCTGGAGGAATGGCCGGACAAGTTCGAAGCAGATGTCGAGATCCGCGCCGACACGCGCTTCCTGGCCAGCCATGCGGAGTTCGAGGCGTGGGCCGAGGGGCGCAAGCAGCTGCGGATGGAATATTTCTACCGCGAAATGCGCCGCAAGACCGGGCTGTTGATGGACGGCGACCAGCCCGAAGGCGGCCAGTGGAACTTCGACAAGGAGAATCGCAAGCCGGCAAAGCGCGACCTGACCATGCCGCAGCCGCTGTCGTTCAGTCCCGACCCGATCACGCGAGAGGTGCTCGCGCTGGTCGCCGAGCGGTTCGGCGATCATCCCGGCACACTCGACGGCTTCGACTTCGCAGTGACCGAAGCCGACGCGCTTGCGCAGCAGAAGGCGTTTCTGAACCACGCCTTGGCTGGCTTCGGCGACTATCAGGACGCGATGCTCACCGACGTCCCGTTCCTGTGGCATTCGGTCTTGTCGCCCTACATCAACTGCGGACTACTCGACCCGATCGACTTGTGCCGCGAAGTCGAGAAGCGATACCGCGCTGGAAAAGTGCCGCTCAACGCCGCCGAGGGATTTATCCGCCAGGTGATCGGCTGGCGCGAGTATGTCCGCGGTATCTACTGGCGCGAAGGCCCGGACTATACGGCGCGCAATTTCCTCGAGGCCCGGCGCCTCCTTCCCGCCTGGTACTGGACCGGGGACACCGACCTGTTCTGTCTGAGCCAGGCGATCGGCCAGACGCTGCACAGCGCGTATGCCCATCATATCCAGCGGCTGATGATAACCGGCAATTTCGCGCTGCTAATCGGCGCCGATCCGGCAGAGGTCCAGCGCTGGTATCTGGAAGTCTATGCCGACGCCTATGAATGGGTCGAGGCGCCGAACACGCTGGGGATGAGCCAGTTCGGCGATGGCGGGCTGCTGGGTTCCAAACCCTATGCGTCTTCGGGTGCGTATATCGATCGCATGTCGGACTATTGCGGACACTGCCGCTACGACGTCAAACAGCGCACCGGCCCGGATGCCTGTCCGTTCAATGCGCTCTATTGGGACTTCCTCGCGCGCAATCGTGACAAGCTGGGCAGCAACCAGCGGCTGGCGATGCCGTACCGCAACTGGGACCGGATGGACGCGGCGACACAGGTCGCGTTGCGTAACCAGGCCGCCGGGTTCCTCGACACGCTCGACTAGCGTCGATGCGGCGGATAGAGATTGCGACCCGACAAGCAGGAGACCGACATGGACGCGCTCGTGACGACCGAATGGCTGGCAGGCGAACTGGGGGCGTCCGACCTCCGCGTGGTCGATGCGACATGGGTAATGCCGGGCGAGGGCCGCGATCCGGCCAGGGAATACGAGGCCGGGCACATCCCCGGTGCGGTGTTCATGAACCTCGACGAGCTGCGGGATACCGCGAGCGACCTGCCGATGATGCTGCCGCCTGCCGAAAAATTCGCCAGCCGCATGCAATCGCTGGGCCTGGGGGACGGCAGCCGTATCGTTCTCTACGACAATTCTCCGCTCAAGACCGCAGCGCGCGCATGGTTCATGTTGCGTACCTTTGGCGCGCACGACGTCGCGATCCTCGATGGCGGGCTGGCGAAGTGGGAAGCCGAAGGGCGCCCGACCGCCAGCGGCAAGGAAACGCTGCGTCATCGCCACTTCACCATCTGGGAAGACCGCAAGCAGGTGCGCGATCTGGACGCGATGAAGGCCAATCTCGACAGCGGCGCCGAGCAGGTGCTCGATGCGCGGTCGGAAGCGCGCTTCACCGGCGAGGAGCCCGATCCGCGCCCCGCAACCCATGCCGGCCATATCCCGGGATCGAGGAATCTGCCGATCGGGCGGGTCTTCCATTCCGACGGCACCTGGAAGCAGGACGAGGAGCTTCGCGCGGCATTTGCCGAGGCCGGGATCGACACCACCAAGCCGATCGCGGTGACATGCGGATCGGGCGTGACCGCCGCAGTGCTGGCGTTCGGGCTGCATCTGCTGGGTCAGTCGGCCGCGCTGTACGACGGAAGCTGGTCCGAATGGGGCGCCGATCGCTCTACGCCAAAGGCGATGGGTCCGGCGTGAGCAACGGCGGCCCGGCGGCGATTGGCGACGGCACGCGCGTCGTCGCCGCCGGACGCCGCAAGGAATGGACGCAGGGTCCCAATCAGGGGACTGGCACCGTCAACCCGCCGGTGTGGCGGGCATCGACGATCCTGTACGACGACGTCGCGGCGCTGCGCGCGAACAACGCTCCGGACACGCATCACCGGCTGTTCTACGGGCGGCGCGGCACGCCGACGCAGTGGAGCCTGGCCGACGCGTTGACCCAGCTCGAGCCGGGAGCCGAGGCGACGCTGCTCTATCCGTCGGGGGTCGCTGCGATCGCCAGCGCGCTCTTGGCGGTGCTGTCGCCGGGCGATCATCTGCTGGTGCCCGACAGCGCGTATGACCCGACGCGCAGCCTTGCGAACGGGCTCCTCAAGCGGATGGGCATCGAGACCGAATTCTACGATCCGTTGATGGGGGCAGGCATCGCCGCACTGTGCCGCGACAATACCGCCGCGATCTTCCTCGAAAGTCCCGGCAGCCTGACGTTCGAGGTGCAGGATATTCCCGCCATCGTCGCCGTCGCCAGGGCACGCGGCATCGTCACGCTGCTCGACAACACCTGGGCGACCCCATTGCTGTTCCCGGCGATCGCGCGGGGGATCGACTATACCATCCTCGCCGCCACCAAATATGTCGTCGGGCATTCGGACGCCATGCTCGGATCGGTGACCGCGGCCAAGGGGCGGTACGATGCGCTGCGCACCGCGACCTATCAGCTCGGGCAGTGCGTCAGCCCCGACGACGCCTATCTCGGCAGCCGCGGGCTGCGCACGATGGCGCTGAGGCTGAAGCAGCATGGCGAGAGCGCACTGACGATTGCGCGGTGGCTCAAGGGCCAGCCCGGCGTCGCCCGCGTGCTGCACCCTGCCCTTCCCGATTGCCCAGGGCACGAACTGTTCCACCGCGATTTCAAGGGTGCGGCCGGGCTGTTCAGCGTGGTGCTGGAAGGCGGCGGCGAACAGGCGCGCGCGGCGCTGATCGACGGGCTTGAGCATTTCGGGATCGGATATAGCTGGGGCGGGTATGAGAGCCTGGCGATCCCCATCGACCCGCAGCATGTCCGCAGCGTCACGCGCTGGGAAGCGCCCGGCCCCGCCATCCGCCTCCAGATCGGGCTGGAGGACAGCGCCGACCTGATCGCCGATCTCGACCGCGGGCTGGCGCGGTTCCGGGCGACGGCATGAACCGCCTGTCGGCTCTGCTCGCCGGTGGCGAGGTGACCATTCCAACCAATCCGGAGCTGGTCGAACTGGCAGTGGGCGGCGGGCTGACGCTCGGCGCGCTCGCGCTGGGCTATCTCGCGTCGCGCACGCTCGGGCCAAGGCTGGCGGAGGTCGCCGCGCACCGTGCGGGTCTCAAGGGCGGCACATTCCAGCCGCGCATCGCACAGATGGTGCGCCACCTCGTCGCCGCGCTGTTGCTCGCGATCGTCTTTGCAAGCTGGCCGTGGCGGCCGATCGCGTCGCTGCCGATCGGACTGGCGTGGAGCGCCGCGACCGCGATGTTCGCGATGAAGATCCTGCGCGGGCTCAACCTGCCGCGCTGGGCGGCGTGGGCGGTGGCAGGGTTCGCGTTCGTGTCGCTGTTCAGCTACGCGGTCGGCGGCCTCACGCCGATCACCACCATCCTGGGCGATATCGGCGTCGAGGTGGGCGACACCCGCATCACGCTGCTGTCGGTCACCACCGTCGCGATCGCCGCGATCGTCCTCTACGCGGTCGCGCGGCTGGCGAGCCGCGTCATCAACCACGCGATCGGTCAGGCCAAGGGTTTCGACCCGGCGCAGAAGCTGCTGTTCCAGAAGCTCGCCGGGGTGGCGATCATCGTCGTCGCCTTCTTCGTCGGCGTCGATATGCTCGGCATCGACCTCACCACCTTTGCCGTGTTCTCGGGCGCGCTCGGGCTCGCGGTCGGCTTCGGGCTGCAAAAGACGGTCGGCAACCTGATCGCCGGGATCATCCTGCTCATGGACCGTTCGATCAAGCCGGGCGACGTCATCGTCGTCGGCGAGGATGTCGGCTGGGTCAACAAGATCGGCGTCCGCGCGGTCAGCGTCATCACCCGCGACGGCAAGGAACATTTGATTCCCAACGAGAATCTGATGACCGAGCAGGTCGAGAACTGGTCCTATTCCGATCGCAACGTGCGGGTTCGGATCAAGGTCGGGGTCAGTTACGATTGCGACCTCAAGCTGGCGCAGGAACTGATGCTGCGCGCCGCGGCCGAAAGCCCGCGCGTGCTGGAGACGCCGAAGCCCAATATCTGGCTGACCGAATATGGCGACAATTCGGTCAATCACGAGATCCTCGCCTGGATCAGCGATCCGGAGGGCGGCATCGGCAACGTCCGCTCCGACGTGCTCAACCGGCTATGGTGGCTGTTCAAGGAGCATGGCGTCGAAATCCCCTATCCCAAGCGCGACGTGTATGTGAAAACGCTGCCAAGCGTCCCGCGGACAGGCGACTGACGGCCTTCCCCTTTGCGTTTCGTGCCCTAGATTCATGCAGGTGACGTCTCCCCCGATAACCGCCCGCATCGCCGACGGCGTATCCTCGATCCCCGCCGCGCAGTGGCAGGCGTGCGCCGGAACGGGCGACCCCTTCTTAAGCCATGGCTTTCTTGCCGCGCTCGAAGCGTCCAAGTCGGTCGGTGGCCGCAGCGGGTGGCAGGCATTGCCGATCGTCGTAGATGGTGACGATGGCGCACCGGCGGCCATCGCGCCCGCCTATGCCAAGGCGCACAGCCAGGGCGAATATGTGTTCGACCACGGCTGGGCCGATGCGTGGGAGCGCGCCGGCGGCAGCTATTATCCCAAGTTGCAGATCGCGGTGCCGTTCACGCCGGTGCCCGGCAGCCGCCTGCTGCTGCGCGATCCTGCACTCGCCCCCGCGCTGATCGCCGCGATCGAGGCCGTGACCGTCCAGAGCGAGCTGTCGTCGGCACATGCCACGTTCGTAGCGCCTAACCAGATCGCCCTGTTCGAAGCGGCCGGGTGGCTGATCCGGCAAGGCACGCAATATCACTGGACCAATGACGGCTATCAGGACTTCGATGGGTTCCTTGCGGCGCTGTCGAGCCGCAAGCGCAAGGCGATCCGCAAGGAACGCGCCGCCGCGGTCGAAGGGCTGGCGATCCGCCATCTCGCCGGACCGGACATCACCGCGCGTCATTGGGATGCGTTCTGGGCATTCTATCAGGACACCGGTGCCCGCAAATGGGGACGGCCGTATCTCGAACGCAGTTTCTTCCCTCTGATCGGTGAAGCACTGGGTGACCGCGTGCTGTTGATCCTCGCCGAGCGTGACGGGGTGCCGATTGCAGGCGCGCTCAACCTGATCGGCGACGACGCGCTGTACGGTCGCTATTGGGGCTGCTGCGAGGACGTGCCCTTCCTGCATTTCGAACTGTGCTATTACCAGGCGATCGATGCGGCGATTGCGCGCGGGCTGCAGCGCGTCGAGGCGGGCGCGCAGGGCGAACACAAGCTGGCGCGCGGCTATTCGCCGATCGCGACCTGGTCGGCGCATTACATCCCCGACGCCAATTTCCGCCGCGCGATCGCCGATTTCCTGGTGCGCGAGCGTGCGGCCGTTGCGCAGGAACAGGAATTTCTGTGCGAACTGACGCCGTTCAGGAAGGCTTGAGTGCGGCAGTTTCGGCGATGTGCGGATGGCCGCGCAGCTTGCCGATCCGTTCGAGGAATTCCGGGCCGAGCGGACCCAGATCGTTCGGGCGAAGCGTCGCCGCCGGGACGCCCTGCTCGACTTCGAACACTACGCTGCGTCCATCGCGCCACAGCGGCTTGAGACCTGCCTCGAGGCGGCGATCATATGGCCCCGGATCGACCAGCCAGACATGGGTGAACACGTCGCGCGGGAACCAGGTGAGGCTGACCGCGATCGGGCGCCACCATTCGCGCGGACATCGCGTCGGCGTCGTGATCTGCGACGGATCGAAGCGAAAGCCCGGTGCCTGCGGCATTTTCGTGGTGAGGAGCTGCGCGCCCGCCATCGACCATTGGTCGTTGGAGAAGGCGAGCCGCCGCACCAGCGCCATCGCCGGTAGATGCTCGATCCGCGACATCTTCCAGTCGTTGCGGCAATTATGGCCGATGAAGCTGACCAGACGTGCGCCGACCGGCACGGCGTCGAGCGCGGCCAGTTCGCGATCGTAGACCCGGTCGAACTGATAGAAGCTGACTGTGGTGGCGGCGAGCCGGATCGCGACAAACGCCAGCCCGGCGGTGGCCACCAGCACCGCGCGGCCAGATGCGATGTCGGGCTTGGGCCGGATCGCCACGATCCCGATCGCCAACATATACGGCGCCAGCCGCATGTCGGCATAGGCGGACCCGAACACGATCCGCGGCAGCAGCACATAGCAGGCCGCAAGGACCAGCGCCGAGAATGCCAGGTTGCGCGAAAAGGTCAGCGTGCGACTGCGGATTGCCGCGCCGATGACGATCAGCAGCGCCGCGAATCCGGCAAGATCGAAGGTCAGCCAGCGGTCGCGCAGCACCATCATCAGCCACAGCGTCTTGGCACGCCAGTTAAACCAGTCGGCGGTCTGCCCCGACACGCCGCCGCCGGTGCGCCACAACACCATCAGCGCCGCGGGCGGGGCCAGCGACAGGCAATGTATCCCGGCCCAGAACACCGCCGCGAACCAGCGCGTCCCCCCGTGATGCTGGCCCTTGTCATATTGGCGCACCGCTTCGGCCGAAAAGGCGAGCAGGCCCAGCATACCCCAGCCGAAGGTGTGGCACACCCAGATCACCGCACCAAGCGGCACGAACAGCGCCGCGCGCAACTGCAGCCTGCCCAGCCGCGCCAGCCGTAGCCACAAGGCGAAGGCATTGAGCGCGAGCGCCATCGACAGCGCGAAGTTTACAAAGCCGAACTGCAGCGGATAGCCATAGACCAGCGGCAGCGCGAACAGCGCGGTCGGCGGCACCCGGCCATGCACTTCGCGCGCGATCCACAGCAGCCCGAACGCGGTGAGCGGCGGGATCGTGAGCACCACCAGCTTGACGGCGAGCTCGAGCCCCAGCAGCGGCTCGAGCACGACCATGAGCAGATCGATGCCGAGATTGCCGATCAGCATCCAGTTGAAGTCATACCATTGCGCCAGCCACGGCACCTCGCCGCCCGCCTGCTGGACGCGCCAGCGCCCCATATGTCCGGGCAGGTCGACCAGCGGCGGAATGTCGGGCCACAGGAGTGGAATCGCGGCGGCGAGCGCCATCGCGCCCACGAACCAGCGTGTCTGCCACCAACGTAAGGCGGTGTGTGCATCCCCCTGCATCGCGCCGCACCATAAGCCCGGCTGCGACCGGCACAAGCGATCGGCGGTAGAGCGTTTGGGGTATTCGCGCGGCCTCGGCGTCACTCAGACCCCGGACACGCGCTTCCCGAATACAGCATGGCTACCAGCCGATCGGAGCGTCACCGATCACGCCGCCCCAACAACCGCAGCCGCAGCGCGTTGAGCTTGATGAACCCGGCCGCGTCCCGCTGGTCATACGCGCCCTGATCGTCCTCGAACGTCACGACCTTTTCCGAATAGAGCGAGTGCGGCGACTTGCGGCCCGTGACGTGAACGCCGCCCTTGTAGAGTTTCAGCCGGACGGTGCCCGTCACCTTTTCCTGGCTGTGGTCGATCGCGGCCTGCAGCATTTCGCGCTCGGGCGCGAACCAGAAGCCGTTGTAGATCAGCTCGGCATAGCGCGGCATCAGCTCGTCCTTGAGATGCGCGGCGCCGCGGTCGAGCGTGATCTGTTCGATCGCCCGGTGCGCGGCGTGCAGGATCGTGCCGCCCGGCGTTTCGTACATCCCGCGCGATTTCATGCCGACGAAGCGGTTCTCGACGAGATCGAGGCGGCCGATACCATGCGCACGGCCAAGGTCATTGAGCTTCGCCAACAACGTCGCGGGTGACATCCCCTCGCCATCGACCGCCACTGCGTCGCCGCGCTCGAAATCGATCGTGATCGTCTGCGGCGCGTCTGGCGCGTCCTCGGGATTGACGGTGCGCGAGAACACATAGTCGGGCACTTCATCCCACGGATCCTCGAGCACCAGGCCCTCGGACGAGGTGTGCAGCAGATTGGCGTCGGTCGAGAACGGCGCTTCGCCGCGCTTGTCCTTGGGCACCGGGATCTGGTGCGCCTCGGCGAACGCGATCAGCGCGGTGCGGCTGGTCAGGTCCCATTCGCGCCACGGCGCGATCACCTTGATATCGGGGGCGAGCGCATAATAGCCCAGTTCGAAGCGGACCTGGTCGTTGCCCTTGCCGGTCGCACCGTGGCTGACCGCATCGGCATTCACCTGACGCGCGATCTCGATCTGGCGCTTGGCGATCAGCGGGCGGGCGATCGACGTGCCGAGCAGGTACAGCCCTTCGTACAGCGCGTTGGCGCGCATCATCGGGAACACGAAGTCGCGGACGAACTCCTCGCGCAGGTCGTCGATGAAGATGTGCTCGGGCTTGATCCCCATCAGCTCGGCCTTGGCGCGCGCGGGTTCGAGTTCCTCGCCCTGGCCGAGATCGGCGGTGAAGGTCACTACCTCGCAGCCATATTCCTGCTGGAGCCATTTGAGGATGACGCTGGTATCGAGCCCGCCCGAATAGGCGAGGACGACACGATTGATCTGGTCGGTCATGCAGGAACTCCGCGAAAGCTGGCCGGATGGCGGGACTGGCGTGCGCTCTATGCGCTGCGGCCCGCTTTAGGCAATATCATCCCTTTGCGACTCGGGAGACGCGCGATGGCCGACGTCAAGACCGTGCCTACGATCGATTCGGTCGACGCCTTCCTCGACGCGGTGGAGGATCCCCAGCGCCGGACCGATGCCCGGACGGTCTGCGCCGCCATGCAGCGGCTGACCGGTGAGCCGCCGGTGATGTGGGGCCCGTCGATCATCGGGTTCGGCAGCTATCATTACCGCTATGCCAGTGGGCACGAAGGCGACATGTGCCGGATCGGCTTCTCGCCGCGCAAGACGGAACTGGTCCTGTATCTCCAGCCCGGCAGTCAGCATTTCGAAGAGCTTCTCACCCTGCTCGGCAAGCATCGGGTCGGCAAGTCCTGCCTCTATATCAAGCGGCTCAGCGACATCGACCGGGAAGTGCTGGAGGAGATGATGGTACAGTCGCTCGCCGAGATGGAGCGTCTTTACCCCTCGATATAGGTGCGTTCCGCCGCCGCCATGTAGTCCCGGGTGATCGGCAACGCGCCGCGGTCGCGTGCGAACTGCACCTGATAATTGACCAGCCCGCCGTTGAGGAAGCTGACCATCGATCCAGCCAGATAATATTGCCACATCCGAAAGAAGCGCTCGTCGTACAGCGCGACGATCGCGTCGCGCGCCGCGGTGGTGCGGTCGTACCAGTGTTTGAGCGTGTAGCCGTAGTGCATCCGCAGCACCTCGACATCGGTGACGAACATCCGAAGCCCCTCGTTGGCGCGGACGATTTCCGACAATGCCGGGATGTAGCCGCCGGGAAAGATATATTTGGCGGTGAAGTGATCGGTCACGCCCGGCCCCCCTGCACGGCCGATCGTGTGGAGCAGCATCACCCCCTGCGGCGTCAGCAGTTCGCGGACCTTGCGCATGAAGGTGCGATATTGCGGCGGGCCGACATGTTCGAACATGCCGACCGACACGATCCGGTCGAACTGGCCGGACATCGCGCGATAGTCGATCAGCTCGAAGCGGACATGGTCGGCGACCCCCGCCGCCTCGGCACGGGCGCGCGCGACCTTGAGCTGCTCCTCGCTCAGCGTGATCCCGGTGACGTCGGCGCCGGTCTTGGCGTGGAGGTACAGCGCCATCCCGCCCCATCCGCAACCGATGTCGAGCACGCGCATGCCCGGCTCGATCGCCAGCTTCGCGGCGATATGCGCCTTCTTGTCAGCCTGTGCCTGTTCGAGGCTGTTGGCGGCATCGGTGAAGTACGCGCAGCTATATTGACGATCGGCGTCGAGGAAGAGGTCGTAGAGCCGGTCGCTCAGGTCATAGTGATGCGCGACGTTGCGCTTGGCCTGTCGCCCCATGTTGAAGCGGTCGATGCGGTGGAGGACGTTGTCGAACGCGCGCCGCGTCGGACCCTGGTTCAGCGTGCCCTTGCCCTCTTCCCAGCGGTTGTTGGCGGTGGCTAGCATCAGGAAATCGGCGATGTCGCCGCGTTCGAGGATCAGGCGGCCATCCATATAGGCTTCGGCCGCGCCCAGCGACGGGTCGGCGAGGATGCCCGCCATCACCCGCCGGTCGGCGAAGCGGATCGCCACCGGCGCGAGGTCCGGGTCGGAACTGCCATACTGTGCGGTGCGACCATCGGGAAAGGTGACGGTCAGCTGGCCACGGGTAAACGCCCGCGACAGGAAGCGATCGATGAGGGGCATGAAGCGGCGCCTAGCGTACCGAAACGCTAGATTCCAGCATACCATTCATAGCCCGCGCCATCCTCCCAATAGCCGCCCTTGCCGCGATAGATGCCATCGAGGCTGGCAACCGCTTCGATCCGTTCGACATATTTGGCATGCTTGTAGCCCAGCTGGCGCTCGACGCGCAGCCGCACCGGCGCACCATGCGGAATATCGAGCAGCTGATCGTTGAGCCGCCACGCCAGGATCGTCTGCGGGTGAAAGGCGTCGGTAAGGTCGATCGATTCGTAATAGCGGTTGCTGCCGAAGAAATCGGCGCAGTGGAACACCAGGAACCGCGCATCGTCGCGCAGCCCGGCGAGTTGCAGGATCGGGCCAAGCCGCGGGCCGGTCCATTTGCCGATTGCGCTCCATCCCTCGACGCAGTCGTGGCGGGTGATCTGCGTGCGCGCCGGCATCGAGCGCAGCTGCGCCATGCTGATCGCCAGCGGCCGCTGGACCAGCCCGTCGACTGCGATGCGCCAATCCGCGAAATTGCCGGCCGCCAGCGCATTGTAAGACGATGTGTTCGGATTACGAGTGCCGTTGGCGCGAAATACCGGCGACATCTGTTCGGGGCTGAATTCGCGAGCAAGCGCGTCGCGATTGCTGACCAGCCGCTGCAGCCGTTGGTGCATGCCGTCGGCGGTGTAGAGCACTCCGCGAAACGTCTCGTTCGACCCTAAGGCATCGCAGCCGGCGAGCAGCCCGCCGGCACCGGCCGCGAGTCCGGTGAGCGCGGCGCGGCGCGTGAGGATGGTCATGGCCGGGGCTCCACAGGCTGCGCTTCGGGCGAGGGCAAGCGCCACCAGCCGGTGATCATCGACCGCAGTTCGTTCCAAACCCCCGCCAGGATCACCAGCGCGAGATGGACGATGATGAAGCCGATCAGCAGCATCGTCACGATGAAGTGGATCGAGCGCGCCGATTGCCGCCCGCCGAACAGGTCGAGCAGCCACGGCGCGGCCGCGTTGATCCCCGGCGACATGGTAAGGCCGGTGGCGATGATCAGCGGCAGCAGCACGAACAGCACCGCGACATAGCTCAATTTCTGCAGCGTGTTATAGTCGGCTGGCCGCTTCGGGTCGTGAAAGCGCAGCGCCAGATGCTCCCTGACGTCATGCGCCAGATGCGCAGGCCTCAGCTCCTCGCTGCGGAACTTCATGTCGCGCTGGAAATGGCGATTGGCGATGCTGACGAGCAGATAGGCAAGCAGTCCAAAGGCCAGGATCAGCGCGAAGAACAGGTGCCAGCGCCGCGCCAGCGCCAGGTTGTAGGTCGACGGGATCGTCAGCCAGCCGGGCACGCGCCCGCCTTCGAACACCTCGCTGACACTGAACCACGGCGTATCGAGATTTGCGCCGAACTGGCCCCAATATAGATGCGGATGCGCGTTGAGGATCATCAGCCCGCTGCCGATCATCACGATGACGGTGATCGCGTTCACCCAATGCCAGATGCGCGTCGCCAGTCGATGGCGATAGACGCGCCTTCCCGCGGCGCGAGGCGTTTCAAACGGCGCTTGGTCGGCGCGCAGGTCGGTCATCCGGCTCCCCCGGCAATGGTTGATCGCGCCCGGTTCGCGGAAGAGCGGCGATCGGTTACAGCCCGCCGCGACGATAGGCGATCAGCCATATGCGCGCCAGAAGAACGCGGCGGTGGTCGCCGCGGTGACAAGCAGCGTCCAGCCGCGCACCAGCCCCGGCGACAGCCGCCGTCCGAGCAACGCGCCGAGCCATCCGCCCAGCGCCCCGCCGACCAGCATCGGCGCGCAGCGGTCCCACGCCACCATGGCGAAGGCGACGAACACGATCGCGGCGGCGAGGTTGGCCAGCGCCAGCATCAAGGTACGCGCGGCGAACATGTCGCGCGGGCTTACGCCACCGAGCAGGCCATAGGTTGCAGTGGTCATGATCCCGACGCCGCCACCGAAATAGCCACCATAGACGCCAAGCAGCGCCTGCACGACGACCAGCGTGCGCGGGCCGATCGTCGTGCGACGGCTGAGCCAGTCGGCGGCGCGGCGACCGAAGGCGAGGATGACCAGCGCATAGAGCAGCAGCCAGGGAATGAGGATATCGAACGTGTCGCTGGGCGTGACGACCAGCAACAGGCTGCCCGCCAGCCCGCCGATAAAGGTGATCGCCGCGAGCACCGGGATCGCGACCTTTGCGATCGGACCAAGCTCGTCGCGAAACGTCCAGGCGCTGGCGGCGGCACCCGGCAGCAGAGCGACGTTGGACGTGGCGTTGGCGATGTTGGCAGGCAGGCCGAGCGCAAGCAGCGCGGGCAGCGTCGCGAACGTCCCGCCCCCGGCAAGCGCATTCATCGCGCCCCCGACCAGACCGGCCGCGGCCGGAAACGCAAGCGAAGCGAGATCGGGCATTGCGCTGGCCTCAGCCCAGCGCCGCCATCTTCTCCTCCGCCAGCCGATCGAGCTCGGCGCGGCTGGTCTTTTGCGACGCGGTCTTGAGCTGGCCGCAGGCGGCGTCGATGTCGCGGCCGCGCGGGGTGCGTACCGGCGCGGAAATGCCTGCCGCAAACACGATCGACGAAAAGCTCTTGATCCGCTCCGGCGTCGAACATTCGTACGGCGCGCCCGGCCAAGGGTTGAACGGGATCAGATTGACCTTGGCCGGCAGGCGATACTGCTTGAGCAGCCGCACCAGTTCGTGCGCGTCGGCATCGCTGTCGTTCTTGTCCTTGAGCATGACATATTCAAAGGTGATGCGCCTGGCATTGTTGGCGCCGGGATAGTCGGCGCATGCCTGGAGCAGTTCCTCGATCCCGTATTTGCGGTTGATCGGAACGATCTCGTCGCGCACCTCCTTGGTCACAGCGTGCAGCGATACCGCGAGGTTGACCCCGATCTCCTCACCCGCCCGCGCCATCATGGGCACGATGCCGCTGGTCGACAGCGTGATGCGGCGCTTGCTCAGCGCAAGCCCATCACCGTCCATCACTAGCCGGAGCGCATCGCGGACGTGGTCAAAATTATAGAGCGGCTCGCCCATCCCCATCATCACGATGTTGGTCAGCATCCGCCCCTCGGGCTGGCTCGGCCACTCGCCCAGCGCGTCGCGCGCCAGCATCACCTGCCCGACGATCTCGCCGGGGGTCAGATTGCGCACCAGCCGCATCGTGCCGGTCGCGCAGAAGCGGCAATTGAGCGTGCAGCCGACCTGGCTCGACACGCACAGCGTCCCGCGATCGGCGTCGGGGATGAACACCATTTCATAGTCCTGCGCGTCGGGCGAGCGAAGCAACCATTTGCGGGTGCCGTCGCTCGACACCTGCGCCTCGACCACTTCGGGACGGCTGATGACGAACCGCTGTTCGAGCCAGGGCTGCATCGCCTTGGAAATGTCGGTCATCACCGAAAATTCGGTCGCTCCGCGATTGTAGATCCAGTGCCAAAGCTGCTTGGCACGCAGCTTGGCCTGCTTCGGCTCGAGCTGCGCCGTCTCGAGCGCCATGCGCAGATCGTCCTTCGACAGGCCGAGCAGGTCGATGCGCCCGTCGGCGCGTTGCACCGGCGCACGCGGAACCGGCACGGGATCGATATGCCCGGGAATGGGCATGGTGAGGTCCGAAACTGTCTGCATGGCGCGCGCTATACCCGAAGCCGCGGGCCTTTTCCATCGCTGATGGCGCAGGAGCCGGCCGGGGGCGCGGCGCTACCGCGCTCCGGCCGCGCTGGTCACCTTGGCGTCACCGCTGGCGGCGATCGCGATCTGATGCTTGCTGCCGTCCTGACAGGTGACGGCGTAGTTGAAACTGCCCGGCGGGTTCTCGACCGACGTCTCGACTCCCTGGCATTGCAGCCCGGCGTCGCGGATCGCACGAATGAACACGCCGTTGCGCTGTGCGGGCGACAATGCGGCGACTTCGGTCTGGAAATTGAGCGCGGTTGCGTCGGTCGCGGCCACGTCGTTGGCCGGGGCAGTCGCTTCAGGCGCGCCGCCGCATGCCGCCAGTGCAAGACCACCCAGTAAAACCAGCAGCGTCCTCATTCGTGCTTCTCCTTTTCGACCGATGCGCGCGGAGCATAGGCACGCAGGAACACCTTGGTCCCGCGGGCCACCTTGGCGCGAATCGTCTCTTCACAAACGTTGCTGACCACGCCGAACTTCAGCTCGACATCGGCAAAACCCTTCCACAGCGAGGTCAGATCCTCGGCAGCGCGCTCGGGATCGTCGACCTCGACCAGCCCGGCCTTTTGTGCCTGCGCGATCACCTCCGCCAGACGCCCGCGACAATGCCCTGGTCCGGCGGCGAAGAAGCGTTCGCAAAGCGCCGGGTTCTGCGCAAGATCGGCCATCACCACGCGATCGAAGGCCACATGATCCTTGGCGAACATGAACCCCAGCAGCGATTCGCCATACGCATTGACCCGCGCCTCGAACGAGGCCGATCCATCGAATCCAGCCTCCAGAACGTCGGCCATCCGACCGGTCTCGGCACGGACCACCTGCTCGAACAACGTGTCCTTGTCGCCGAAGCGATTATAGACGGTGACCTTGGACACCCCCGCGCGCTGGGCGATGTCCTCGATCGTCGATGCCGAGACGCCGCGTTCGAAAAAGGAATCGCGCGCGGCGGCCATGATCGCATCTTCCTTCGCGGGATCACGCGGGCGCCCTGCTCCGGGCCTGATCTTGCGGGTCGGGCAGCAACTGGCCAACTTCATCCTTTCATGGCGACACTGGTATTCACGGCCATAGCATAGTCCCGCCAGGATTAATCAGCGCTGATCCATGTTCGCGCACGCACGCGTTATTGCGCGAGCAGGGCAGTCGCCTGCGCTTCGCCCGCGGCGCGAACCGCCTTGGCCTTGGCCTCGGCCTGCTGCTCGACCAGTTCGGCCTGCTTTTTGAGGGCATCCGCCTGCACCTGAAGCCGCTGAGCATCGAAATTCTGCGACGTACCGGCCTGGTTGAGCAGTGCCGCGGCATCGGCTTCCATCTTGGCCGAGCGGTCGTTGGCCGCGGCCTCGATCGCATCGCCCTGCGCGTCCGCCTGGTCGCGAATCTGATCGGCCTGCTGCTCCTGCGGCGTCGGCTGGCTGCAGGCGACAGTCGCAAACGCAAGTGCCGCACAAAGAATAAGGGTGGTCGAACGCATTTCGGCTCCATCATGTTGCTGGCGGAACAACCCGCGCACCGGCGTAAGGTTGCGTCGGCAGCACGCGTGGCATTTCCGATCACCGCGATTAGCGGCTAGGCAGCCCCGGCGATGCTGACCAGCCTGTCCCTGACCGAATTTCGCAACCACCCTCATGCCGCACTTCGCGCCGGCCCGGGCTTTGTCGTGCTGACCGGAGAGAACGGCGCGGGCAAGACCAATATCCTCGAGGCCGTGTCGCTGCTGGCGCCCGGCCGCGGCCTGCGCCGCGCACCGCTGTCGAGCATCGCGCGACAAGACGGCGCCGGCGGTTTCTCGGTGGCGGCCGAGCTTGTCGGCGACATCGCTATCGGCACCGGCACGCTGGTGTCGGCGCCCGAACGCAGGATCGTCCGCGTCAACGGTGCCGCCGCTCCCGCCGCCACGCTTGCCGAGTGGCTGACCGTGCTGTGGCTGACCCCGGCGATGGATCGGCTGTTCGTCGAACCCGCGTCGGAGCGGCGGCGCTTCCTCGACCGGCTGACGCTGGCGCTGGCGCCCGCCCATGCGCACCATGCCGCGCGTTACGAAGCAGCCATGCGCGCGCGCAACCGGCTGCTGGCCGACGAGCGTCCTGCCGATCCGGAGTGGCTGTCTGCATTGGAAGCGCAGATGGCCGAGCATGGCGATGCCATCGAAGTGGCCCGGCGCGGCGCGGTCGATCTTTTGTCGCAGCGGCTGGCCGACACGCAGCCCGGCCCGTTCGCGCGCGCCGCACTCGCGATCGAGAGCGAGCCGATCGCGGATCTCGCGCGCGCGCTCGCCGAGGGCCGCCGCCGCGATACCGTCGCCGGCCGGACGCTGATCGGCCCGCACCGCGCCGACTTGGCCGTGGTCCACCGCGACAAGGATCAGGCGGCGGCGCTGTGTTCGACCGGCGAGCAAAAGGCTCTGCTGCTCGGTATCGTTCTGGCGCACGCCGATCTCGTCGCCGATCGCACCGGCTCGCCGCCGGTATTGCTGCTCGACGAAGTGGCGGCGCATCTCGACCCGTTGCGCCGCGCCGCGCTGTTCGACCGGCTTTCGGGCAGGGGGCAGGTATGGATGACCGGAACCGAGGCAGGACTGTTCGATGCGATCGGGGCTGCTACGCGCTATGTCGTTGAAAACGGTTCCGTTATTGCAGACGCTTGACTTTTGCGCCGATCGCGACCATTTGCCGCAGCGCAGCGACGCTTACCGACAGCAGCGTGATCGGCTCCCCAGAGTCAGCTCGGCGTCGCTCCCACCGGCTTCCCATTTCACGCGGGGCGTCTTTTATGACCCCGCCCGTCGTGCGCCCAGACCGCGCGCGCACCGGCACCGAATTCCAGGACACTCATGACCTTTCAATCGCTCGGACTCTCGAAGTCCGTCCTCGATGCGCTCGCGCTCAAGAACTACGACACCCCCACGCCGATCCAGCTTCAGTCGATCCCGGCGCTGCTCGAGGGCAACGACCTGCTCGGCATCGCCCAGACCGGAACCGGCAAGACCGCGGCATTCATGCTGCCGTCGATCGACCGGCTGGTGAAGGCGAACGAGCGCCGCAAGCCGATGCGTTGCCGCATGCTGGTGCTCGCGCCGACGCGCGAACTTGCCAGCCAGATCGCCGACAGCGCGCGCGCCTATGCCAAGTTCACCAAGCTGACCGTCGCTACCGTATTCGGCGGCACCCCGATCGCGCGCAATCGCCGCGACACGTCGGCGGGCGTCGACATCCTGGTGGCGACGCCAGGGCGCCTGATGGACCTGATCGAGCAGCGCTGCCTCAGCCTCGCCGATCTCGAGATCCTGGTGCTCGACGAAGCCGACCAGATGCTCGATCTCGGCTTCATCCACACGTTGCGCAAGATCGTGGCGATGCTGCCGCGCGATCGCCAGTCTTTGTTCTTCTCGGCGACGATGCCCAAGACCATCCGCGATCTGGCCGACCAGTTCCTGACCGATCCGGTCGAGGTCCGCGTCACCCCGGCCGCGACCACGGTCGAGCGGATCGACCAGTATGTCACCTTCGTCAACCAGGTCGAAAAGCAGTTCCTGCTGACTCTGTTCATCGAGCGCAACGATATCGAACGCGCGCTGATCTTCACTCGCACTAAGCATGGCGCCGACCGCGTCGTGAAGCTGCTGGCGGCAAGCGGCATCGCCGCCAATGCGATCCACGGCAACAAGAGCCAGCCGCAGCGCGAAAAGGCGCTCGCCGAATTCCGCTCTGGCAAGGTCAAATTGCTGGTCGCGACCGACATCGCCGCGCGCGGCATCGATGTTCCCGGCGTCAGCCACGTCCTCAACTTCGAACTGCCCAATGTGGCCGAGCAATATGTCCATCGCATCGGGCGGACGGCGCGCGCCGGTGCCGAAGGCGTCGCGTTCAGCTTCTGCGCCGAAGATGAGCGGCCCTATCTGCGCACGATCGAAAAGCTCACTCGCCAGCGCATCGAGCCGGTCGCCCTCCCCGCCACCTTCACCGCTGAGATCGATCGGATCAAATCGACGCGCGTCGGTCCGGTACCCGCCGAACGGCCCGATCGCCCGCGTCAGGAGCAGGGTCCGCGGCGCCCGCGTGCGACGCATGCCGCCAAACCGGCGCATGGCGGCGCAGCGCGTCCCGGTGGCGGCAACCGTCGCGGCGGGCGTCCGGGCGGCGGAGGCGGCGGCGGTGGCCGTTCCGGCGGCAACCGGGCGGCAACGCAGTCGCGCTGATCGCGATCGGTTGATCGAGCGACCGAGGGGCGGTAGCGGTATCGCGCTATCGCCCCCTCTCGTTGCTGGAGCCTGAACGATGCGCCCGATCCATGCTGCCTTGCTCGCGCTGGCCGCCGCGACTCTTCCCGTAGCAGCGCTCGCGCAGTCGAAGACCGACACCGCCCGGCGCGATGCGCGGTTCATCCATCACGTCTTTTTCTGGCTGAAGAATTCCGACAGCGCGGCGGACAAGGCGCGGCTGGTCGCGGCGCTGGAGAAGCTGTCGGCAGTCGACACGATCCGCAGCTATCAGATCGGTGAGCCCGCCGGCACCGACCGCGACGTCATCGACGGCTCCTACTCGGTGTCGTGGACGCTGACGTTCGACAGCGCCGCCGATCAGCAAGCCTATCAGGTCGATCCGATCCACCTGCAGTTCGTCGAGGAGCACTCGGCGCTGTGGCAGCGCGTGCAAGTGTACGACACGGTGCCGGTCGCGGAGTGAAATCTGGCCGCTGAAACCGGTTCAAATCGCGTATTTCGCTTTCGTTACACGTCCGCAAACCCTATATCATCGGCATGGCAACACCCCCTGAAGAAAACGCCTATGGCGCGTCGTCGATCCGCGTGCTCAAGGGTCTCGACGCGGTGCGCAAGCGCCCTGGCATGTATATCGGCGACACCGACGACGGCTCGGGCCTGCACCACATGGTGTTCGAAGTATCGGACAATGCCATCGACGAAGCGCTCGCCGGACATTGCGACCGCATCATCATCACGCTCAACGCAGACGGATCGGTGTCGGTCGAGGATAACGGCCGCGGAATTCCCACCGGCATTCATGCCGAGGAGGGCGTGTCGGCCGCCGAGGTCATCATGACCCAGCTCCACGCGGGTGGAAAGTTCGACAACACGTCGGACACCAATGCCTACAAGGTTTCGGGCGGGCTGCACGGCGTCGGCGTGTCGGTGGTCAATGCGCTCAGCGAGCGGCTCGACCTTACTATCTGGCGCGACGGACGCGAGCATTACATTCGTTTTGCGAACGGCAATGCGGTGTCGCCGCTGGAAGTCGTCAGCGACGCGGTCGGCGATCGCAAGGGGACGCGCGTGACCTTCTGGCCGTCGATCGAGCGGGCGCCGGGTGACGGCGGCACGTTCCGCAATCAGATCGAGTTCGATTTCGACAAGCTCGAGCATCGCTATCGCGAACTGGCCTTCCTCAACTCCGGCGTGCGGCTGTTCCTGCGCGATGCCCGGCACGAGGACGTCCGCGAAGTCGAGCTGTTCTACGAAGGCGGCATCGGCGCGTTCGTCAAATATCTCGATCGCAACAAGACGCCGCTGATGCCCGATCCGATCGCCATCCATGGCGACCGCGACGATGTCGTCATCGACGTCGCGCTCGAATGGAACGACAGCTATTACGAGAATGTCCTCGCCTTCACCAACAACATCCCGCAGCGCGATGGCGGCACGCATCTGGCGGCATTCCGCGCCGCGCTGACGCGCACGCTCAACAACTATGCCGACAAATCGGGCCTGCTCAAGAAGGAGAAGGTGTCGCTGACCGGCGACGACATGCGCGAGGGGCTGACCGCGATCGTATCGGTCAAGCTACCCGATCCCAAGTTCGGATCACAGACCAAGGACAAATTGGTGTCATCCGAAGTGCGCCAACCGCTCGAATCGCTGATGGCCGACAAGCTGGCCGAGTGGCTCGAGGAAAACCCGGCGCATGGGCGGGCGATCGTCGCCAAGATCATCGACGCCGCGGCCGCGCGTGAAGCCGCCAAGAAGGCGCGCGAGCTGACCCGGCGCAAGGGCGTGATGGACATCGCCTCACTGCCCGGCAAGCTCGCCGATTGCCAGGAACGCGATCCGGCCAAGTCCGAGCTGTTCCTGGTCGAGGGCGACTCCGCAGGCGGCAGCGCCAAGCAGGGCCGCGACCGGCATTTCCAGGCGATCCTGCCCCTGCGCGGCAAGATCCTGAACGTCGAGCGTGCGCGCTTTGACCGGATGCTCGGCAGCAAGGAGATCGGCACGCTGATCCAGGCGATGGGCACCGGTATCGGTCGCGACGATTTCAATCTCGAGAAGCTGCGCTATCACAAGATCGTCATCATGACCGACGCAGACGTCGACGGCGCGCATATCCGCACGCTGCTGCTGACCTTCTTCTACCGCCAGATGCCCGAGATCATCGAGGCCGGGCACCTCTTCATCGCCCAGCCGCCGCTCTACAAGGCGAGCAAGGGGCGGTCCGAAGTATATCTCAAGGACGATGCGGCGCTCGACGAATATCTCGTGACCGCGGGCGTCGGGTTGAGCGCGCTGGAGACCGCAAGCGGCACGCGTGCCGGCCCCGGGCTGCGCGTGATGCTTGACCATGCGCGGCGGATGCGCACGCTGATGCGCTATGTTCCTCGCCGCTATGATCCGCGCATCGTCGAGGCGCTGGCGCTGGAAGGCGCGCTGGACCCCGAAGCAAGCGCGGAGACGCGCGCGGGGCGGCTGGCCGAGGTCGCGCGCAAGCTCGACACTACCGACGAGGACGCCCGCTGGACCGCGCGCATGAGCGAGGATGGCGGGTTCCATTTCCAGCGTGTGTGGCGCGGGGTGACCGACCACCACATCATCGAGGCGGCGTTCCTGGCATCGGCCGAAGGGCGCAAGCTTCACGCACTGGCAGCGGAGGAAGCCGACAGCTATTCGACGCTCGCCAAGCTGGTGCCGGTGCGCGCATCGGCTGCAGCCGAGGCGGAAGCCGAACCGGAAGCCGATGGCGAGGATGCGGCCGACGGCGAAGACCTGCCCGCGCTGGCCAAGGGCGAGCGCCTGATCGCGCGACCGAGCGAGCTGCTTGAGGCGATCTTGGCGGCGGGCCGCAAGGGCCTGTCGATCCAACGCTACAAGGGGCTGGGCGAGATGAATGCCGAGCAACTGTGGGAAACCACGCTCGACCCGGCGAACCGGTCGATGCTGCGTGTCGCGATCGAACAGGCCGATGTCGCCGACGAAATCTTCACCCGCTTGATGGGCGACGTCGTCGAACCACGCCGCGAGTTCATCCAGGAGAATGCGCTGAGCGTGGCCAACCTCGACGTTTGATTTCCCCGCATCCGCTCGACAACCCCGTCCCCCTCCCCTATCCGCCGCTTCAAACAAGCCTGGGGTGGATAGCATGCAGACCGCGAGCCAGAATCTCGATCGCGTCCTAGTTCTGGAGATGGTGCGCGTGACCGAGGCCGCGGCGATCGCGGCGTCGAGCCTGGTTGGCCGCGGCAACGAAAAGGCCGCCGATGCCGCCGCGGTCGAGGCGATGCGCGAGGCGCTCAATTCGCTCTACATGGACGGCACCGTCGTCATTGGCGAGGGCGAGCGCGACGAGGCGCCGATGCTGTATATCGGCGAGAAGGTCGGATCGGCGATCGGATCGGGGCCCAAGATCGACATCGCGCTCGATCCGCTGGAAGGAACCACGATCACCGCCAAGGCCGGGCCGAATGCGCTGGCCGTGCTGGCGATCGCCGAAGAGGGCTGCCTGCTGAACGCGCCCGACGTCTACATGGACAAGATCGCGGTCGGGCCGGGCTATCCGGCGGGCGTGATCGATCTCGACAGGACGCCGACCCAGAATGTCGAGGCGATCGCCGCGGCCAAGGGCGTGCGCCCCGACCAGATCATCGCCTGCGTGCTCGATCGCCCGCGTCACGAAAAGCTGATCGCCGAGCTGCGCGGCTGTGGCTGCGGCATCATGCTGATTCCGGACGGCGACGTGGCGGCTGTGATCGCGACCAGCGATCCCGACACCACGATCGACGTCTATATGGGTCAGGGCGGCGCGCCCGAGGGCGTGCTGGCGGCGGCAGCGCTGCGCTGCGTCGGCGGTCAGTTCAAGGGGCGGCTGTTCTTCCGCAATGACGACGAGCGCGCGCGTGCGGCGAAATGGGGCATCGCCGACCTCGACAAGGTCTACGACCTCGAGGACCTGGCGAGCGGCGACTGCATCTTTGCCGCGACTGGAGTGACGGATGGCTCGCTGCTCGAAGGCGTCAAGCGCAAGGGCAAGGTGATGACCACCGAAAGCGTGGTGATGCGCGCGAGCTCCGGCACCGTCCGCTGGGTCAAGGGCGAGCACCGACTGGACTGAAGGCTATCACGCCTTCAGCCGGTACCCCGTTTTGAACATCCAAGCGATCAACCCTGCGCAAAGCATCAGGAACGCGAACGTCACGCCCAGGCTGACGCCGACCGCGACATCGCCCTGGCCGAAGAAGCTCCAGCGGAACCCGCTGACCAGATACACTACCGGGTTGAACAGGCTGACCGTGCGCCACGGTTCGGGAAGCATGTCGATCGAATAGAATGCGCCGCCCAGGAATGTCAGCGGTGTGATCAGCAGCGCGGGGACCAGCGACAATTGCTCGAAGCCCTTGGCCCAGATGCCGATGATGAAGCCGAACAGGCTGAACGTCACCGACGTCAGGATCAGGAACGTCACCATCATCAGCGGATGGGCGATGGTCAGGTCGACGAAAAAGGTCGCCGTACCCAGGATGATGAGGCCGATCAGCATCGACTTGGTCGCCGCCGCGCCGACATAGCCCAGCAGCATCTCCAAGGTCGATACCGGCGCCGAAAGCAGTTCGTAGATCGTGCCGGTGAACTTGGGGAAGTAGATGCCGAACGAGGCGTTCGACAGGCTCTGCGTGAGCAAAGTCAGCATGATAAGGCCGGGAACGATGAAGCTGCCATAGCTCACCCCATCGATATTCTCGATCCGGCTGCCGATCGCGCCGCCGAACACGATGAAGTAGAGCGCGGTGGTGATCACCGGCGTGACCACCGACTGCCAGATGGTGCGCTTGAACCGCGCCATTTCGAAGACGTAGATCGCCGAGACGCCGTGAAGGTTCATGCCGCCGCTCCCTGCCGATCCTGGACGAGATCGACGAAAATATCCTCGAGGCTCGATTTGGACGTTTCGAGGTCCTTGAAGCCGATGCCGATCTCGCCGAGCTTGCGCAGCAACGAGGGGATCCCGGTCCTTTCCGCCTGCGCATCGAACACATAGCGCAATTTGTGGCCTTCGTCCTCGAGGCTGAGCTGCCAATCGCCCAGTTCGTCTGGAACGACCGTCATCGGATCGGTGAGGGCGATGTCCATCTCGCGCTTGCCGAGCTTCTTCATCAGCTCGGTCTTGCGCTCGACCAGCAACAGTTCGCCCTTGTTGATGACGCCGACGCGATCCGCCATCTCCTCGGCTTCCTCGATATAATGCGTCGTGAGGATGATCGTCACGCCGCGGTCGCGCAGGCGGTGGACAAGCTTCCACATGTCACGGCGCAGCGACACATCGACCCCGGCGCTGGGTTCGTCGAGGAACAGGATATCGGGTTCATGGCTCAGCGCCTTGGCGATCAGCACGCGGCGCTTCATGCCGCCCGACAGCTCGAGAATCTTGGCGTTGCGCTTTTCGTAGAGCGACAGGTCCTTGAGCAGCTGATCGAGATAGGCGTCGTTGCGGGACTTTCCGAATAGGCCGCGGCTGAACCGCACGGTGTCGATCACGCTTTCGAATGCGTCGGTCGCCAGTTCCTGCGGCACCAGCCCGATGCGGCTGCGCGCGGCGCGATAGTCGCGGATCGCGTCATGCCCATCGACGGTGATCGTGCCGCTGGTCGGATTGACGATGCCACACACGATGCTGATCAGCGTGGTCTTGCCGGCGCCATTGGGACCCAGCAACGCGAAAATCTCGCCCCTCGCGATGTCGAGATCGACCGACTTCAGGGCGACATGGCCCGAGCCATACGTCTTGCCGACACCGGCAAGCGATAAAATGGGTTCCAAGCGATGCCCCCCCCGAATGTCCGCGTCCGCGCCAGATAGGGTCCGGGGGGATTGACGGCAAGGTCAGCCGGCGCTGCGCGCCGATGCCACCGCGCTTTGCATCGCCTGCAGGGGCAGCGCGCCGGACAGGACGCGGTCGCCGACGACCCAAGCCGGAGTTCCGGTCATGCCCAGCTGTCCCGCCAGCGCGAGGTTGCGCTGGATCTCCGCTTGCACCGCCTCCGAGCGCACCACCCGCTCGCCGCGAACGCGATCGAGCCCGGCGCGGGCAATTGCCGCATCGATGGTCGCGTCGCTCAGTTGCCCGGCCGTGAACAAGATGTCGTGATATTGCCGGAACTTGCCCTGTTCGGCGGCGGCCAGGCTCCATTGCGCCGCGCGGCGGCTGGCTTCCGACAGGATCGGCAGTTCGCGGAACACGATCTTCACATCGGCGTCGGCCGCGACCAGCTGGTCGAGGATCGGCAGGCTGGCACGGCAATATCCGCAGGCATAGTCCATATAGGCGACGACGGTGACGTCGCCCGCCGGATCGCCTTTCCAGGCATTGCCGAAAGGATCGACGATCGCCGAGCGGTTGGCGGCTATCACCTTGCCGGTCTCGCGGCTGCGCAGTGCCTCCATGGCATCGGGAATGATTGCAGGATCGGCAAGGATCGCTTCGCGCACCGATGCCGAGCCCGGCGCCGCGGACGGCACGACCAGCGGCTGGAGCAGTGCGAACGCGCCCGCTCCGAGCAACGCCGCGACGACCAGGCTGGCAAACCACGCCAGCGAAAACGGCTTCATCGGCGGTCCTTTTCGAGATCGATCTCGGTCCTGGAAATCACCACCAGGTCCTGCGCCCGGAGCGCCTCTCGCGATCCCGGGGGAAGCATGGCGACCGCATTCTGCGCGCTGGCCAGCGCCAACGTGTGATAGCCGAGCAGGCGGAGCTGTTCGGCGCGCGCCAGCGCCAGCCGCGCCTCATCGCCCTTGCGCTCATAGACCATCGCCAGCTGCACCCACGCACCGGGATTCTCGTTGTCGCGCGCCACCGCGCGGTTGAGCACCTTCTCCGCCTCGTCGAGATGGCTTGAATCCTCGGTCGCGAGCAGGGCATGTGCGAACGTCGCGGCGACCAATGGCGCGTTGTCGCTGCGCTGGACGGCTTCGCGCAGCGCAGGGATCGCCGCTTCGGGCTTTCCCGATTCGAGCAGGATCTGTCCCTCGAGCTCGAGGAAATAGGGATCGTCGGGCGACGTCGCGACCAGCGCCTGGGTCTCCTTGGCGGCTTCGACGGGATAGCCCGACAGGTGATAGGCATAGGCGCGGGCATAGTGGGCGGCAGCGCTCTGGTCGCTTGCGGGATACCGCGCAAGCGTCGTCTTGGGGTCGTTGACATAGCCGCGCAGCTTGGCCTGGACGCGTTTGAACCGCGCTTCCATTCCCGCATCGAGCGGCTTGTCCCAGGCAGCCGAACTGCGCACGCTGCCGGTCAGATTGGCGATGCGCTCGCCAGACAGCGGGTGCGAGCGTTCGTAGCTGTTGTCCTGCGGGATCGCGAGGCGGTATTCATAGGCCTGCAGCTTGCGAAAGAAGCTGAGCATGCCCTTGCCGGGGATACTCGCCTTGTTGAGGAACGACGCGCCGGCGGCGTCTGCCGAGGATTCCTGCACGCGGGAAAATGCGAGGAAATTGCCGAGCGCGGCGCGGTTGCCAGCGGCAAGGATGCCGGCCCCCGCCTCGCCCGCGCCCGCCGCCATCGCCGCTGCGCCCAGCACCAGGCTGAGCAGGGTGATGCCCATCGCCCCGCGACCCATGCGATCGCCAAGCGGAACGTGGCCGCCGGTAATATGACCGACCTCGTGCGCGATCACTCCCTGGACCTCGTTGGCGGTGTCGGCGGCGTCGATCAGTCCCGAGTGAAGATAGACGATCTGGCCGCCCGCCACGAACGCGTTGATCGACTTATCGTTGATGAGGACGACACGGAAATTGCGCTTGTCGAGCCCAGCCGCCTCGGCGATCGGGTTCGCCATCTCGGCGAACAGCGCCTCGGTCTCGGCATCGCGCAGGATCGACTGGGCGGCTGCCGGCTGGCTCCATAGCAGGAGCGCCATCGCGAACCCAGTGATCAACCGCTTCATGACGCTCCCTATCGGTCAAAGCGGAGCCGCGCACAACCGGCCGCGCCGGCGCAGCGGTGGCCGAGCCCGCATGAATTGACGATGAAGCTGTGTGCCTCCGATGGCTGGCCGCATGAAAAGGGCCGCCGCTGCGAACAGCGACGGCCCCTTTGGCACGATTACTTCAGGTCAGGCGCGATCACGCCCCGAAGGTACGCTGCCACCAGCCGCGCCGGGGTGGCCCCGCCTCACCGTCCGCTTCGGCCTGCTCGGCGATGGCGGCGTCGCTGGTCACTGCGGCGACAGGATCGACCGGCGCAAGGTCCTGCTCGACGGGCTCCGGCAAAGCGGCAGGCACCGCTTCCTCGGTCACATCGGCCTTCTTGCGACGCGTCCGCTTGGGCTTGGCCGGTACGTCCTCGGCCGGCTCGACCGCCTCGACGACCGCGCCTACCACCGGCGCATCGATCGCATCCGCCTTCTTGCGGCGCGTACGCTTCGGCTTTTCAGGGGCGTTTGCTGGCGCTTCGACGGTCGCCTCCGGCTCGGGAGCCGCCTCGACTGGAGCCTCGGCGAGATCGGCCTTGCGGCGGCGGGTGCGCTTGGGCTTGGCGTCGGCGGCCGGTTCGGGTTCGGGTCCGGGTTCGGCGATTTCCAGGGACACTGGCACGGTTGCATCGGCCGCCTCGTCCGGTTCGGCAGGCGCATCGGCGCGGGTCTCTTCACCCGCCTGGCGACGTCCGCCGCGGCGTCCGCGGCGGCGGCGGCGACGACGGCCCTCGCCTTCTTCGGCAGTGTCCGCTCGGGGCGCGGCTTCGCGCGGTTCCGCGCCATCGTCTTCGGCCACATCGGCTTCCACCGAGTCGTCGGCGATCGGATCGGCATCGGCCGTGCGCTCGGCACCGTCCTCGTCGCGCCCACGGCCCCGACGGCCCCGGCGGCGGCGGCGACGTCCGCGTGCCTCGCCATCGTTTTCGTCGCGCTCGCGTCCGCGCTGACGCGGTGCTTCCTCGGCGGCGGTCTCTTCCTCGACCTCCTCCTCATCGTCGATCTCGTCATAGACTTCGTCGTCGGGCTCTTCGACAATCGCCTGGAAGCGCGGAGCATAGGCGGGCGGCGGTCCGCTCGCCTCGACCGACATGCGCGCGCCCTCGATCTCGCCGTCCGACGCGACCTCGACCGACACGCCGTAGCGCTCCTCGATCTCGGCGATGTCGGCGCGCTTCTTGTTGAGCACGTAGAACGCCGCTTCCTGGCTGGCGCGCAGCGTCAGGATCGAGCCGCGACCGCGTGCGGCCTCGTCCTCGATCAGCCGCAAGGCACTCAGGCCCGCCGACGATGCGGTGCGGACCAGGCCGGTGCCCTCGCAATGCGGGCATTGCCGGGTGGACGCCTCGAGCACGCCGGTGCGCAGCCGCTGACGGCTCATCTCCATCAGGCCGAAGGCGCTGATCCGGCCGACCTGGATGCGGGCGCGATCGTTCTTGAGCGCCTCCTTCATCGCCTTCTCGACCTTACGGACGTTCGACGAATGATCCATGTCGATGAAATCGATCACGACCAGCCCGGCCATGTCGCGCAGCCGCAACTGGCGCGCAATCTCCTGCGCAGCCTCGAGATTGGTCGCGGTCGCGGTCTGCTCGATATTGTGCTCGCGCGTCGAGCGGCCTGAGTTGATGTCGATCGACACCAGCGCCTCGGTCGGGTTGATAACCAGATAGCCGCCCGATTTGAGCTGGACGACGGGATTGTACATCGCCGCCAGCTGGTCCTCGACATGCGCGCGCTGGAACAGCGGCACCGCGTCGGCGTAATTCTGCACGCGCCGCGCGTGGCTGGGCATCAGCAGCTTCATGAAGTCCTTGGCTTGCCGATACCCGTCCTCGCCCTCGACGATCACTTCCTCGATATCGCGGTTGTAGATGTCGCGGATCGCGCGCTTGATGAGGTCGCTGTCGCCGTAGACCAGCGCGGGCGCCGAGGATTTGAGCGTTTCCTCGCGAATGCCGTCCCACAGCCTTGCCAGATAATCGAAGTCGCGCTTGATCTCGACCTTGGTGCGCTGCAGCCCGGCGGTACGCACGATGCAGCCCATCGTCGGCGGCAATTGCAGGTCGGCCATGATCGACTTCAGCCGCTTGCGGTCGCCGGCATTGGAAATCTTGCGCGAGATGCCGCCGCCATGCGCGGTGTTGGGCATCAGCACGCAATAGCGACCGGCGAGCGAGAGATAGGTGGTGAGCGCCGCACCCTTGTTGCCGCGCTCCTCCTTGACGACCTGGACCAGCAGCACCTGCCGCCTGCGGATCACGTCCTGGATCTTGTAGCGGCGGCGCAGGTTCAGCCGGCGCTGACGCAGCGCCTCGACCGCCGGATCCTCACTGCCGCCCTTGCGGCGGCGGCCACGCGGCGCATCGCCGCCTTCCTCGCCTTCGCCGGACTCAGCATCACCGTCCGCGTCGTCGTCGTCGCGCTCGACGACCTCGACCTCGCCGTCTTCGTCGTCGTCATGCTCGGCATCGAGGTCGTCGCCGCGCAGCGCGGCTTCCTCGGCGGCATGCTCCGCCTCTTCGCGCAGCAACGCTTCGCGGTCTTCCTTGGGAATCTGGTAATAATCGGGATGGATCTCGCTGAATGCGAGGAAGCCGTGGCGATTGCCGCCATAATCGACGAACGCCGCCTGCAGCGACGGTTCGACCCGGGTTACCTTGGCGAGATAGATATTGCCCTTGAGCTGCTTGCGCTCGGCACTTTCGAAATCAAACTCCTCGATCCGGTTTCCCTTGACGACCGCCACGCGGGTTTCTTCCCGGTGGCGTGCGTCGATCAGCATGCGCATGGTCATTATGGATTCTCCGAGCGCGCACGGGCGGCCTTGCGGCACGTGCCGGCGCGCGAACAATGGGGATGGCGTGGCGGGGGATGCCCGCCATTGCCGTGAAGGGTACGAAAACTGCCTCTGCTCGGTGCGCACGCCCGGGCGCATGGCCCGGGAACTCCGTCGCCATCACCGCGCGCACGCCTGAGGCGGCGTGGCGGTTCGGGCGGGACGGAAAGTGCGGCATGCGAGCGTCAACCTGAAGTCCGCGGCCCGCGGTTGCGGCGGCGGGTGCCCGTGCGCACGATGGCGAAGGAGCGACGCAGATGGACTAGCACCGCCGAAACGATGCGGCAACCGCGTGCTTTTGCCGCTTGCCGCGCAAACTTGCCGAGGGACGGCAAAAAATTGCCTACTGCCAAATTAACCGAATGATTTCATCACGAATTGAAGGCCGCCCCGCTATCCCCAGCCCGTCACGAGGGTAACGGGGCGGGGTAACATGGTTTTCGGCTGGACCACCAAGGTCCGCGCGCGGCATAGCGTGCGGGTGTCGGTCTTCCTTGCAATATTGGCATTGTGGCTTGGCGGCACGCCTGCGGTCGCCGCGTCGATCGAGGCGGTGCAGATCGAGCGCGACCGCATCGTCATCACTTTTGACGAGCGGATCGCCGATGCGACGGCGTTCCTGCTCGACGGCCCGCACCGGATCGCGCTCGATCTGGCCGGTGTCCAGCCCGGCGCGCTGCCCAGGGCCGCCGGCCCCGTCGCCAGCGTGCGGCAGGCAGCGCGCGGCGATGCCACGCGGATCGTGTTCGACCTGTCGCGCCCGACACTGATCGAAAGCGGCAGCTTCGGCAAGCGCGGCCGCAGCCTGATCCTGGAACTGCGCAGCGTCGATGCGAGCCGTTTTTCCGCCGAGGCGGCAAGAGGCAGCGTGCGCTTCGCGCCCCCCGCGTCCGCGCCCGCCAAGGTTGCCGTCACCGTCCCGGAGACGCGCGGCGGGCCGCCGCTACCCAAGGTGATCGGCGCCGACGACAGCCGCCCGCTGGTGGTGATCGACGCCGGACATGGCGGCCACGATCCCGGCGCGATCGCGAACTACAAGGGGCTGCGCGAAAAGGATCTGACGCTGGCGCTCGCCCGCGCGATCCGCGACCAGCTCGTCAAGTCCGGCCGGGTGCGCGTGGCGATGACTCGCGACGATGACCGCTACCTGCTTCACCGCGAACGCTTCGGCGTGGCGCGGCGGCTGGGCGCGGACCTGTTCATCTCGGTGCATTGCGACAGCGCAGGCAACCCCGAGGCGACCGGCGCCACCGCCTATACGCTGTCCGAAGTCGCGTCCGATAAGGAAGCCGCCCGGCTGGCCGCGCGCGAGAACAAGTCCGACCTGATCGCAGGGGTCAATCTGGGCGCGGAACCGTCCGATATCTCGTCGATCCTGATCGACCTGACCCAGCGCGAGACGATGAACCGCTCGGCGAGCTTTGCCCGCCTGCTGGGCCGCGAGGCGCAGCCGCTGATCCCGACCAAGCCCAGCTTTCACCGCATGGCGTCGCTGCTGGTGCTCAAGGCCCCCGACATGCCGTCGATCCTGTTCGAGACGGGCTATGTCTCGAACGACAACGACGCCAAATTCCTGGCATCGAAGGAAGGTCAGAAGAAGATCGGCGAAAGCGTCCAGCGCGCGGTTGATATCCATTTCGCTAGGCGGATGGCGTCACGGTAACACGTCCGCTTGAGGACCTACTCCCCGCCGCAGCCTTGCCCTTAAATCCATAATGTTGCATTGCAGCGGTTCGACGGACCCGCTTTGCGCGGGTGGCTCGGCCCGGCGCCTATCCCCGGGATCATCTGGCAGCCCGTGCGCCGCCGATAGCTACCCGGACTTTTCAATGAACCTATCCGCCTCGCTTCGCCGCGAATGGCTTTCGAACCCGCGTGCCGAGGTGCTGGCCGGCATCGTCGTCGCGCTCGCCCTCATCCCGGAAGCGATCGGCTTCTCGATCATCGCCGGGGTCGATCCGCGCGTCGGCCTTTATGCCTCGGTCGCGATCGCGATCGTCATCGCCTTTACCGGCGGCAGGCCCGGCATGATCTCGGCCGCGACCGCCGCCGTCGCCGTGCTGGTCGTTCCGCTGGTGCGCGACCACGGCGTCGAATATCTGTTCGCCGCCACCATCCTGATGGGTATGATCCAGATCGCCGCGGGGCTGCTGCGGCTCGACCTGCTGATGCAGTTCGTGTCGCGATCGGTTATTACCGGTTTCGTCAACGCACTGGCGATCCTGATCTTTCTCGCCCAGCTTCCGCAACTGACCAATGTCGGTTGGCAGGCCTATGCGATGGTCGCTGCCGGACTGGCGATTATCTATGGCGTGCCGCGGCTGACCAGGGCGGTTCCGTCGCCGCTGATCGCGATCGTCGTCCTGACCACGATCAGCATCGCGTTCGGGCTTCCGGTCAACACCGTCGGCGACATGGGGGAGCTTCCCGCCGGCCTGCCCGCACTGGTACTGCCCGACGTGCCGCTTACTCTGGAGACACTGCGCATCATCCTGCCCTATTCGGCGACGATGGCGGCGGTGGGGCTGCTCGAGTCGCTGCTGACGGCGCAGATCGTCGACGACATGACCGGCACCGAAAGCGACAAGCGGCGTGAATGCGGCGGACAGGGCATCGCCAACATCGCGGCAGCGGCAGTAGGCGGAATGGGCGGCTGCGCGATGATCGGCCAATCGGTCATCAACGTGACTTCGGGCGGGCGCGGGCGACTGTCGACGTTCGTCGCGGGCGCGTTCCTGCTGTTCCTGCTCACCGTGCTGGGGCCGCTGGTCGGGCAGGTGCCGATGCCCGCCCTGGTCGCGGTGATGATCATGGTGTCGATCGGCACGTTCAGCTGGAATTCGATCCCCAACCTCAAGCGACACCCCTGGCCATCGTCTGTGGTGATGCTGACGACGGTGGTCGTGGTCGTCGCCACGCACGACCTGGCGCAGGGTGTGCTGGCCGGCGTGCTGCTTTCGGGCATCTTCTTCGCCGGCAAGGTGCAGCGGATGTTCACCGTCGAACGCTGCGTCGCCGAAGGCGGACAATCGGTGACCTATCGCGTGGCCGGTCAGATTTTCTTCGCGTCGGTCGATCGCTTCACCCGCGCATTCGCCGTGTCCGAGCCGGTCCGGCATGTCCTGATCGACATGACCGCCGCGCATTTCTGGGACATCTCCGCGGTCGCCGCGCTCGACAAGGTGGTCGCACGGCTGCGGCGTGACGGCTGCACGGTGGAGATGGTCGGGTACAACCGGGCAAGCGCCGATATCGTCGATCGCTTCGCGCTGCACGACAAGACCGGGTTCGAGATCGGCGCCGTTCCGCATTGAGGGCCATCGTCCCCGCCCCGTCGCACCGCCGCTGGCGTCGCGCGCGAAACTTGCTAAACCGCGCTTCACATGGCGGAACATTCGGAATCGACGATCACCCTGAAGCTGCGGCGCGGGCTGTCCGGGACTGGCGCGCGACTGGGCCAGTGGCGCAGGCGCTGGTGGTTCAAGCTGTTCGCGTGGGGAGCGTTGCTGGCGGGACTGTGCGGCGCATTGCTGTGGTTCCTGGTCGCGCGCGACCTGCCCTCCGTCGATCAGCTGCAGTCCTATGAACCGCCGCTGCCCACCAATATCCGTGCGATCGACGGCGCGCCGATCCAGACCTTTGCGCGCGAACGGCGGATCGAGCTCGCCTATGCCGAGTATCCGCGCCAGCTGATCCAGGCGTTCCTGGCGGCGGAGGACCGGACGTTCTTCGAGCATGGCGGCGTCGATTATCCCGGCATCGTGTCGGCGATGATCACCAATTTCCGCAATGACGGACGTCCGGTCGGCGCCTCGACGATCACACAACAGGTCGCCAAGAACCTGCTGCTGACCAACGAGGTCAGCTATATCCGCAAGCTGCGCGAAGTGATGCTGGCGTGGCGGATCGAGGATGCGCTGACCAAGCAGCAGATTCTCGAGCTCTACCTCAACCAGATTTTCCTCGGCCGCAACGCTTATGGCGTCGAGGCCGCGGCGGACGCCTATTTCGGCAAGTCGGTCGAGCAACTGACGCTGCCGCAGATGGCGTATCTGGCGATCCTGCCCAAGGGCCCTGCCAACTACGACCCGGTGCGCAATGCCGATCGCGCGGTCGATCGCCGCAACTGGGTGCTGGGCGAGATGCGCCGCAACGATTTCATCGACCAGGCGCAATATGCGCAGGCGGTCGCGGAGCCGCTCGGCACCACCCAGCGCAGCGCACGCCGCGTGCCCCAGATCGGCGGCTATTTCGTCGAGGAAGTGCGCCGCGAACTGCTCGAACGCTTTGGCGAGGACGACAAGGACAGCCCCCACAGCGTCTATGCCGGAGGGCTCTGGGTGCGCAGCTCGCTCAATCCGAAGCTGCAGGAATATGCCACCGATGCCCTGCGCGAAGGATTGCTGCGCTTCGACCGCGGGCGCGGCTGGTCGGGTCCGCTCGGCACGACCGAGATCGACGGCGACAATTGGCGCGGCGTGCTGGCATCGTCCAACATCGGCGTCGATTATGACGATTGGCGCGCGGCAATCGTCATCGCCAAGGACGGCAGCGACGCCGAGATCGGCTTTGTCGACGGAAGCACCGGCACGCTGCCACGCGGCAATGCGGTGATGCCGGTGCGCGGCGAAGGGGGCACGGCGTTCGCCGCGCTCAAGGCCGGCGACGTCATCGCCGTCGCGCCTTCGGGCAGCGACTGGTCCTTGCGCAGCGTGCCGAAGATTTCCGGCGGCATGGTCGTCGAGGACCCGCGCACCGGCCGGGTGCTGGCGATGCAGGGCGGGTTCGATTCGCGCATCCAGTCGTTCAACCGCGCTACCCAGGCGCTGCGCCAGCCGGGATCGACGATCAAGCCGATCGTCTATGCCGCCGCGCTCGAAAACGGAATGACGCCGGCGTCGATCGTCGTCGACGGCCCGTATTGCGTCAATCAGGGTGCCCGGCTCGGCGTCAAATGCTTTCGCAACTTTGCCAACAGCCGCGGCGCCGGTCCGCAGACGATGCGTTGGGGTATCGAACAGTCGCGCAACCTGATGACCGTGCGGCTGGCGGCGACCACCGGCATGGATAAGGTCGTCGACATGATGCAGAAGACCGGCATCAGCCAGCAGAAATACGCGCCCTATCTGGCCTTCGCACTGGGCGCGGGCGAGACGACGGTATTGCGCATGGTCAATGCCTATTCGATGCTCGCCAACAATGGCCGCGAATTGAAGCCGACGGTGATCGACTATGTCCAGGACCGCCGCGGCAAGGTGATCCTGCCGGAAAACTGGCGCCCGTGCGAAGGCTGCAACATGCCTGACTGGGACGGCAAGCCGATGCCGCGCCCGCAGATCCGAGCCCGCAACGTCATGAATCCCATCAGCGCTTACCAGATGACGCATATTATGGAGGGCGTTGTCCAGCGCGGTACCGCGACGACGCTGCGCGATCTCAAGCGGCCGATGATGGGCAAAACCGGAACGACCACCGGCCCGACCGACGTGTGGTTCGTGGGCGGCACCCCGCAGATGATCGCCGGGCTGTACCTCGGCTACGACACGCCGGTCAGCCTGGGCGGATACGCGCAAGGCGGGCGGATCGCCGCGCCGATCTACAAGGATTTCGCGGTCAAGGCGTATGAGGGGATGGAAGTGGTGCCGTTCCGCGCGCCGCCGGGCACGCGCATCGTGCGGATCGACCGGCGTAGCGGCCGACCTGTGTCGAGCGGCTGGCCGAGCGACGCGCCGCTGTCGCCGGTGATCTGGGAAGCGTTCAAGCCGGAGAGCGAGCCGCGCCGCGCGCGCCGCCGCGACGAAGCGACCAAGGCGTTGCCGGTCGAGAAGAAGGCGGCCGCCCCCAGGGCGCAGCCGCGCGACAGCGACTTCTTGCAAAGAGAGGGCGGGATTTACTAACGGGGCCAATCCGTGCGCCCCTGCCCCGCTAGACATTGGAATTGACCATGCGCGCCGAAGCGCAGACGCATATCGACACGATCAACGACGCGCTGGCCCTGCTGCGCCGCTTTCTCGACTGGGATCGCGCGCTGCGGCGGCTTGATGAGCTCAATGCGCGCGTCGAGGACCAGAGCCTGTGGGACAATCCGCGCGAGGCGCAGGAAGTGATGCGCGAGCGCCAGCGGCTCGACAACGCCATCACTGCGACGCGTGCGATCGAGCGCGAACTGTCGGATACCGCCGAGCTGATCGAGATGGCCGATGCCGAGGGCGACGACGAGATGGCGACCGAGGGCGTCGCGGGCCTCGCCGCGCTTGCCGAGCGTGCCGAACAGGACAAGATCAAGGCGCTGCTGGCAGGCGAGGCGGATGCCAACGACGCCTATCTTGAAGTCCATGCCGGCGCGGGCGGGACCGAGAGCCAGGACTGGGCGGAAATGCTGCAGCGGATGTACATGCGCTGGGCCGAGCGCAAGGGCATGAAGGTCGAGCTGGTCGATTATCATTCGGGCGAACAGGCCGGGATCAAGTCGGCGACGCTGCTGCTCAAGGGCGAGAACGCCTATGGCTATGCCAAGACCGAGAGCGGCGTGCACCGGCTGGTGCGCATCTCGCCCTATGACAGCGCGGCGCGGCGCCACACCAGCTTTTCCAGCGTGTGGGTCTATCCGGTGATCGACGATTCGATCGAGATCGAGATCAACGAAAGCGACCTCAAGATCGATACCTATCGCGCGTCGGGTGCGGGCGGACAGCACGTCAACACGACCGATTCGGCCGTGCGGATCACGCACGTGCCTTCGGGCATCATCGTCGCCAGCCAGAACGACCGATCGCAGCACAAGAACCGCGCGACGGCGATGGGCATGCTCAAGGCGCGGATGTACGAGGCCGAGCTGCAGAAGCGCGAAGCCGCCGCCTTGAGCGATTATTCGGCCAAGACCGAGATCGGCTGGGGCCACCAGATCCGCAGCTACGTCCTGCAGCCCTATCAGCTGGTCAAGGACCTGCGCACCGGCGTGACCTCGACCGCGCCGTCGGACGTGCTAGACGGGGCACTCGATCCGTTCATGGCGGCGGCGCTGTCGCAGCGCGTGACTGGCGAGACGGTCGAGGTGGAGGACGTCGATTGAACACAGGGGGCAGGCGCATGATGGGGCTGACGATCGCCGCGACGCTGACGCTGGCGCTGGCAGCCTGCCAGAGCGCGGTCGAGCTCCCCGAGAATCGCAGCACCGTCAGCGACGAATTTCCCGCCGCGGACCGGCCGATCGCGACGATCGTATCGAATCGCTGGTCGACCGAAGAAGCGCGCGACCGCCTCAACGAAGCCGAGATGGTGATGGACCGGGCCGGCATCGCGCCGGGCATGACGGTTGCCGACATCGGGGCCGGTGAAGGCTATTACACGATTCGGCTGGCGGCGCGCGTCGGCAAGGAAGGCCGCGTGCTGGCGCAGGATATCGTCGAGGAGACGCGCGACGCGCTGGCCGAGCGCGTTTCGCGCGAGCGGCTGCAGAATGTCTCGGTACGGCTCGGCTTGCCCGAAGACCCGCGCCTGCCTGCGAACAGCTTCGATCGCGTGTTGATGGTCCATATGTATCACGAGATTTCGGACCCCTACGCGTTCCTGTGGAATCTTCGCCCGTCGCTGCGCACCGGCGGACGTGTGATCGTGGTCGATGCCGATCGTCCGACCCAGAATCACGGCACGCCGCCAGCCCTGCTGCGCTGCGAATTCGCCGCGGTCGGCTATCGGATGGTCGAGATGCAGGAGATGGAATCGGCGGGCGGCTATCTCGCCGCGTTCGAGGCAGCGGGCGAGCGGCCCGAGCCGGGCGCCATCCGTGCCTGTCGCCTCGCCCAGCCATCGGCCACACCGCAGGGTGGTGGTCCTGCCGGCGACATGCCCGGCTGATCCGATGCGGCAGTATCTCGACCTGATGCAGCGCGTGCTCGATCACGGTGTCGAGCAGATGGATCGCACCGGCACCGGCACGCTCAGCGTGTTCGGGCACCAGATGCGGTTCGATCTTGCCGATGGCTTCCCGGTGCTGACCACCAAGAAGCTGCACCTGCGCTCGATCATCGTCGAACTGCTATGGTTCCTGCGCGGCGACACCAATGTCGGCTGGTTGCGCGAGAACAAGGTCAGCATCTGGGACGAATGGGCCGACGAGGCCGGCGATCTCGGCCCGGTGTACGGCAAGCAGTGGCGCGACTGGGTGGCCGCCGACGGCCGCCATATCGACCAGATCGCCGAGTTGATCGCCACCATCCGCCGCGACCCGGGATCGCGGCGCCAGATCGTCACCGCGTGGAACCCCGGCGAGCTGCACGCAATGGCGCTCAGCCCGTGCCACTGCCTGTTCCAGACCTATGTTGCGAACGGCAAGCTCTCGCTGCAACTCTATCAGCGCTCGGCGGATATCTTCCTGGGGGTGCCGTTCAACATCGCCAGCTACGCGCTGCTGACGCATCTGCTGGCGCAGCAATGCGATCTCGAGGTGGGCGAGTTCATCTGGACCGGCGGGGATTGCCACCTCTATTCGAACCATCTCGATCAGGCGCGCGAGCAATTGGCGCGCACGCCCGGCTCGCTTCCGAAGCTGGAAATCCTGCGCAAGGCACCCTCGATCGACGCCTATGCCCATGAAGATTTCGCCCTGACCGGATATACGGCGCAGCCGCATATCAAAGCGGCGGTGGCGGTGTGATCGTCTTCTACCTCGCGCGTGCGACCAATGGCGTGATCGGGCTGGGCGGTAGGCTGCCCTGGCATATCCCCGCCGACCTGAAACGCTTCAAGGCGCTGACGATGGGCAAGCCGCTGGTGATGGGACGCAAGACCTTTGAGAGCTTCCCCGCCCCCCTGCCCGGCCGCCGCCACATCGTGCTGACGCGCGACCCGGACTGGCATGCTGACGGCGCCGAAGTCGCGCACGATCCCGATGCGGCGATCGCGCTGGCAAGTGGTGCGTCGGAGATCGCAGTGATCGGCGGGGCGGAGATCTTCGCGTTGCTGCTGCCGCGTGCGGACCGGATCGAACTGACCGAGGTCCACGCGTCGCCGCCGGGGGACGCGGTCGTGCCGGCCTTCGAACCGGTCGAATGGCGCGAGGCGTTTCGCGAGGAACATGCCGCCGATGCCGACACACCGGGCTTTGCCTTCGTCACGCTCCAGCGTTTCCAATCGCCGTCGTCCGCCTTATAGGCCCGGCCATGCAGCGGCTTGACGGCGGCTCGGCGGTTCCGGCCCCCTTGCGCGGCGCGATCGTCGCGCTCGGCAATTTCGACGGATTTCATCGCGGGCACCAGGCAGTGGTCGGCCGCGCGATCGATCGTGCCCGCGCCGAGGATCGCCCGGCGATCGTCGCGACGTTCGATCCGCATCCGGTGCGGCTGTTCCAGCCCGACGCGCCGCCGTTCCGCCTCACCAGCCTCGACCAGCGGCAGCGGCTGTTCGCTGCGGCCGGGGCCGACGCGATGCTGGTGTTCCACTTCGACCGCGCGCTGGCCGGGCTGACGGCGCGCGCGTTCGCGCAGGAGCGGCTGGTGGATGCGATCGGTGCGGGCGGTGTCGTCACCGGCGCCGACTTCACCTTTGGCAAGGGGCGCGACGGCGATGTCGCGGTGCTGGCGGCGCTGGGCGGCGAGCTCGGCTTCTCGGCGGATGTGGTACACCCGGTCAGCGATCACGGCGACGTGATCTCGTCGAGCCGCATCCGCGAGCATCTGATCGCCGGAGAGCCGCGCGAGGCCGCCGCGCTGCTCACCCGGCCGTTCGCGATCGAGGGGGTGGTCGAGCATGGCGCGAAGCTGGGGCGCATACTCGGCTATCCGACCGCCAACCTGTCGCTGGGCAGTTATCTGCGCCCACGCTACGGCATCTATGCGGTGACCGGACGGCTGCCCGATGGCCGCGTGCTGCGCGGAGTCGCCAATCTGGGGGTGCGGCCGACGATCGCGGGGCAGGCGACCGAGTTGCTCGAACCCTATTTCTTCGATCTCGACGGCGATCTGTACGGCCAGATGATCGAAGTCGCGCTGATCGAATTCCTGCGCGCGGAAGCGAAGTTCGACGGGCTGGAGGCATTGAAGGCGCAGATGGCGCGTGATTGCGACACGGCGCGGGCGATCCTTTCGGGTTTGTGAAATCGCCGAGTTGGGATATTCGCCGCCGACCCATGACCGAACCTAGCGACACCACGCGCGACTGGCGCGACACCGTCTTCCTGCCGAAGACCGACTTCCCGATGAAAGCCGGGCTTGCCGCCAAGGAACCGGCGATCCTCGAACGCTGGGCTCGGATCGGGGTGTATGACCGCCTGCGTGAGCAGCGTAGCGGGCGCGAACGCTTCATCCTCCACGACGGCCCCCCTTACGCGAATGGCGACATTCACATGGGCCATGCGATGAACAAGATCCTCAAGGACATCGTCGTGCGGTCGCAGAGCCTGATGGGCAAGGACGCGCCGTACGTGCCCGGCTGGGACTGTCACGGGCTGCCGATCGAATGGAAGATCGAGGAAGCCTACCGCGCCAAAAAGCGGTCGAAGGACGAGGTGCCCGCGGCCGAGTTTCGCCAGGAATGTAGGGAGTATGCCGCCAAGTGGGTCAGCGTACAGGCCGCGCAGTTCGAACGGCTGGGGGTGATGGGCGACTGGGCCGACCCGTATCTGACGATGAACTATGCGTCCGAAGCGGCGATCGCGGGCGAGTTGCTTAAGTTCGCGATGTCGGGGCAGCTGTATCGCGGTGCCAAGCCGGTGATGTGGTCCCCGGTCGAAAAGACCGCGCTGGCCGAGGCCGAGGTCGAATATGAGGACGTGGTGTCGACCCAGATCGACGTCGCGTTTGAGATTGTGGATGCGCCCAACGCCCCCGAACTGGTCGGCGCGCATGCAGTGATCTGGACGACGACGCCGTGGACGATCCCGGTGAACCAGGCGTTGGCGTACGGGGAGGACGTCGAGTACGTTCTGCTCACTCCGAGCTACGGTCGCGAATTGACCGATCGTTCGTTCGACAACGCATCAGCAGTTGGCTCAAAGAAGCTGGTTATCGCGCGCGAGCTTATCGAAACTGCCAAGGTTCGGATCGGCTTTACAGCTTTCTCTGAACACGCGTCGGTCAAAGGCACTGATCTCGCCGGCGCCACCGCCCGCCACCCAATGCACCATCTCGGTGGCTTCTTCGCCAGGCCCCGCACCTTCCTCGCGGGGGACTTCGTCACCACCGACGCCGGCACCGGGCTGGTCCACATGGCGCCCGATCATGGCGAGGACGATTTCCTGCTGTGCAAGAGCGTCGGCATCGACCCGGTGTTCGCGGTCGACGGCGCGGGAATGTATCGCGAGGATTGGGCTTGGCTGGGCGGCCAGGGGTCGGTCATCAACAAGAAGTTCGTGGCATCCGACGGGCCGATCTGTTCGGACCTGCGTGATGCCGGGGCGCTGCTCGCGGCGTCGGACGATTTCGCGCACAGCTATCCGCACAGCTGGCGGTCGAAGGCCAAGATCATCTTCCGCGCGACGCCGCAATGGTTCATTCCGATGGACGGGCAGCGTGTCTCGACTTCGCTCGACACGAACGGGGTTGAGGGTAGCGCTCCCCCACCACCGTTGGCTTCGAGCGAAGTCGAGAAGCGTGTGCCAGGCGCTGCGCCCGACGAACTTCCCGCCTTCGCCTCCGCCGCCGGGTTCGGCCCCGTCGTCAACCCCGGCGGCAACGCCCCAACCCTGCGCGAACTCGCGCTCGACGCCATCGAGCGGACGACGTGGGTGCCCGCGCGCAGCCAGAACCGGATCCGGTCGATGGTCGAGGGTCGCCCCGACTGGGTGATCTCCCGCCAGCGCGCCTGGGGCGTGCCGATCCCGCTCTACGTCAACCGCGCGACCGGCGACTATCTGCGCGACGACGCCGTCAACTCCCGCATCCTCGATGCCTTTCGCAGCGGCGGCGCGGATGCGTGGTTCGCGGCCGATCATCAGGCGCTGCTCGGGTCCGGCCATGCACTAGGCGACTATGAGGTCGTCACCGACATCCTCGACGTGTGGTTCGATTCGGGCAGCACGCACGTGTTCACGATCGAGCAGCGCTATGGCGAAGGCGTTCGCGCCAACCTCTATCTCGAAGGATCGGACCAGCATCGCGGCTGGTTCCAGTCGTCGCTCCTCGAATCGGTCGGCACGCGCGGCCGCGCCCCGTACGACGCGGTGCTGACCCACGGCTTCGCGCTCGACGGCAATGGCCGCAAGATGTCGAAATCGGTCGGCAACGTCGTCGATCCGCTCAAGATCATCGGCGAATCGGGCGCCGACATCCTGCGGCTATGGGTCGCGCAGACCGATTATTTCGAGGATGTGCGCATCGGCAAGGAAGTGCTGGCCGGCACGGGGGACACCTATCGCAAGCTGCGCAACACCTTCCGCTATCTGCTCGGCGCGCTCGAGGGGTTCGAGGATAACGAGCGCGTCGCGGTCGGCGACATGCCCGAGCTGGAACGCTATGTTCTGCGCGAGTTGGGCACGCTCGACGTCGAACTGCGTGCGGCGGCGGAGGCGTTCGAGTTCAACCGCTATGCCCGCGCGCTGACCGATTTCGCACAGGACGACCTGTCGGCATTCTTCTTCGACATCCGCAAGGACTGCCTCTATTGCGACGCGCCGGGCAGCGCCAAGCGCCGCGCGTACCGCACCGTGCTCGACACGCTGTTCCACGCGCTGGTCCGCTATGCCGCGCCGATCCTGTGCTTCACCGCCGAGGAAGTGTGGCAGGCGCGCTTCCCGAGCGAGGACGGATCGGTGCATTTCCTCGAATGGCCCGAACTGCCCGCGGTCGCAGGCGACACGCCGCTCGCGACCAACTGGGACGACGTGCGGGCCTTGCGCGAAACGGTGACCGAGGCGATCGAGCCGCTGCGCCGCGAGAAGACGATCCGCTCCAGCCTGGAGGCAGAGATAACCGTCCCAGTGCTGCCGCTTGCTGCCGCCGAGCTTGCCGAAATCTTCATCGTCGCCGATGTGACGCAGGGCGATGCGGTATCGGTCGCACGTACCGACCGGTTGAAGTGCGGTCGCTGCTGGCGGCACCTGCCGGAAGTTGCGGAGGACGGCGCGCTGTGCCACCGCTGCGCAGAGGTAGTTGCATGATGCGTTCGCATTCCCGTTCCGGCTTCGTCATCGCGGTCGCGATCCTGATCGCCGACCAGCTGACCAAATTCGTGGTCACCGATCTGCTTGGCATCGCAAGCCCCGGCGACGCGATGGAATTGCTGCCCTTCTTCGACCTGCGCTTCGTTCCCAATGTCGGGGTTTCGCTGGGCCTGCTGCCTGCGGACAGCCCGGCGATGCGCTGGGCGCTGGTGGCGATGACCGCGTTCATTGCGATCGGCGTCGGCATCTGGATGACGCGAGAGAAGAACGGGCAGGACCGCGTCGCGCTGGCGATGGTGCTGGGCGGCGCGCTCGGTAACATCCTCGATCGCGCGCGATTCGGCTATGTCGTCGATTTCGCCGACCTGCATTTTGGCGAATGGCGCCCGTTCCTGGTCTTCAACGTCGCCGACGCGGCGATCACCATCGGCGTGCTGGTGCTGGTGATCCGCGCGCTGCTCGTTCGCGACAAGCCCGATTCCTCGGCCGAAACGCCGCGTACCCCCACGGAGAATCTCGAAAATGCGTAAGTCCGTCCTCGCTTCCGGCGCCGCTGCGCTGCTTGCTCTCTCCGCCTGCGGCTCCACCGGGCTCGACCGCGATCGCCCCGACGAGTTCGCCGTTGCGCGTCAGGCGCCGCTGGTGATCCCGCCCGACTTCGCGCTGGTCCCGCCGCAACCCGGTGCCGCGCGCCCGCAGCAGGTCGGCGGCCAGGACGAAGCGCTCGAGGCATTGTTCGGCGGCCCTGCCCAGCGCAGCGCGACCGAGGCCAGTGCGATCGACGCGGCCGGGGCCGACGCAGCCGATCCCGGCGTGCGCTCGGCAGTCGGCGATGCCGGCACGAATGTGGTCGACAAGGGATCGACGACGCAGGACATCATCGCCGCCCCCGAGGGCGATGGCCAGGATGCGCGGGCGAACGCGCCGCAATAAGCCGTGGGTGCTCAAGGGGCCGCACCGCAGTCGGTGCAGCCCCCTTGCTAGTTCAGAACGCCGCGGTCAGCGAGACCACGATCGTCGCGTCGGCTATCGGGTCGGTTCCGTCCTTGGTGAAGTTGGGCGCGAGATAGGCGCCGTCGGCTTCGCTGATATCGGTGTCGATATAGGACACACCCAGCGTGAACCCGCTGATCGCGACGTCTGCGCCGAGCGTCCAGTCCCAGTAATTGCCGGTCGGCGCGATGCTGGTGCCGTTGGGGCCGAGCCCGGGATTGCCGTCCGAATAGCCGATATGCGCGCGCAGCGAAACCGGCGTGGTCGGAATCGCCGCGACCGCATCGCCCGACAGATAGATATTGTCTTCCTTGTCGCCGGGATCGTTGGGAATGCCCGCAACCGCGTCGGCGCCGGTGAAGAACACGTTGCCCAAGGCCTCCTGCTGCGGCGCATAGAAGAACGCAGCAGTCAGCGACACCGGCCCGGTGGTGCCCGACAGCTTGACATAAGGCTCGGCGAAATCGGTCGTGTCGGCGCCGCCGGGATACATGTACCAGGTCAGCCCTACGTCGAGCGCACCGCCGTCGCCGATCGGCACCTTGTACCCGCCGTACAGATCGAGTTCGAGATTGGCGCCGCCGAACGTGCCCCAACCGGCAAGGTTCGATCCCCAGAAGCCGGCATAGAGCCCGCTTTCATGCGCGATCGTCGCGCCGCCCTGAACGGCGAATTCCTTGTTGGTCTGCGATACGCCGCGAAAGCGATAGTCGGACGCCAGCGCGACGCTACCGCTGACCGTTATCGGTTCGGGCGGATCGGTAGCGTCCTGCGCGAAGGCAGGCACAGCGGTGGTAGCAGCGAGCAGCAGCGCGCCGAAGGAAATGGTCGAGAAACGCATCGTGTCCCTTTCTGAAAAAGACGATGGTTCTCTCCTGCGCGATCCAGTGCCGCATCTGTGTGGACCTCAAAGGCCCGCACGGTCACCCCGATTGCCCGATCAGAATGCCATGCGATGTTGCGCCGCACAACACCTAATGTTGCGCGATACGACCGTTCGGCGACATGCTGTTGCGTCAAGGCAACAGCGGGCCGTCAATCCGTTGGTTTTGTTACGGGGCGATCTCGACCAGAGCATCGACTTCGACAGCGGCGCCGAGCGGCAGCACTGCTACCCCGACCGCGCTGCGGGCGTGCCGCCCGGCCTCGCCGAACAGCGCCGCTATCAGCTCCGACGCGCCGTTCGCCACTTTGGGCTGATCGGTAAAGTCGGGCGTGGAATTGACGAACACGCCGAGCTTGACGATGCGCCTGACCCGCGACAGGTCGCCGCCGAGCGCCGCCTTGATCTGCGCCACCAGCATCAGACCGCACCGCTGCGCAGCATCGACACCCTCGTCGAGGCTGCAGTCGGCACCCAGCCGCCCGGTGACGATCGCGCCGTCGCGAAATGGCAGCTGGCCGGAGATGTGCAGCATGCCCCCTGCCTCCACCACCGGGACATAGGCGGCCACAGGTGCCGCGGCCTGAGGGAGTTCGAGGCCGAGTTCGGCCAGCTTCGCGTCGATCTGTGCAGTCATGGCATGGCTTGACCATGTCGCCCGCCCCGCGGTCAAGCCTCGGCGGGAAGCCCGGCTGCGAACCGCTCCGAAATCCAGGCTTGTGCCGTCGGCCAGTCATCGATCCGGGCATGTGCGGCGGGCGCCGGCGCGATGTGCGGCGCGAGATCGGGTTCGGACACCATGTGCAGGCGATGCACCTGCGGTGCATGACGCGCCACAGAGTCGTGGTGCACCGGCAGATCGTCGACGAACACGGTCACGCCTGCACCCAATTCCTCAACCAGCCGCGCCACCGGGGCCCCCTTGCCGCCCTGATTGCATTCCACGCGATGCGCGATGCCGTGTCTGGCAAGCTGGTCGATGCGGTGGCTGCGGCAGTGGTCCTGCAAATTGGTGAGGATGACGATGTCGGCGACGTCGGCGAGCGCGCCTAGCGCCTCGCGGGCGTGCGGCACCAGCGTCTGCCGCGCCATCTCTGCGGGGAAGAAGCCATCAAGCAGCCCCCACATCTCGTCCTGCGCAATCGCCCGGCCATCGCGCGGTTTCATCGCCGAGGTAAAGTCACCGCCCTTGAGATCGAAATCGATCGCGTGTGTTTCGTCCAGCCATTTCCCGAAATGGCGCACCATATGCAGCAACACCTCGTCGCAGTCGCAGATCAGCAGCGGTTTCATGCGTTCTCCATCGTGGCATGCGCGGCGATCAGCGCATGCGGCGGGATGGCGAGCGCATCGGCGCACGCCACGAGATCGGGCTCGTGCTGGGCAAGAAAGCCCAGAATTGCGGCGAGTGTCGTACGTTCTCCAGCTCGCGCGCGCAGCGTCGGCACGTCGAGGCCGGTCAGCGCCAGCAGTCGGTCGGCCCGCGCCGGATCGCCCAGCGTCCACGCCAGCGCCTGCAGCGCGATCGCTTCGGCGTGGCTGGTATCGTGGCCGGGCATCGCTATAGCTTTCGACACATTAAGGATGGAAGGTGTGCGTGGCGAAACGGGTACTCGTTGTCGAGGACAATGAACTCAATCTGAAATTGTTCTGCGACCTGCTGCGCGCATATGACTATGCCGCCGAGCCGGTGCGCGACGGGCGCGACGCCGTGGCGCGCGCGCGCGAGATCGTCCCCGACCTGATCATCATGGATATCCAGCTGCCGCACGTCACCGGCATCGAACTGATCGGCCGGATGAAGGGTGACCCCAGCCTCAAGCATATCCCGATCATGGCGGTCACCGCCTATGCCGGGCGCGACGACGAGGAACGCATCCGCTCGGTCGGCGCCAACGCCTATGTTACCAAGCCGATCGCGCTCGCGCGATTCATGGAAGAAGTGCGCGGACTGGTACCGACGGCGGCAGCGCAAGAGTGACCTGGCGAAACGCACGCGGCAGGCCGCCGACGTTTCTGTAGTCCTCGTCCCCGGCCGGCACCAGGGTCCGCGTCTGGCGCGGGTGGCCGCGGCTTACTTGATCTTGGCTTCCTTGAACTCGACATGCTTGCGCACGACCGGGTCATACTTCCGGAAGCTCATCTTCTCGGTCTGGTTGCGCGGGTTCTTCTTGGTCACGTAGAAGAAGCCCGTATCGGCCGTGCTGACGAGCCGGATCTTGATAGTGGCTGGCTTGGCCATCGCCCGTTCCTCAATAGTCTGAAAACGCGAAAAGCGGCGCGCGCTTGGGCGGCCGCCAATTGTGCCGGGCGCATGCGGCATCCCCGCATCAAAGTCAAGCGACGGCGCCCGACGCCTGCAAGCACCGCGGCGTTTACGCCAGATTTACCATGTACGGTGCACGGTGCGCGCTACCGGCCGATGCCGGAAGCAGGGGACGGCGATGGGCTATATCGGACAAGGCCAGGACATGATTCGCGCCGAACTGGCGCAGCGTGTGTTCGCGATCGATGCGCTCGCCGATGCCGGCCCTGCGCATCGCATTGCCGCCGAGCTCGAAGCTGTGCGTGCGCTCGCGCAAGCCCATGGACTCTCCCCGGCAGTCACCGTCATCCACGCACTCGATTCGGCGCTTTCGCGGGGCGAACATGGCGCGATCGTGCACGGCTGGCTGGCGATCCTCGCCGATGCCGTGGGCAGCGGTGCGTGCGATGCTCAGAGCGACGCGCTGTTCGCGGCCGCTTGTCAGGTCCGGCTGGGTGGATAATCGCCGCTAGTGGATATGCTGGTTCCAGCCTTCATCGCCGGGCTCCTCGCGCAATCGACCGACCGCAGCCCTTGGCTGATGGCGATCCTCGCCGATCGCTACCGGCGTCCGGCGATCGTGCTGATTGCCGCTGCCGCCGCGATCGCCGTCGGCAACAGCGTCGCCGCCTTTGCCGGGACGCTGATCGCGCCGACGCTCAATCCCGAAGCGCGCACGCTGATGCTTGCGCTCGCGCTGCTATTCGCGGGCGGGGGGGCGCTATTGCCGGTGCGCGAGCCCGACCGGCTGAGCGGCTGGCGGATCGGCAGCGTCGCCACAACCTTCCTGGGAATCATCATCCTCGCCTTTGGCGACGCCGCGCAATTCCTGGTGCTCGGACTGACCGCGCAGCAGCCCGGCAGCGTCCATGCCGCGATCGGAGCGACCGCTGGTTGCATGGTTGCATTGCTGGCCCCGGTATCGATCGGCGAACAGGCCTGGCTGCGGTTGCCGCTGCGACCGCTGCGCTGGACGATCGCCGTGCTGTTCCTGTTGGCTGGTGCGATCACCCTGCTGAGCGCCTTTCGCATTATCTAGCCGGCCGATCGCAGCAATTGGAAATGCTTGCGAGCGCGCTGGAACCCCGCACCGGCGCTATCGTTTCTGTTGCGAACCGATTACCCGACAGGAGCCCTTCAATGGCCAAGACCAACCCCGCCCTCGACACCCCCACCGACCTCCAGAGCAACGCCGCCAAGACCGTTGCAGAGGCGCTCAACGGCATTCTTGCCGACAGCTTCGCCCTGTATCTCAAGACCAAGAATTTTCACTGGCACGTCTCGGGCCCGCATTTTCGCGATTATCACCTGATGCTCGACGATCAGGCCGCGCAGATCCTTGCCACTACCGACGATATTGCCGAGCGGGTGCGCAAGACCGGCAACACCACGCTGCGCTCGATCGGCGACATCGCCCGTCACCAGACCATCGCCGACAACGACAAGGAATTCGTCGCACCGGGCGACATGCTGGCCGAGTTGCGCGAGGACAACCTCAAGCTCGTCGAGTTGCTGCGCGAGGCGAAGGACATCGTCGACGACGCCAAGGACAATGCGACCAGTGGCATCCTCGACGACTGGACCGACCAAGCCGAAGAACGCGCCTGGTTCCTGTTCGAGGCCAGCCGCAACAGCTGATCGTTCCGGTAACTCGCGCCGGAACGGAACCCCGTTCCCGCTGATACGCTCCCCACATGGCACATCATAACAGGGAGCATATGCCATGCTGCGTTGGGCAGCCATTTTTCTCGTCGTCGGACTGGTTCTGGCGGTGCTCGGATTCAGCGGAATCGGCGGCGCGTTCGTCGAGATCGCCAAGATCCTGTTCTTCATCGCCATCGCGATCTTCGTGATCCTGCTGGTGCTTGGCCTGATTGCCGGGAAAAAGGTGAAGGACGCAATCGATTGACATCGGCGCCGTATGTCCGCTCCTCTTAGGGACAGGACATACGGCGTTTTCAATAAGGACACGGTTCGCGCATCGAGCGTTTTGCAGCGATGCGCGCCTTCGCTGACCTCATCGACCGCCTGATCTACACCCGGTCACGCAATTCGAAACTGACGCTGATCGCCGACTATCTGCGTACCACCCCCGATCCCGACCGCGGCTGGGCGATTGCCGCGCTGACCGGCGACCTCGACATTCCAGCAGTCAAATCGGCCGCGATCCGCGCGCTGATCACCGAGCGCACCGATCCGGTGCTGTTCGCGATGAGCCGCGATTTCGTCGGCGACACGGCGGAGACGGTCGCGTTGCTCTGGCCCGAACCGATCGATGCGGCGCACCTGCCTGCCGAACCGCTGCGGTTGTCCGAGGTGATCGAACGGCTTGCCAGCCTGTCGCGATCCGACGCGCCGGCCGCATTGGCGGCGATGCTCGATCGCTGCGACGCCGAGGAACGCTACGCACTGCTCAAGCTGGCAACCGGCGGGATGCGAGTCGGCGTGTCGGCGCGGCTGGCCAAGACAGCGCTGGCGCAGGCGTTCGGGCTCGACGTCGATGCGGTCGAGGAAGTGTGGCACGGGTTGGCGCCCCCCTATCCGAGCCTGTTCGCATGGGGCGAAGGCACCGGCGCGCAGCCGTCACCCGCCAACGTCCCGGTGTTCCGTCCGTTCATGCTAGCGCATCCGCTCGAGGAGACCGTCGTCGATCTCGCCGACTATGTCGCGGAGTGGAAATGGGACGGCATCCGTGTCCAGATCGTCCATGTCGCGGGGGAGACGCGGTTGTTCAGCCGCGCGGGCGACGACATCACCGGCAGCTTCCCCGATGTCGCCGCCGCCTTTTCCACGCCGGGCGTGCTCGATGGCGAACTCCTCGTCAAAGGCGAGGCGCAGGGAGGTGCGGCGGCCAGCTTCAATGCGCTGCAGCAGCGGCTCGGTCGCAAGGTCGTTTCGGCGAAGATGCAGGCGGACTATCCCGCTTTCGTGCGCCTCTATGACCTGCTGTACGACGGCGCCGAGGATTTGCGCGAGCTGGACTGGACGCAGCGCCGCGCGCGGCTGGAGGCGTTCGTCGCCGGTCTCGACGCAGACCGTTTCGACCTCAGCGAAACCATCGATGCTACCGACTTCGCGGCGCTCGGCCGCATTCGCGACGGCGCCCGCGACGCGGCGATCGAGGGCGTCATGCTCAAGCGCCGCGACTCGCCGTATATCGCCGGCCGCCGCGTGGGGCTGTGGTACAAGTGGAAGCGCGATCCGCTCGTCGCCGATTGCGTGATGATGTACGCGCAGCGGGGATCGGGCAAGCGATCGAGCTTCTACAGCGATTACACCTTTGGCTGCTGGACCGAAGCGGGAGAATTGCTGCCGGTGGGGAAGGCCTATTCGGGATTCACCGACGAGGAATTGAAGTGGCTCGACCGCTTCGTGCGCAACCATACGGTGGCGCGCTTCGGGCCGGTGCGCGAGGTCGAGAAGACGCTGGTGCTGGAAGTCGCGTTCGATTCGATCCATGCGTCGAAACGCCATAAATCCGGGGTGGCGATGCGCTTTCCCCGAATCGCACGAATACGGCGCGACAAGCCTGCAGCCGAAGCCGACCGGATCGCCGCGCTGGAGGCGATGATCGGCTAGTCGACCGGATCAGATCGCCGCTGGCCCGATCGGGACGATCCCGGTCGGGTTCACGTCGGGATGGCTGCGATAATAATGGTTCTTGATATGGTCGAAGTCGACGGTATCGGCGATCCCCGGCAGCGCCAGCACGCGGCCGAGCAGCGCATGGAGCCGCGGATAATCGACGATCCGCCGCCAGTTGCACTTGAAATGCCCGTGATAGACCGCGTCGAAGCGGACCAGCGTCGTGAACAGCCGGATATCGGCTTCGGTCAGGCGATCGCCGACCAGCCACTCGCGGCCATCCAGCCGAGTCTCGAGCCAGTCGAGCGTTTCGAACAGGGCGCGGGCCGCCTGCTCGTACGCCTCCTGCTGCTTGGCAAAGCCGGCGCGATAGACGCCGTTGTTGACCGCGCCATAGACGCGGTCGTTCACCGAATCGATCTCATCACGCAGGTCGGGCGGATAAAGGTCGCCGGGCGATGCGCCGAGATCGTCAAACGCGGTGTTCAGCATGCGGATGATTTCCGCCGATTCGTTGCTGACGATGCGCTGCTCGGTCTTGTCCCACAATACCGGAACAGTGACCTTGCCGGTCATGGCGGGATCGGCGCGGGTATAAAGCTGATGCAGATGCGACAGCCCGTAAAGCGGATCGCCCGTTCCGCCGAAGCGCTCCTCAAAGCTCCAGCCGCACTCGCCCATCAGCGGGCCGACCACCGTCACCGGCAGCAGCGCCTCCAGCCCCTTGAGCGCGCGCACGACGAGCGTGCGGTGCGCCCAGGGACAGGCCAGGCTGACATAGAGGTGGAAGCGCCCGGCCTCTGCACGCACTCCGCGCTGTCCGTCGGGGCCGGCGCTGCCATCGGCGGTCAACCAGTCGCGGAAGGTCGACTCGGCACGTTGGAAATCGCCCTTGGCATCGGTCGGCGCGACCGGTGTCTCGTTGGTCCAGCGTCCGTCCTGCAACATTCCCATCGGCAATCCTCCCCGGTCAGGCTCAGATCCACAACGGCCGTCGCGGCTGGATGATCCCGGCTATCGGGTCGGCGGCGGCACCGGATCAGGGTCGATCCTGATCTCGAACAGGGTTGGCCAGTTCTTGCCCGTGACGAACAGGCGCTTGCCGGCCGCGTCCCATGCAATGCCGTTGAGCACTGCATCGCGGTCGGCCAGTCCGACTTCCTTGACCAGCGGGCGCAGATCGACCGCGCGGACGACATGCCCGGTTGCCGGATCGATCGCGATGAGGAAGCCGCTGAACCAGATATTGGCCCAGACCTGCCCGTCGATCACCTCCAGCTCGTTGATCTGCGGGATGGGCCTGCCTTCCAGCGTGACTGTCACCCGGCGGCGCTCGGCAAAGGTCTGCGGATCGACGAATCGCAGGTCGGCGGTACCGTCCGAAAGCACCAGGGAATCGTCGGTGGCGGCAAGCCCCCAGCCCTCCCCCGGGTAGCGGGACGCGCCGACCGCGCGCAGTGTGTCGATGTCCCAGCGATTGGCGACGCCTTCGGTCCAGGTCAGGCTGATCAGTTCGTCACCCCAGCGCGCCAGACCCTCACCGAACTGATCGGCGGGCAACTGCGCGCGCGCCTCGACCCTGCCCGAGGCGAGATCGACGCGGCGAATTTCCGATTCGGTTTCGTGACCGGTGCTCTCGTAGAGCTTGCCCGCGTGCCACAGCAGGCCTTGGGTAAACGCCGCCGGGTCGTGCGGATAGCGTGCGACCACCGTGGCGGTCTCATAGCGGACCGGCGTCGTGGCCGCTGCGGTCGTGGCCGGCTCGACGGGAGCGGCGACCTGCTGCGCAGGCAGCGGCACGGCCCCGGCTGAAGCGGCAAGGAAGACAACAAGGAGGCGCGCCGTAATCATCGGTTTCCCAAGACGACGGCGCGCCTGAACCCTTATTGTACGGGGTTGAGGTTCACCGCAGCATGCTTGCCGCGACGATCGACCTCGATCTCGAACTCGAGCTTGTCGCCCTCGTTGAGCGTCGGCAGACCCGCACGCTCGACCGCCGAGATGTGAACGAACGCATCGGGCTGTCCGTCATCGCGCTGGATAAAGCCGAAGCCCTTCATCGCATTGAAGAACTTGACCGTTCCCGACGCGCGTTCGCCGGTCAGCTGACGCTGCGGTCCGCCCATGCCGCCGCCGCGTGGGCCACCCGGACCGGCATCGCGATCGCGCGGCGGACCGCGGTCGGAAACCGGAAGCGGCTCGCCGTCGATCTTGAGGTCGGTCGCCGAAATGCGGCCACCGCGATCGACGAGCGTGAAGCCCATCGGCTGGCCCTCGGCCAGGCCGGTCAACCCGGCCTGCTCGACCGCGCTGATATGAACGAACACGTCCTCGCCGCCGTCATCGCGCACGACAAAGCCGAAACCCTTCTGCGCGTTGAAGAACTTGACGACCCCGGTGCCCTCGCCGACGACTTGCGGGGGCATGCCGCGACCACCGCCGCCGCCTGCTCCGCCGCCGCTGCGGAAACCGCCGCCGCCACCGCCGCCGCCGAAGCGATCGCCGCCGCCGAAGCCGCCGCCACCACCGCCGAATCGGTCACCGCCGCCACCGCCACCGCCGAAACGATCGCCGCCACCGCCGCCGCCATAGCTCGGAAAGCCGCCGCCACCGCCGCCGCCTTCGTCACCAAAAAATTCGCGCTTATCCCTGCCGCGCCCGCCGCGATCACCACGGCGCCCTCGATCGAAACTCATTGCCCTGTTCGTCTTCCAGCTCGCCCGTCTTGAACCATAAAACCAAAGCGCCGGACGATGAACGCAGGTCTTTAAGCGTCAGAAACCTGCCGCTCCGACATCGACATAGCCCAAAAGCCGTCGCATCGCGAACGAAATCGTCGCGCAACCCCTTCGACACAGAATGTTACTTGCCGACCTTGGGGTCGCGCGGCACAGCGGCGAACATGACCGAGATCCTCGCCTTGCTGTCCGATCCTTCCGCCTGGGCGGCGCTGCTGACGCTCATCGTTCTCGAAGTCGTGCTCGGCATCGACAACCTGATCTTCATCTCGATCCTGTCGAACAAGCTGCCGCCAGAGCAGCAGCAGCTGGCGCGCCGGATCGGCATCGGGCTGGCGCTGATCATGCGGCTGGCACTGCTGTCGATGATCGCGTTCATCATCTCGCTGACGACGCCAGTGTTCGACCTGGGGATCGTCGGTCCGCTCAACGATTACGGCGAGCCGACCTTCGAGACGCAGTTTTCGTGGCGCGACATGATCCTGATCGCGGGCGGGCTGTTCCTGCTGTGGAAAGCGACCAAGGAAATCCATCACACGATGGATGTCGAGGAAAGCGACGAGACGCTCGACAAGCACAAGGGCGCGGGGTCGATCACCTTCAATGCCGCGATCGCGCAGATCGTCGCGCTCGACATGGTGTTCTCGATCGATTCGATCCTGACCGCCGTCGGCATGACCGACGCGGTGCCGATCATGATGACTGCCGTCATCATCACCGTGATCGTCATGCTCGTTGCCGCCGATCCTCTGGCGAACTTCATCAACAAGAATCCGACGGTGGTGATGCTCGCGCTCGGCTTCCTGCTGATGATCGGCGCTGTGCTAATCGCCGACGGGTTCGGGGTGCATGTTCCCAAGGGCTATATCTATGCGGCGATGGCGTTCTCGGCGCTGGTCGAAACGCTCAACATCGTGTCGCGCAAGGCGCGGGCGCGCAAGAAGGCGGCGCTGGAGACTGCGGCCGCGCCCGATTGAGCGCCTGCTGTGCGATGCCGAGCGTTGAGTTGTTGAGCGTTCAGGCCGACGCGCCTATGCGGGGTCGATGACCGTTCACCTGCACGAAGAAGACCTCCCCGCCAATCTGTTCGCCCCGGGTGCCGACATCGCCGTCGACACCGAGACGATGGGCCTGCTGACGCCGCGTGACCGCCTCTGCGTGGTGCAGTTGTCCGACGGCGGACCCGACGAGCATCTCGTACGCTTCGCGGCGGGGAGCGAGTATGCCGCGCCCAATCTCAAGGCGCTGCTGGCCGATCCGCAGCGGGTGAAGCTTTACCATTTCGGCCGCTTCGACCTCGCCGCGATCCGTCACTATCTCGGCGTCGTCGCGGCGCCGGTCTATTGCACCAAGATCGCATCGCGGCTGGTGCGAACCTATACCGACCGGCACGGCCTCAAGGAGTTGGTGCGCGAACTGCTCGCCACCGAATTGTCGAAGGCGCAGCAGTCGTCGGACTGGGGCAGCCCGGTGCTGAGCGACGCGCAAAAGGAATATGCCGCTTCCGACGTGCGCTACCTCCATGCGATGCGCACCGAACTCGACAAGCGGCTGGCGCGCGAAGGCCGCACCGCGCTGGCGCAGGCCTGTTTCGACTTCCTGCCGCACCGCGCCGAACTCGACCTGGCCGGATGGCCGGAGGTCGACATCTTTGCACATGCGTGACGTCCGGCAACCCTGCGCGCGCATCGCGGCATGACCGACGCGCGCCGCGCCCGCACGCCGCGCCAGCGCTGGGCGGCGCCCGGCAGCAGCCATGACCGGCTGGTCGCGATCCTGTCAGTGGTGTTGCCGATGGCAATAGGCGTGCTCGCGGCATTCCTGATCATGGCACCGCTGTTTTCGAGCGGCGACGTGTCGTTCGTGCTCAACAAGGACAAGGTCGAAGTCGCCAAGGAGCGCATGAAGCTGCAATCCGCAGTCTATCGCGGCGAGGATTCCAAGGGACGGCCGTTCACGCTCAATGCCGGCTCGGCGCTTCAGAAAAGCTCGGCCGAACCGATCGTCGATCTCAACAGTCTCGCCGCGCGCATCGAGATGACAGACGGCCCGGCGTTGCTGCGCGCTAACCAGGGCCGCTACGACATGGACAGCGAGCGTGTCGCGATCGACGGGCCGGTGCGCTTCCGCGCCGCCGACGGCTATGCCCTCGACACAAGCGACGCGACGGTCGATCTCAGGACGCGGCGGCTGCAGGCGAACCGCCGCGTCACCGGCCGGGTTCCACAAGGCAGTTTCAGCGGCGACAGCATGGCCGCCGATCTCGAACAGCGCACCGTGCGGCTCGAAGGCAATGCCCGCTTGCGGATCGATCCAAACAGCGCAAATAGGCGGTGATGCAGCGCCGCCTCGTCCTGATCGCCCTCCCCGTTCTCGCCGGCATGGGATTTGCCGGAAGCGCGGTCGCGCAGCGCCACGATTCGACGGCGCCGATCGACTTTTCCGCGCAGACGATCGAACTGCAGGACCGCGCCAACCGTGCCGTCCTGTCGGGCGGGGTGACGATCCGCCAAGCCAATATGACGCTGACCGCCGCACGAATGACGGTGGCCTACACCGGACAGGTGCTCGACGGGTCGCCGCAGGTTTCACGGCTCGACGGTTCGGGCGGGGTGACGGTCGATCGTCCGGGTCAGAAGGCGCGGTCGCAATATGCGGTGTATGACATCAACGCCCGGGTCATCACCATGATCGGCGACGTCACGCTCAATGAAAGCGGCAACACCATCAACGGCGGCAGGCTGTCGATCAATCTCGATACCGGCCGCGCGACTATCAACGGATCGACCGTCGGCGGCACGGGAACGCAGACCGACAGCGATGGAACCATCCGCCAGAATGGCCGTGTCACCGGCCGCTTCTCGGTGCCCGACCGCAACTAGCGGTCGTTTGGCCGGGGCTCGCGGGCAAACCCTCTATCTTCGGTAATAAGGCTGGCGCAAACTGGCGGTGCGGTTTTAACATGCACGAAGCCTGCCAGTTATTGTTTCGGTAACCCTTTTCTGCGAGCACCGGTCCGATCATGAACGATATCGCCACTCTCGAAGCGATCGAGCCCGTCGTCGAAGCCCCGATCGAATCGGGGCTGTCGGTGGTTTCGATCGCCAAGTCGTACGACAAGCGCGTTGTTCTGTCCGACGTGTCGCTGTCGGTCGGGCATGGCGAGGTGATCGGGCTGCTCGGGCCGAACGGCGCGGGCAAGACGACGTGCTTCTATTCGGTGATGGGACTGGTCAAGCCCGATGCCGGGCGCATCATGCTCGATGGCGATGACATCACCGGGCTGCCGATGTATCGCCGAGCAATCCTGGGCCTCGGCTATCTGCCGCAGGAGACCTCGATCTTTCGGGGGTTGAGCGTCGAGAAGAACATCCTGGCGGTGCTCGAACTCGCCGAGCCCGACAAGGCTGCGCGGCATGCCCGCCTCGATCAGCTGCTCGACGAGTTCGGACTGACCCGCCTGCGCGATTCCCCGGCGATGGCGCTGTCGGGCGGCGAGCGGCGGCGTGCCGAGATCGCTCGCGCGCTGGCGGCCAATCCGTCGATCATGCTGCTCGACGAACCGTTCGCGGGGATCGATCCGATTTCGATCGCCGACATCCGCGATCTGGTCCACGACCTGAAGAACCGCGGGATCGGCGTGCTGATCACCGACCACAACGTCCGCGAGACGCTCGAAATCGTCGATCGCGGCTACATTATCTACGACGGGCGCGTGCTGTTCAGCGGCTCGCCCGCCGAACTGGTCGCCGACGCCAATGTGCGGCGGCTGTATTTGGGCGAGGGCTTCTCGCTCTAGCGATATGAGCCTCGCCCCGCGCCTCGACCTTCGGCAGACGCAATCGCTGGTGATGACGCCGCAGTTGCAACAGGCGATCCGCCTGCTCGCGCTGTCCAACCTCGAGGTCGAGGGCTTCATCGCCGAGGAGATCGAAAAGAACCCGCTGCTCGATTCGGGCGGCAGCGATGACGGCCCGCCCGAAGAACCGGCCGCCTCACCCACCGAAGCCTCCGGCCCGGCCAGCGCCGACGAACTGATCGTCAACGGCGGCGGCGACGGCGAAGCGCTTGACGTCGATTTCGCCAGCGAGAGCTTCATCCATGACGGCCCGACCGACGCGATCGGCGGGCTAGACGGCGGGCTCAGCCTCAGCGGCGGGGCGAGCGGCGGCGGCATTTCCGAGGACGGCTTGGATTTCGACAGCTTCGCCGGTCCCGAGACCAGCCTGGGCGATCACCTGCTGCATCAGGCGGGCGAGGTGCTGGACGGACCCGATCTGTTCGTCGCCGCGCATCTGATCGACCAGATAGACGAATGCGGCTATCTCGGCGCGTCGCTGCTCGACGTCGCCAATCGGCTGGGAGTGCCGCTCGCCCAGGTCGAGCGGGTGCTTGGCACGATCCAGACCTTCGATCCGACCGGCGTCGGCGCCCGCAACCTTGCCGAATGTCTCGCCATCCAGGCGCGCGAGGCGGATCGCTACGATCCGTGCATGGCGCGGCTGATTGATAATCTCGACCTCGTCGCACGCGGCGCGTTGCCGCAATTGAAGCGCCTGTGCCGGGTCGATGACGAAGACCTTGCGGACATGATCCGCGAGCTGCGCAACTACGATCCCAAGCCGGGCTGTCGCTATGGCGGCGAATCGGCGCAAGCGGTCGTCCCCGACCTGTTTGTTGCGCGCCGCGGCCAGGGCTGGGCGGTCGAGATCAATGCAGCGACTTTGCCGCGCGTGCTGATCAACCGCAGCTATTATGTCGAACTGGCGACCGGCAATCGCGACAAGGCTTCGAAGGCGTGGCTGTCCGATTGCCTCGCCAGCGCCAATTGGCTGGTCAAGGCACTCGACCAGCGCCAGCGCACGATCATCAAGGTCGCGTCGGAAATCGTGAAGCAGCAGGAAGCGTTCTTCCTGCACGGGGTCGCGCATCTCAAGCCGCTGACGCTCGCGCGCGTCGCCGATGCGATCGAAATGCACGAATCGACGGTCAGCCGCGTCACCTCGAACAAATATCTCAGCTGCGCGCGCGGGCTGTTCGAACTCAAATATTTCTTCACCTCGGCGATCCAGTCGTCCGACGGCGGCGACGCGGTGTCGGCACAGGCGGTCAAGAGCGCGATCAAGGCGCTGATCGGTGCCGAGGACCCCAAGAAAATCCTGTCCGATGACACGCTGGTCGACCTGCTCAACGCGCGCGGGTTCGACATCGCCAGACGAACCGTCGCCAAGTATCGCGAAGCGCTCGGCATCGGCAGTTCGGTGCAGCGGCGGCGGCAAAAGGCGCTGGAAGGCGTCGGCTGAAATAATCCGTTCGAACGCCACATTCTCGGGATAGTTTTGCGACAATGGCGGGTTATCCCCCGGTCGTCCGCATCGGTGCGGACCAGTAACGATCGGGGCGAGTAATGGTGCGGCGTATATCTTCATGGGCGATATTGCTGGCGACGGCGGCACCGGGTGCGGCGTGGGCGCAGGAAGTTTCCCCCGCCGCGACCCAGCCGCCCGCTCAGGAGAGCCCGGTCGAAGACGATCCGATGATGGACGAGGTCTATGGCGAGGAGATCGTCGTCACCGGATCGAGGCCGCGCGGATCGGTGGTCGGCGACATCCCGCCCGAACAGACGCTCAATCCCGCCGACATTCGCGCGTATGGCGTCAATTCGATCGATGAGCTGCTGACCGAACTCGGCCCTCAGCTGGGGTCGGGACGCGGACGGGGCGGCGAAGCGCCGGTGGTGCTCTTGTCGGGCCGGCGCATTTCCGGCTTCCGCGAAATCCGCTCGATCCCGACCGAAGCGATCGAGCGTGTCGAGATCCTGCCCGAGGAAGTTGCGCTCAGCTATGGCTATCCTGCCACGCAGCGCGTTGTGAACATCGTCCTGCGCGAGCGGTTTCGCGCGATCACCGCCGAGCTTGAGGGCACCGTCCCCACCGCGGGCGGCACCAGCGATCTGGAGGCCGAAGCCAATATCCTGCGGCTGACGCCCGACGGCCGATCGACGTTCGAGATCGAAGCGACGCGCCAGAGCCTGCTGCTCGAGAGCGAGCGCGACATCATCCGCGACGATGCGGAGACGGGCGATCCGCGCTTTCGCTCGCTGCGCGGGGAAAGCGAGGGCATCGAACTCGACGGTACCATCGCACGAACGTTGTTTGGCGACGTCGCGACCAGCTTCAACGTCGGCGTCGATGCGAACGACAGCCGCAGCCTGCTGGGGCTCCCCGAATTGTCGCCCGATGCGACCGATCCGCTGACCCGCACCACCAGTACGCGCAACCTGACGCTCAACGCTTCGGCCAATGGCGACGTCGCCGACTGGCGCTGGACGCTGACCGGCAATTACGATCGCAACCAGACCAACACGCAGACCGATCGCACGCTCGATGCCGCGGGGCCGCGCAGCTACGACACCGCGCGTTCGATAAACAATGTCGGACGGATCGAGGGCATCCTCAACGGCGATATCGTCGCGCTGCCCGCCGGCGATATCTCGACGACGATCAAGCTGGGTGGCCGCACGACGCAGCTCGACGGCGTGTCGCTGCGCCGCGGCACGATCCAGGAAACCGGGCTTGGCCGGGACAGCGCCAACGGCCAGATCAGCATCGACGTGCCGATCGCCGATCGCGGCCGTGAAGTGCTCGCCCCGATCGGCGACCTGTCGTTCAACGCCAATGCCGCGATCGACCAGCTATCCGATTTCGGCACGCTGACGACGCTGGGCTACGGTCTCAATTGGTCGCCGATCACCGAAATCCGCTTCATCGTATCGGCGACGCACGAGGAAGGCGCACCAAGCACCGGGCAAGTCGGCGATCCGGTGATTGCCACGCCCAATGTGCGCGTATTCGATTTCCTGACCGGAGAAACGGTCGAGATCACTCGAATCGACGGCGGCAGCGCCAATCTGCTCGCCGACAGCCGCACGGTATGGAAATTGGGCATGAACGCGCGGCCCTTCGCCGATATCGATCTCAATCTGCGCGCCGATTACATCAACGAGGCGATCGACAATCCGATCGCGTCGTTCCCGACGGCCACTGCCGAGATCGAGGCGGCGTTTCCCGAGCGCTTCGTGCGCGACGGCAATGGCCGCCTGGTGTCGATCGACAATCGCCCGGTCAATTTCCTGAAGAGCGAACGCCAGGAATTGCGCTGGGGGTTCAACCTGTCGCTGCCGATCAAGGGCACGTTGCAAAAGCGTGCCGAAGACGTACGCGAGGCGGGCGGCGATCCGCGCTCGGTGCTGCGCGAGGCGTTCGGGCGACCCGATCGCGCTGCGCGGCGCGCGGCACGCGCCAACCAGCCGGGCGCGCTGCCCGCCGAAGGAGCCGCCACCCCCGAAGGCCAGGCCGCGGCGGCACCTGCGCCGCAACCCGGGGGCGCCCGCCGCTTCGGCGGTGGCAGGCGCGGCGGCGGCGGTGGACGCTTCGGCGGCGGCGGCAACGGCGGCGGCCGCTTCCAGTTCTCGGCTTTCCATACCTGGCGGTTGCAGGAGACGATCCAGATCCGGGAGGGCTTGCCCGAGCTTGATCTACTTGGCGGATCGGCGACCGGCAGCCGCGGGGGTCAGCCGCGGCATCAGGTTCAGGTCCGCACCGGCATTACCAAGGATGGGTTCGGCCTGCGCCTCAATGGCGACTGGCAGAGCGCGACGCAGGTCGATGCCGGCCCGGGCGGATCGGGCGAGGCCCTGTTCTTTTCGGACCAGACGACGTTCGACCTTCGGCTGTTCGCCAATCTAGGGGCGATGCCGTCGCTGGTGCGCAACCACCGCTGGCTGCGCGGCACGCGGGTGACGCTGCGTGCCGACAATCTGTTCGATACGCGCCTGCGCGTCACCGACGCCAGCGGCGCGACGCCGCTCGGCTATCAGGCGGACTTGCTCGATCCGATCGGGCGGACCGTCCGGCTGGAGCTGCGCAAGCTGTTCTGATTATTCGCCGAACGCGGTCTTGCGATACAGGAGCGTCACCGCCACCCGGCGATTGCGCGGGTCGCCGGGGTTTTCGGCGATCAACGGTTCGCGGTCGGCGACGCCTTCGATGCGCTCGAACTGGACTTCCTTGACTCCGCCCGACGCGAGGCGGCGGCGCGTCGCTTCGGCGCGGCCGCTCGACAGCATCCAGTTGTTCATCGTGCGCGGGTCGCCATAGCCCAGGCTGTCGGTATGCCCGCGGACCATGATCGGATTGTCCATCGGCGCGATCGATTCGGCGACCAGCCCGACCAGCTTGTCGGCTTCGGCGACCATCGCGGTCGTGCCGAGCCCGAACATCGAATAATCGGCGTCGTCGAGCAGGTCGATCCGCATCCCGTCGCGGGTCCGCACGAACCGCACGTGCTTGGCGAGCTTGGCCAGCTTGGCGTTCGAGCGCATCTTCGATTCGACCTCGGACTTCATCCGGCTGAAATTGCGGCGGTCCTCGATCGCCAGCGCCTCGTTGCCCTTGAGGCTGCCCTTCTCGCCGCTGCCTTCCTTCTCGCCGCCCTTGGCACCGGCCGGAACGGTCAGCGAGCGCGTCCCGGTCTGCGCTGCTTTGTGCGGATAATTGTCGACGTCGAGCAGCGATTCGCCGCCGAACAGCCCGTTCGATCCCGCGCTGTTCTGTTTGAGATCGACCAGCGTCGGCGCGAAATAGTCGGCCAGCGCCTTGCGCTGCTTCTCGTTGGTCGCGCCGAGCAGCCACATCAGCAGGAAGAACGCCATCATCGCCGTCACGAAATCGGCATAGGCGACCTTCCACGCGCCGCCGTGATGACCGCCATGCCCCTCGATATAGATTTTCTTGACGATGACCTTCGGCGGCTGGTTGCTGCCATGGGGAGCGCGCGCGGCCATTTCCTACCGCCCCCGCAGGCCGTCGAAGACCTCGGCGAAGCCGGGCTGGTTGTGATGCTGAATGCCCGAGCGCGCGGCTTCGATCACCAGCGGCTGGGGATGGCCGTGGAGCGAGGCGATGATGATCTGCTTGACGACATTGTAGATCGCCGCATCGGCGTCGATCACCTGCTGCAAGCGTGTGGCGAGCGGGCCGACGATACCATAAGCGAGCAGCACGCCCAGGAACGTGCCGACCAGAGCCGATCCGATCATGCCGCCCAGGATCGCCGGCGGCTTGTCGATCGAGCCCATCGTCTTGACCACGCCGAGCACGGCCGCGACGATGCCCAGCGCAGGCAGGGCGTCGGCGAGGCCCTGCAGCGTGCCCTGCGGTCCTTGTACCTCGTGGTGATGCGTCTTGATGGAGTTGTCCATGACCTCCTCCACCGCATGCACGTCGAGCGTGCCCGACGACACCACGACGAGGCGCAGCGTGTCGGCGATGAGATTGGTGAGGGTATGATCCGCCAGAATGCGGGGATATTCGGCGAAGATCGCCGATGATTTCGGGTCTTCGACATGCGGCTCAAGAGCGATCGGCCCGTCGGTACGCAGCATCTTCATCAGCTTGCTGACGAGGAAGATGACGTCGAGATAATCCTGCTTCTTATATTTGGGGCCCTTGACGACTTTCATGAAGCCGCCGCCGATCGCCTTCAGCTCGCGCATCGAATTGCCGATGATCAGCGCGCCGACGGCGGCGCCGCCGATGATCAGCATCTCGTGCGGGAGCGCGTGCATCACCGGCCCGAGCGCGCCACCGGTGATCGCGAAGCCGCCGAACACCATGGCAAGCAGGACGACGAGGCCAACTACTACGAACATCGGACCACGCGTCCCCCCAACAAGCTAAACCCGGCGCCTCACTTGGATAACGACCGGTTGAGGACAACCTTGCGCGGAAAAGCGTCGCGAAATCGTTACTGCCGTGCGATTATTCGAGCCGCTTCAGTGGCCCGCGAGCGCTCAGCGCAGATAATCGAACAGCGACAGCCCGGTGAGCTTGGTGAAGCTCGCCTGTGTGGCCTGCAGCACCGTGAGCGTCTTTTGCAGCTCGGTGATCGCGACCGACAAGTCGGTATCCTCGATCGACGAGCGCAGCGCTTCGTAATCGATACCGAGATCGGTCAAGTGATCCGCTTCGAAGTCGAGGCGATACGCGCGCGCACCCACCGACGAACGGGCGATCACGGTCTGGTCGATCGCACTGTCGAGTCCTTCGAGCGCGTCGCCCGCCGCGCCGGAGATATCTCCGCCTGCCTGAAGCGCGGCACTCAACGCCTGCAGCACCGCGAACATGTCGGCACCGCCGTCGGTCCCGCCGAATACGCGGCCGCCATTCTCGGTGACCTGGACCGAAACTCCCTCGCCGATCGGCACGTCGCCGGCATCGTCGGCCCCCACATAGGCGATCGAGCCGTCGGCCTGGCGCGCGAAAGCGGTGTCTCCCGATGCGCCTGCGAACAGCGGCTGGCCGCGTGCGTCCTTGGCGTTGGACAGCGCCAGCAGATCTTCGACGATCGAATCGATCGACACGGCGATGCTGGTGCGGTCGAAATCCGACAGGATTCCGCTATTCGCCTGGATCGTCAGTTCCTTGGCACGCTGGAGCTGCTCCTCCATCGTCGCCAGCGTCGAATCGGCCTGCGCCAGCACCCCTTGTGCCAGCGTAATGTTCGCGGCGAACGCGGCGTTGTCCGCACCCGCGCGCTTGATCCAGGCCAGCCGCTGGAACGATGCGGGATCGTCCGACGCCACGGTGATCTTCTTGCCGGTCGCGATCTGATCGTTGATCTTTTCCGCAGCCTGGTTGAGCCGGGCCATCTGGCCCGAGGTGCGATCGAAGAAGGATCCGGTGGTGACACGCATGATCGTCGGCCTCAGCGGATATCAAGGATGGATTGCAGCGTTTCGCGGGCGATCTGGATCACCCTGCTCGATGCCTGATAGGCCTGCTGGAAGCGCATCAGGTCGACCGCTTCCTCGTCGAGATTGACGCCGGTCAGCGCATCGCGCCCCGCCACCGCCTGATCGTGCATGATGGATTGCGCATCGGCCACCGACTTGCGCCCCTGCAGCGCTGACGCATTGATCAGGTTGAGCTCGGTCAGGCGCGTCTCGAACCGACCTTCGTCGCGGAACGTCGCGAACTCGGCGAGATTGGCGTTGTCCCGCGTGCCGCCCCCACGGGCCGCCGCGGCGATGCCGCGCGGGTCATCCAGCGTCAGCTTCATGCTCGACGCACCGGCGGGCATGTCGAACATCGCCGCGCCCGCGGTACCGGTGAGGTCGTCGCCCTGCGCCTGCAGCGCATTGATGCCGTCGACGAACTCGGTCGCCAGATCCTCGATCATCGCACGGGCGTCGGCGATGCGCTGCGCCCCATCGGCGATCCCGGCGATCGCCCCGGAATTTGCGGTGACCAGGGTCGCCTGCTGGTTGCGGCTGAGCGTCAGCGCAACCGCGCCTTCGTCATTGCGCGCATAGGAAAGATACCCGGCGACCTCGCCCGCGATCAGCACCGGTCCCGCGACGCCGCCGGCGCGCACCGACGCGCGGCCGAAATCGTCGAGCTGGACATCGACGTCGATCAGCGCGCTCATCGAATCGAGCAGGCGATCGCGCTGGTCGAGCAGGCCAGCCTGCCCCGACGTGCCCGGCGAGGCGCGCCCTAGTCCGGCATTCACCTTGGCCAGCGCTTCCGACAGGACATTGAGATCGCGGACCGCCTGATTCGCGGTGGCATCGAGATCGCCCGCCGCAGTCGCAAGCGTCGTCGCGGTGCTCGCGAAACTTCCGGCCAGCCCCGACGCCTTGTCGAGCATCACCGCGCGCGATGCCAGCGACGACGGGTCGGCCGCGACATTCTGCGCGGCGTTAAAGAATGCGGCGAGACCGTCGGTCAGGCGACTTCCGGACAAGGCGCGCTCGATCGTCTCGAGCCAGACGATCCCCGCCTCGCTCTTACCGAGTTCACTGCTGGTCGAGCGTACCTCGGCCGACCGGAACTGATCGCCGGCACGTTCGATGTCGATGATCGCGACGCCCGAACCGTTGCGGACGCTGCCGCCGGTGAGCGACGAGCCCGACGGCGATATGTCGCGCAGCGTGGTCGTGCGCCGCGAATAGCCGTCGACTCCCGCATTGGCGATATTCTCTGACGTGGAGGTCAACGCGCTTTGATAGGCGCGTACGCCGCTGGCGCCGATAGCGAGCATGTCGCTCATGGTTCAGGTTCCGCCTCGGCCCCGGTTGCACTCGCCTGGGAAACGGCCGGCAGCGCCGCTTGTTTAGCGAGGAAGTCGGTCATCGCCTTGCCAATGCCGATCGGCGCGGTCTGCGCCATCGACTGGGCGAGTTGCTGATCCTGCATGTCGCGAAACTGATCGAGCGCCTGGCTTTCGAACAATCCGTCGGCCAGCTTGGCCTTGCGCATCGACGACAGCATCATGTTGGTGAAGATCGCCTCGAAACGCTCGCCCGCCTGTTGCAGGTTTTCCGCAGACGCCAGTCGCGACGTGTCGATCGACACGCCGCCACCGGCCTTCGCAGTCGAGGCGATCGGGCTGGTCACAGGATGACCAGCTCCGCCTTCAAGGCGCCCGCCTGCTTCAATGCTTCGAGGATGGCGACGAGGTCTGCGGGCGATGCGCCGATCGCGTTCACCGCCTTGACCACATCGGCCAATTTGGGGCCCGGATCGAGCAGGAACATCGGGCGCTTCTCCTCTTCGACCCCGACCCCCGATTGCTGTTCGACGGCGGTCTGGCCCTGGCTGAACGGTGCAGGCTGCACGACCTGCTGATTTTCCTCGATACGGACAGTTAGTTTACCGTGCGTTACCGCCGCCGGGCTCACCCGCACTGCCGAGTTGATGACGACGGTGCCGGTGCGCGCATTGACGATGACGCGGGCCGAAGCCTCTGCCGGATCGACCTCGAGATTTTCGATCTCGCTCATCAGCATCGCGCGGACATCGGCACCGACCGGAGCCGCGACCGATACCGACACCGCGTCGATCGCACTGGCGGTCTGCGCACCGAAGCGGCCGTTGATGACACCAGCGACGCGCTGCGCCGTGGTGAAGTCAGCGCGGGCGAGGTTGAACATCAGCGTCGGCGCGGTGGCGAAGCCGGTATCGACCGCACGCTCGACCGTCGCGCCCTCGGGAATGCGGCCCGCCGATGGAATGTTGACGACGATGCTCGATCCGTCCTTGCCATCGGCCCCCAGGCCGCCGACCGCCAGATTGCCCTGCGCCATCGCATAGATCTGGCCATCGGCACCGATCAGCGGGGTGAGGATCAGGCTGCCGCCGCGCAGCGACTTCGATTTGCCCATCGCCGATACGGTGATGTCGAGCTTCTGCCCCGGCTTGGCGAAGGCGGGCAGTTCCGCGGTGATGAGCACCACTGCAGTATTCTTGAGCGCGGGATTGACGCCCGCCGGCAATTGCAGCCCGAATCGCGAAGCGACGCCCTTCATCGACTGGACGGTGTATTCGAGATTGTCGTCACCAGTGCCGGGCAGGCCGACGACGATGCCGTATCCGGTCAGCTGATTGGTGCGGATACCTTGGAAATTGCCGAGATCCTTGACGCGCTCGGCACTGACGGGTGCGGCGATCAGGAGGCTGGCAAGAAGCGCGAGAAACAGGCGAATCATGGATCGCACTCCGGTCAGAACGGGCTGATGACTTGGAAGAAGCGGCTGAGCCAGCCCTGGCGGCTGGCGCGGGCGACGTCGCCCTTGCCGGTATAGGCGATCTGGGCGTCGGCTACGCGAGTCGATGCGACGCGGTTGTTCGCGTCGATATCGGCGGTGCGCACCAGCCCCTTGATCTGCACGAACTCGTCGCCGCGGTTGAGCGTCACGCTTTTCTGCCCCTGCACCAGCATCGTGCCGTTGGGATAGACCTCGGCGACGGTCACGCTGACCTCACCCGACAGTGCGTTGGCCTGGCCTGCGGTACCGACACCGTCGAAGCCGCGGTTACCGCCGACCTTGGCAGCGCCGGGGTTGAACGAGAACGGCCCGACAGTGGGCGGGGTGATGCCGAAACCGCCCGACGAATCGAGCTGCGATCCCGCGGACTTGGTGGCGACGGTGCGTTCGACCAGCACGATCGTCAGCAGGTCGCCGACGCGGCGCGCGCGCTGACCCTCGTACAGCGCGGCATAGCCGTCGCCGGCCTGGAAGATCGAGCCGTTGGCGGGTGCGGCGACAGGGGCCGGGGCAGCCGTCGCGACGAAGGCGACCTTGTCCTTCTTCTTGCCGAACAGCTGCGCATTGGCGGGCGGCGCGGCGATCGCCATGCCGAGCACAAGGGCACCGCCGGCGGCGAGGCCGGCAACGAACTTGGCGAGCGCGCCCATTTCAGAGGTTCTGGTTGACATATTGCAGCATCTCGTCGGTCGCGGAGATCATCTTGGAATTGACCTCGTACGCGCGCTGGGTTTCGATCATGTCGACAAGTTCCTCGACGACGTTGACGTTCGATCCTTCGAGCATCCCCTGGCGGATCTGGCCGCGGCCATCCTGTCCGGCGATGCCTAGGTTGACCGCGCCCGACGCTGCGGTCTCGGTCAGATAATTGTCGCCGATCGCCTGGAGCCCCGCGGCATTGGGAAACGCCGCGATCTGCACCTGGCCGATCTGCGCAGCCTCGGTCTGTCCGGGGACGACCGCCGAGACGGTACCGTCGGCGCCGACCGTGATCGACGTCGCGCCTTCGGGGATCGTGATGCCCGGCATCACCTGATAGCCCTCCGACGTGACCATCAGGCCTTCTGCGGAGCGCGAGAAATTGCCCGCGCGGGTGTAGCCGAGCTGGCCGCCCGGCAACTGCACCTGGAAGAAGCCATTGCCGTCCAATGCCATGTCGAGCGCATTGCCGGTGGTCTGCAGCGACCCCTGCGTGTCGATCCGCGACGTTCCCTGGATACGCACGCCGGTGCCCAGATTGGTGCCGGTGGCATATTGGGTTTCCGACGTGCTCGCAGAACCGGCCGACGTCACCACCTGATAGGCCAGCGTCTCGAACGACGCCCGGTCGCGCTTGAAGCCGGTGGTATTGACGTTGGCGAGGTTGTTCGAGATCACGCGCATGCGCATGTCCTGGGCATCGAGCCCGGTGCGTGCGATGTGGAGTGCGGCGTTGGTCATGGTGTCGGCTCCCTTCAGCCCGGCATCCGCATCAGCGATGCGGAGCTTTCGTCCATCTTCTTGGCTTCCTTGAGCAGGTTGGCCTGCACTTCGTAGCCGCGCTGGTTTTCCATCATGTCGACCAGCGCCTGCGTCAGGTTGACGTTCGACTGTTCGAGCGACCCCGACTGGACCTTGGCATCGAGGTCGTCGGGCAGGATGCCCCCACCCTTCACATGCAGCAGGTTGTCGAGACCCTTGATCGTGTTGGTGCCGTCGGTGCTGACCAGCTTGATGCGGTCGAGCACCACCGGCGGCGTCGCGTCGTCGGCACCCAGCGGCACGATCGATACGGTGCCGTCGTCGGCGATGGCGATGCTCTCGTGCGGCGGGACGGTGATGGGGCCCCCCGACCCCATCACCGGGAAACCGTCGCCGGTCTCCAAGACGCCGCTGAGCGAGACCGAGAGGTCGCCGCGCCGGGTATAGGCTTCGCTGCCGTCGGTCGCCTGGACGGTCATCCACGCATCGCTGGTGACCGCGACGTCGAGCGGGCGGCCCGTCGCCATGATCGCCCCGGCGCGCCGGTCGGCATCGGTAACTTCCTCGCCCGACGGAGCCCGCGTCGCGAGCCCGGTGCCGTCGAGCAGCAGGTTGGAAAAGGAGACGCGATCCTGACGAAAGCCGATCGTCGAGGCGTTCGCGATATTGTTCGCGATCGCCGCCTGCGCCGACATCTGGCTCTTGAGCCCCGACAGCGCGGTGTAGACCAGCCGATCCATGGTGCGTCCCCCCTTCCCGCTTCAGATCAGTTGATGTTGAAGATCGTCTGCTGGATCTGGCTCGACGTATCGAGCGCCTTGGAATTCGCCTGGAAATTCCGCTGCGCCGCGATCAGTGCGACCAGTTCCTCGGTGATGTCGACGTTCGATCCCTCGATCATGCCCGACATCAGGTTGCCGAACCCCCCGATCCCGGCTTCGCCCAGTACGGGCTCGCCCGAAACGCCGGTTGCCGCCCACGAGCTGTTACCGAGCTGGCGCAGGCCGGCCGGGTTGGAGAAGTTGGCAAGCGCGACCTTGCCCAGCGCGATGTTGTCGCCGTTCGAGAAGCTGGCGCGCACGATGCCTTCGCTGTCGACCGCGACCGATTCGAGCTGGCCGACCGCCTGGCCGTCCTGGGTGCGGGCATTGACGATGAACGGCGATGCCGCCTGTGTCGTTTCGACGCCGAAATCAAGCGACAGCGCCTGCTCCGCGGTGCTGCCGGTCGGCGTGAACGCGTCATAGGCGGTTGCGGTGGTCGGCGACGTGAGCGTCCCGGTATCGTCGAAGGTCAGCGTGATCGGCGCGTCGGGAGTGCCGCCGCTCTGCAACTGCTGATCGCCGACGAAGCTGTATGCGGACCAGGTGCTGGTCGGCTGCGCCGTGGTCGGAGCGGTCTCGCGCACGAAATAGGTGGTCATCGTCAGCGGATTGCCGGTGCCGTCATAGATCGTGGTCTGCGTCGACTGGTTGTAGCTGGTCGGATCGAAGCGATCGAAATCGGCCATCGGAACCTGCGATCCGGCGTTGAGGTTGACGCTCAGCGCGACATTGCCGGTCGCGACCGGCGTGCCGCTGGTCTGCGGCAAGCGCAGGCTGACGGTCGAACCGACGCCGGCGGCGACGACGGTACCGCTGCCATCCACCGGGAACACCTGCAGGTGACCGCCTTGGCCGTCGACGACAAAGCGCTCGTTATCGACAAGGAAGCCGCCGTTGCGCGTGAAGTTGATCTTGGTGGCCTCGGGATCGGCCTTGGTCACGAAGAAGCCGTCGCCCGATACCGCGAGATCGAGCGCGGTGCCGGTCTGGGTGAGCGTACCTTGCGCGAACTGCTGGCGGATCGCCTTGGTGACGACACCCGACCCGACCAGCGCGGTCGGGCTCGACGAGACCGACGACGCGATGACGTCGGCGAATTCGGTGCGGCTCTTCTTGAAGCCGTCGGTGGCGACGTTCGCAAGATTGTGCGAGATCGTCGACATTTCCTTTTGCGAGGCCTGGAGCCCGCTCAGCGACGTATAGAAGGACATGGGTTTTTCCTTTTCCTTGAGGGGCTCAGCCGACCGAGCGGACGGCGGAGGAGTTGACCTGGCCGATGCCGGGAAGCTGGAGGACGGGTTCGCCGTTCACGATCGAGACCGACGTGACCGGTGCCCAGACGAGCGGACGGGCGGCGATCGCCTTGTCGCCGTCGCGGGCGGAAACGGTGACCTGGAACGGGCCGTCGCCGGCATCTTCGCCGGCCATGTTCTTGCCGTCCCAGTCGAAATTGACGGTGCCCGCAGGCTGTGCGCCCAGCTCGATCGACTTGAGCACCTCGCCGCTCGCCGCGGTGATGGTGACGTTGACGTTGCTGGCGCCGGCGTCGAGTTCGACACCGCCCTCGATCCCGCCTGAAGTCCGCGCGAACGCAACATTGCCCTCGGTCAGAACCGTCCGGCCGACCCAGGCGAGCGCGTCGCTCGGCGTAGTCCCATTGAGCTTGTCCGCGATCGACTTGAGCGTCGACGACATTTCGGTGATGCCGGCGAGCGACGAGAATTGCGCCATCTGCGCGACCATCTGGGTGTTGTCGACGGGCTCGAACGGGTCCTGGTTTTTGAGCTGCGCGGTCATCAGCGCAAGGAAATCGTCCTGGCCCAGCGTGGTCTTGGCATTGCCGACCGGCGCCTGACTCTCGGTCGTACGACCGATGCCCAGGTTCGAAAGCGTGGTGTCGAAGGATGTCGCCATGATCAGCGTCCCAGTTTCAAGGTATCGACGATCAAGGTCTTGGCTGTCTGCATGACCTCGACATTGTTCTGGTAGGTGCGCGCGGCCTCCATCATGTCGACCAGCTCGCGGGTCTCATCGACCGCGCTTTCGAAGACATTGCCCTCGGCATCGGCGAGCGGGTTGCCGGGATCGTAGCGCTTGGTCGGCGCTTCGCCGGCATTGACGACGCTTTCGACATCGACGGTGGCCAGCGCGTTCGCCGCATCGAAATGCGTGCGGAATACCGGCTTCATCGTCTTGTAGGCCGCGTCGGCGGTGGTCGCGACCGAGCCCGCATTGGCGAGGTTCGACGCGGTGGTGTTCATCCGAACGAGCTGCGCCGACATTGCGCGGCCCGATACCTGGAAGATGTTCATGGGAGCGGCATCAGGCATCGTCATTCACCCTTCAGCGCGCGCGTGAGCGTGCCGATCCGGCCGTTCAGGAACGCGAGCGTGGTCTGATATGCGACCGCATTCTCGGCGAAGGCGGTCTGCTCGGTGGCGAGCTCGACCGTGTTGCCATCCATCGACGGCTGCGTCGGCACGCGGAACATCGTCGCCTGATCGATCGCACGCTCGCTGCCGCCGGCCCGCTCCATAGACGACAGCGCCGCGCGGAAATCGATGTCCTTGGCCTTGTAGCCAGGGGTCGAGGCGTTCGCGATGTTCGACGCGAGCAAACCCATGCGCTGCGAACGCACCGAGAGCGCTGCTCCGTGAACTCCGAAAATACTGTCGTTCGCCATCGGGCGGTTCTCCAGCGTGAAACGTCGTCCCCACGAATAAGCAATGGCCGTGCCAATTCGTGCAGAAGCGGCGGAGAAGCTGGAATATCGCGTCGGAGCGGCAACCGGCGGCAAGATGTTGCCGGGGCGGCGGCAAGGCGATGCCCTCCGCGGTGCGGGACAACCGGACGCGGCACGGCTGCCAGCACTTGGCCCGGCGCTTGCTTGTGCGGGGACATGTCCATCGCCCTGCCTTCCGAGCTCACCGCATTCTTCGATCCCGTCGCGCTGGCGATCGTCGGCGGCGGCACCCTGATCGCGCTGGTACTGCGCACTCCGCTCGGGTTGCTGCTGCGCGCGTTTGCGGCGGTGCGCCTGGTGCTGCGCCGCGGCTACGATGCCGACCCCCACCTGCAGCAGATCGCCGCGCTCGGCCGGATCGCCCGGCGCAGCGGCGTGATCGCGCTCGACCGCTCGGTAATCACCGACCCCGATATCGCCGCAGCCATCGATGCGATCGTCGATGGCAGCCCGCCCGAAACCGTTGCGCGTACGCTCACCGAGTGCCGCGACGCGCGCATCGAGCGCCACCTTGCCGTGGCCGACACCTGGAGCGCGGCTGCGGATATCGCGCCGACGATGGGGATGATCGGCACGCTGATCGGCCTCGCGCGCATGTTCCAGTCGATGACCGATCCGGAGGCAATCGGCCCGGCCATGGCGATCGCGCTGCTGGCGACCCTGTACGGCGCGCTGGTCGCAGCGTTGATCGCAGCCCCGGTCGCCGCCCGCCTGCGCAGGCTTGCGCGCGCCGAAGCATTCGAACGCGCCCGGCTCGAGGCGCCGCTGGTGGCGCTGGCCGACCGCGAACGCCCGCGTTTGCGCGAAGTGGCGGCGGCATGACTCTCGCCCGCTTCGACGAACCGGTGGCGCGCCCGCTGTGGCTGATCACGCTTGCCGATCTCAGCCTGTTGCTGCTCGGCTTCTTCGTGTTCCTGCAAGCGGCGCGCAGCATCGACGAAGCCCGAATGGTCGATGGTGTCCGTCAGGCATTCGGCGGCGATACCAGCGAGCCCGCCATGGCCGCGATGCCGGTGGACCTCGCCATCGTCGGTGGTTTTGCATCCGGATCGGCACTGGTGTCCGGCAGCGTTACAGACATTGCGCGCTGGCTGGACGATGCCGCACGCGATCCGCGCACCACCGTTACCCTGACCGGCGTCACGGGAAGCGCGAGTGACGTCGATCCCCGCACCGGCAGCCGCGACATCCTCGCCATCGACCGCGCCCGCGCCGTAGCAGCGCAGCTCGTCGCATCCGGCGCGATCGATCCCGCCCGGCTGCGTATCGGCGCCGCCGCGACGGGCACGCGCGGGCATGTCGCCCTGACCATCGGTTTCACCGGCAGCCTCGCGGAAGAACGCCCGTGACGCCGCCAATTCTTCGGAGAGCAACGATGTATCGCCTCGCCATTCCGCTTTTGCTGATCGCCAGCCCCGCCGCCGCGCAGCAGCGGTTTCAGGACACCCGCCTGATCGACACCGCCGTCGGCCAGTTCACCGGCAAGGCGATCGGCGAGGACGGCGGCGCGACCGCCGCTGTCGATACCCGTCTCAAACTCGCGAGCTGCGCGATGCCGCAGTTCGAATGGCGCAGCGATGCGCATGACGCCGTCGTGGTGCGCTGCATGGCGCCGGTCTGGAAGATCTTCGTGCCGGTTCAGGGCGCCAAGGCGGCACCGCGTGCCGTGCTCGCCGCCAGCGCGCCGGTGCCGATTGCCAAGCCCGAAATCGTCATCAAGCGCGGCGACCCGATCGTCGTGGAGGCCGGATCGCCCGGCTTCAGCATCAGTCGCGACGGCATCGCGATGGGCGACGCAGCGGTTGGCGCGCGCGTGCTGGTCAAGATCGACGACAAGAAGCCGCCGATCCACGCCATCGCGGTCGAAGCCGGGCATGCGACGCTGCCGGGCTGGGCCGAATGACACCGGCGCATTTATTTCTTCTAAAGGTCTCGCGCGTCCGGTCGTTTCCAGCCTTGTCAGCACGATTGAAGGATCGCGGACATGGTGGACCCTATCGGCTTCAAGCCCTCGACTCCGGTCGATCGTCGCAGCGTTGCGCGGGTGTCGTCGGCTGCCGGCGGCAATGCGGCAGCAGCCTCGACCGATGCCCAGGCGCAGGCGACGAGCAGCGACAGCATCGCGGCATCGGCACGGCTGCTGTCGGCCGCGCCACCGGTCGATACCGAGCGCGTGGCCGAGATCCGCAGGGCCATCGCGGATGGTCGCTTCCCGATCATGCCCGCCACGATCGCCGATCGCATGCTGGCCCTCAAGCTGAACTGGCGTCCCAATGAATAGGCGCGACGCGCTGATCGCGGTGATCGAGAGCCTGCACGCCGAGATCGCAGCGCTCAAGGCGAACGACGTGCCCGCGCTCGAAGCCGCGACCGAAGCCAAGCTGGTGCATATCGAGGCCGTTGCCGCAAACGACGACGAGCCGATCTCGCCCGAGATCACCGCGCTTGCCGACGAAGCCCACAAGCTGAACGAGACCGCGCGCATCTACGTCAACCTGATGGCGGCAAATGTTCGCCGCCGCCTGCAGACGATTGCCGGTGCCGGTGCCGCTCCCTACGCCCCGGGCGCGATGCGCTACGCCTGATCGCGCGCCGGCGCGGCTGGCACGCTCCTTGCTGGACGATCCGCATGACGGATAGCCACAGCAGGACCCGATGAGCGTTACGCCAGTCGCCTCCACGACCAACGTCCAATCCGCGATCGCGAACGCCAGTCAGAAGACCGGCGTCGATTTCAACTATCTGCTCGGCCAGGCGCAGGTCGAGAGCGGCATGCGGGCCAATGCGCGTGCGCGAACGTCGTCGGCGACCGGCCTGTATCAATTCATCGAGCAGAGCTGGCTCGGCGTCGTCAAGATGCACGGTGCCGAGCACGGCATGGCGTGGGCCGCCGACAGCATCCGCCAGACCTCGGGCGGCCGCTATATGGTCAGCGATCCGGCGACGCGGCAGGCGATCCTGCAACTTCGCTCCAATCCGCAAGCCGCGTCGCTGATGGCGGCCGAGCACGCGTCCGACAACAAGGCTGCACTGGAGGCGACGCTTGATCGTCCCGCCAATGGCACCGACTTGTACATGGCCCATTTCCTGGGGCTGGGCGGCGCCAAGTCGTTCCTGTCGGCGATGCAGACCAATCCCGGACGTAACGCCGCGGCGATGTTTCCGAGCGCCGCGCGCGCCAATCGCGGGATCTTCTACGGTCCCAACGGCTATCCGCGCTCACTGGGCGAAATCTACCAGCGTTTCGGCAGCAAGCTCGATCGCGGCGCGCAGATGGCGGGTGGCAGTGGATCGGCAACGCAGGCGCTGGCATCGACTGCCGCGCCCGACACCAGCTATTCGATCGGCGCGCTCGACGTCGTCCTCGGTAACGGCGCGGTCGAGCGCGACGATCACTGGGTCCAGACCACCCTGGCCAACCTCAATGTGCTGACGCCGCAGACCCCTGCGCAACCGCAGGGACAGGCTTTCGCGCGCAGCATGATCGATCCGCTGCGCCCGACGCCCGACACCGCGCGGCTGGCATATCTGATGCTCGCGAACCTGGGGGCCTGAGCGCATGAACATGGCGATGTTCGGCCGGGCGAATATGCTCGCCTCCGCGCGCGGGTCGGCCTTGCCGGTCGCGATCCTGCTGCTGGTCGTGCTGTTGGTGGTGCCGATCCCGGCATTCCTGCTCGACATCTTCTTCATCATCAACATCATGATCTCGCTCGCGGTGTTGATGGTCGCGTTGAACGCGCAGAAGCCGCTCGATTTCTCGGCCTTTCCGACGGTTCTGCTGCTCGCGACGCTGTTCCGGCTCGGCCTCAACGTCGCCTCGACGCGCGTCGTGCTCGTCCACGGACACGAAGGCGGCGCGGCGGCGGGGCATGTCATTGAGGCGTTCGGCAATTTCCTGATCGGCGGCGACTATGTCGTCGGCCTGTTCGTGTTCGCGATCCTGCTGATCATCAACATGATCGTCGTCACCAAGGGCGCGGGCCGCGTCTCCGAAGTCGCGGCGCGCTTTACGCTCGACGCCTTGCCCGGCAAGCAGATGGCGATCGACGCCGACTTGAACGCCGGGCTGCTGACCCCCGACGAGGCGCGCGCGCGCCGCATCGAAGTCGGTACCGAAGCGGATTTCTACGGCGCGATGGACGGTTCGTCCAAGTTCGTGAAGGGAGACGCGATCGCTGGTCTGCTGATCCTGGGGATCAACATCGTCGGCGGGTTGATCCTGGGCGTGGTCAGTCACGGCCTTGCGGTCGGCGCCGCAGCCGAAACCTACATCATGCTGGCGATCGGCGATGCGCTGGTGGCGCAGATCCCGGCGCTGATGCTGTCGATCGCCGCCGCCGCGATCGTTACCCGCGTCACTTCGGCGCACGACCTGTCCGGCCAGATCGGCAGCCAGTTCGCAAGCCCGCGCACCTGGACGCCGGTCGCAGGCATCCTTGGCCTGCTGGGAATGATGCCGGGCATGCCCAGCCTGATCATCCTGCCCGCCGCCGCTGCCGCTGCATTCGGCGCCTGGCATCTGCGCAAGGCGGAGAAGCGTCCGCCGCCGGTCGCCGAACCCGAAGCCGCCACGCCCGCCGACCTGTCGAAGATCGGCTGGGACGAAGTGTCCGACCAGATGCACGTCATGCTCGACATCGGCTATGGGCTCGTGCCGCTGGTCGACGAACGCCGCGGCGGTCCGTTGATGAACCGCATCACCGGCGTGCGCCGCCAGCTGTCGAAGGAACTCGGCTTCGTCGTGCCGCAGGTACGCGTGCGCGACGACATCAACCTTGCGCCCTATACCTATCGCATCGTCATCGGCGGCGTCGTCGTCGGCGAGGACAGCGTATCGCCCGACGAGATGCTCGCGCTCGACACCGGTCAGGCATCGGGCAAGCTGCGCGGAAAGACTGCCAAGGATCCGACCTTCGGACTGGACGCGGTGTGGGTCGCGGCGGGCGATGCCGATGCCGCGACCGGCATGGGGTATCTCGTCGTCGATCCCGGCACCGTCGTCGCCACGCACCTCAACCAGTTGCTCGTTCAGAATGCCAGCGATCTGCTGGGCCCCGACGAGGTCCAGGCGCTGCTCGACGGGCTCAAGGAGCGCGCCGCGCAGCTGGTGGCATCGCTATGCCCGCAGCCGCTGCCGCTGACCACGCTGACCCAGGTGCTCAAGGGTCTGCTGGCCGAGAACATCTCGCTCAAGGAATTCCGCCGCATCGCCGCCGCCATCGCCGTCGCGGCGCAGCGCAGCGCCGATGCCGAGGAGATCGTCGAACTGATCCGCCCCGAACTGGGCGCGCTGATCATCCAGAAACTGTGCGGCGTGCGCGAGCCGCTGCGCGTGATGACGCTGGAGGGACAATTGGAAGCCTTGCTTGGACAAGCGGTCCGTTCGGACCCGTCGCGCCGCCACACTATCGAACCCGATCTCGGCCGTCGCATTTCCGAAGCGCTGCAACAGGCGGCAGGTCCGCTGGTCGCCGAAGCCAAGCCGTTCGCGCTGGTCGTCCAGCCCGCGATCCGCCTCGCGATCCGCAAGCTCGTCCGCACCGTCCTGCCCGACACGCCGGTGATGAGCTTCTTCGAAGTTCCGGAAGAAAAGTCGGTCGAGGTCGTCGCGGTGATCGGCGCTCCGCAGGCGCTGGCGGCATGAACGCGATGACCGGCCCGATGCAGGGCACGCCCCTCACCTACGACCGCAGCGGTACCGCACCGCGCGATGTCGAGGCGCTCGTTCGCAGCCACCTGCCGATGGTGCGCCGCATCGCGTGGCACATCCATGGCAGCATGAGCACCTTGATCGAGGTCGAGGACCTGATCCAGATCGGCATGATCGCGCTGGTCGAGGCCGCCAATGGCTTCGAGGATCGCGGCCAGGTGACCTTCGAACAATATCTGTCGACGCGGCTGCGCGGCGCGATGATCGACGAATTGCGTCGTCAGGCGACGCTGACGCGGGGCGCGATGCGCCGCAAGCGCGAGTACGCCCGTACCGTCGAGGCGTTGACCACCGAGTTCGGCAGGCGACCGAGCGAGGATCAGGTCGCCGAGCGGCTGGGCGTCAGCCTCGAGAAGCTGCGCATCGATTACGCTGCGGCCGAACCGGTACGGTTCGATTCGATCGACGAGGTCTATACCGACGAAGGGCCGTGGTTCATGTCGAGCGAGCCCGACGCCTTCGAAGCGCTCGCCGAGGCGGACACGCGCGACTTGCTGATCGCGGCGATCGGAGAATTGCCCGAGCGCGAGGCGCAGGTGATCCAGCTTTATTATGTCGAGGAACTCAATCTCGAAGAGATCGGCCAGGTCCTGAACGTCGGAGCTGCGCGCATCTGCCAGATCAAGAAGTCGGCGCACGACCGGCTGAAAAAGGCGATGCTGCGCCGGATGGGGTGAGGCTGGCGGGCGCGCTGCGGCGCTGCTAGTTCCGGCCGATGACGCCGGTTGCCGAATATCGCGATGTCGATCGCACCGCGTTCGAACGCGATATCGTGCCGCGGCATCGCCCGGCGGTGCTGCGCGGGCTGGTCGCGGATTGGCCGGCAGTGCGCGCCGCACGGCAATCGTCCGATGCGCTGGCCGACTATCTGCGCAATGCGGCGACCGATGTCCCGGGCGAAGCCTGGTTCGGCGCACCCCAAATCCGGGGCCGGTTCGGTTTCACCGACGATTTTGCCGGGTTCAACCACGATCGCAAGCGGGCGACCATCGCGCAGCTGCTCGACCTGATCCTGCGTCAGCGCGACGTTGCCGAGCCGTGGTCGGTATATGCCGGCGCTCTGCCGCTGCGCCGCCATGCCCCTGATTTCGCCGTGAACAACCCGATGCCACTGCTCGATGCCGATCGCCACATGCTGGTATCGCTATGGCTCGGCAACCGCGCGCGCACTGCGATCCACTGGGACCTGCCGCAGAACCTAGCGTGCGTCGTCGCCGGGCGGCGACGGTTCACGCTGTTTCCGACCGCACAGCTTGCCAACCTCTATGTCGGGCCGATCGACCGCACGCTGGCCGGACAGCCGACCAGCATGGTCGAGCTGGACGCGCCCGACCTCGATCGCTTCCCGCGCTTTGCCGACGCGCTGGACGCCGCCGAAGTCGCCGAGCTCGAACCCGGCGATGCGCTCTATCTTCCCAGCCTGTGGTGGCACGGCGTGCAGGGCCTCGACCCGGTCGGAGCGATGGTCAACTACTGGTGGCGCGACGGCCCGGCGCGGACGATGACGCCGATGCAGTCGCTGCTGCACGCAGCGCTGACCATCCACGAGCTTCCCGACGACGAGCGCGCGGCCTGGAAGCTGCTGTTCGACCATTATATCTTCCGGACCGACGGGGACCCGATGGCGCACGTCCCCGAAAGCGCCCGCGGCGTGCTGGGCACGCGCACGCCCGAGGCGCTGGCGGCGCTGCGCCAGCAGCTTGCCGACGCGCTGCTGCGCTGAGCTGTTTCGCTTTCGTTCCGTCCGCGCTACAGCCGGAGAGATGACGGCGCTTCCCTACCCCGCCCTCCACGCCAGCCATGGCGGCGTGTGGATCGCCGAAGGCGGAAGGACGCGTCCGATCGGGCGCGGCGAGGCGATCCGCATCGCCGCCGACACGCCGCTGATCCTGCTCAACGCGCCGCTGGTCGGGCAGCGGCTGGGCCATCCCGAACTGTCCGGGCTCGACATCCTCGAGCTGTTCGCCTTCCTGTTTCCCGCGCGCTTCATGGTGCCGACTCCCAAGGGGCTGGCCGCTGCGACCGGGCTGACGCTGCCCGACGGCGACGATGCGGTCGCGGCGTTCCTGAGTGAAGCCGCCGCGGCGCTGCTCGGCGCGGCCGAGCGCGACTGGCCCGAGCGCGAAGGCGCGTGGCACGCCGCGCAATCGCTCGCCCGGGCGCGCTGGTCCTGGGCGCCGATCGTGACGCAAGCCATCGCCAGACCCGAAAAGCCCGAACGCTGGTTGTATTCGATGCTGCCCGAATGGGATGAACAGGCGCCCCGACCCGCACCGCGCACGATCGGCCTTGACCCTGGCGACGTGCAGCAGCGGCTGAAAACCCTTACCGGCAAGGGTGCCGAAACCCGCGACGGTCAACGGGCGTTCGCCGCCGCCGCCACGCACGCCTTCGTGCCGCGCGACGTGCGCGACATGCCGAACATGGTGCTGGCAGAAGCGGGGACCGGAATCGGCAAGACATTGGGCTATCTCGCGCCAGCATCGCTATGGGCGGAAAAGGCCGACGGCGCGGTCTGGGTATCGACCTATACCAAGGCGCTGCAGCGGCAACTGGCACATGAAAGCGAACGGCTGTTCCCCGATGCCGCAATACGCAAGGCGCGGGTGGTGACGCGCAAGGGACGCGAGAATTACGCGTGCCTGCTCAATCTCGAAGACGCGCTGCAGGGCGGCTTTGCCGGGCGCGCTGCGATCCTGGCGCAACTGGTGGCGCGCTGGGCGGCCTATACCGCCGACGGGGACATGGTCGGCGGCGACCTACCCGGCTGGCTGCCGACGCTATTCCGGCGCAACGGATCGACCGCTCTGACCGACCGGCGCGGCGAGTGCATCTATGCCGGATGCCCGCATTACCGAAAATGCTTCATCGAGCGCGCGGCGCGGGCGAGCGCGGCTGCCGACATCGTCATCGCCAACCACGCATTGGTGATGGTCAATGCCGCGCGCGGGCGCGAGGCGACGACGCGCCCCACGCGGTACGTGTTCGACGAGGGGCACCACTTGTTCGACGCAGCCGATGCGATGTTCTCGGTGGCGCTGACCGGACAGGAGGCGATCGAGATCCGGCGCTGGATCGTCGGTCCCGAAGGCGGCGGGCGCGGACGGCGGCGCGGGCTGGCGGCCCGGCTGTCCGACGTGGCGAGCTATGACGAGCAGGGTGCCGCCGCCATCGAGCAGGCGATCGATGCGGCACGGGCACTGCCGTCGGACGGATGGTTGCAACGCGTCGCCGAGGGCGATCCGTTCGGGCCGGTCGAGGCGCTGCTCGGCGCCGTGCGCGGGTTGGTGTACGCACGCGACACCAAGGGCGCGGGAGATGCGGGATATGGCCTGGAAACCGAATTGGCCGAGCCCGACGGCGCGCTGGTCGAAGCGGCGGGGCCGGCGGGAGCCTCGATCGACGCGGTGCTGCGGCCGCTGGTCGCGCTGGGGCGGCGGCTCGAGGCGGTACTGACCGATGCGCCCGACTGGATGGACGGCCCGGCGCGTGCGCGGATCGAAGGCGCGATCGCCTCGCTTTCGTGGCGTGCCGATACGGTCGGCGCGTGGCTGGCGCTGATCGCGCGGATCGGCGGCCCCGCCGACGCCGATTTCGTCGATTGGCTGGCGGTCGATCGCATCGAGGGGCGCGAATACGACATCGGGCTGCATCGCCACTGGATCGACCCGACCCGACCCTTCGCCGATACGGTGCTCAAAAGCGCGCACGGCGTCGTCGTCACCTCGGCCACGCTCAAGAGCGGCGGCGACTGGGACGTCGCGCGCGCGCGTAGCGGGGCCAGCCACCTGATCCGCGCGCCGAGCGAGTTCGAAGCGGCGAGTCCGTTCGATTATGCCAACCACAGCGAAGTGCTGATCGTCACCGACGTCAAGCGCGGCGACCTGCCCGCGCTCGCCAATGCCTATGGTCGCCTGATCGTCGCGGCGGACGGTGGAACACTGGGCCTGTTCACGGCGATCCGAAGGCTGCGCGGCGTCCACGCGCGGATTGCCGACCGGCTGGCACGCGAAGGGCTGCCGCTGCTCGCACAGCATGTCGATCCGATCGACACCGGCACGCTGGTCGATATCTTCCGCGACGATCCGCGCGCGTCGCTGATCGGCACCGACGCGCTGCGCGACGGCGTCGACGTGCCGGGCCGGTCGCTGCGGCTGGTGGTGATGGAGGGCGTGCCGTGGCCCAAGCCGAGCGTACTGCACGCGGCGCGGCGCCTCGCGGGCGGTGGCAAGGATTATGACGATCGCATCGTCCGCGCACGATTGGCGCAGGCATTCGGGCGGCTGATCCGGCGCGCCGACGACAAGGGCGCCTTCGTGCTGCTGTCGGCAGCGATGCCGTCGCGGCTGCTGACCGCCTTTCCGCCGGGTGTGACCGTATCGCGCGTCACGCTCGACGAAGCGATCGAGCGCGTACGTGCCCTTTCCATCCCCGCCGCCATCGGGCATGGCGCCGCGCAGGAGACGGCCTGACGGGAGACCCCATGCGAACGCTGACGCTGCTGCGCCATGCCAAGTCGGCCTGGACCGATCCCGTGCTTCGCGATTTCGACCGACCGCTCAATGCCCGCGGGCAAAAGGCGGCAGCGACGATCGGACGGCATCTGCGCGAGGCAGGCGTCGGGTTCGACCATGTCGTGGCGTCGCCGGCCGTCCGCGTGACCGAAACGCTCGAGCATTTCTATCAGGGGTTCGGCACCAAATTCGTTCCGACGTGGGACCGGCGCATCTATCTGGCGTCGTCGGCGACCTTGATCGACGTGCTGCGCGAGGCACCTGAGGATGCGAAGCGCGTGCTGATGGTGGGGCACAATCCCGGGCTGGAAGACCTGGTGTTCGATCTGGTGCCGCCGGGCGGACCCCTGCGGGAAGCGGTCGAGGAGAAATACCCGACCGCAGCGATCGCCGAGATGGCGCTGCCGATCGACGACTGGGCGCAGATTACAAGCGGGCGGGCAACGCTGGAGCGGTTCGTACGGCCGCGCGATCTCGACCCGGCGCTGGGTCCCGACGACGATTGAACCGCGTCAGGCGCCGCCGCCATCTGCCGCCAGCGCGCGCGCCAGCATGTCGCGCAGCGCGCGAAGGCCATCGGGCTTCACCAATTTCGGCGCCCGCCGCCGCTCGCTGGCCAGCAGTTTCTGGACGCCCTGGATGGTGTAGCCATCCTGATTGAGCAGGCGGTCGATGCGGCGGACCAACGCGACGTCCTCGACCCGGTAGTAGCGCCGCTGCCCGCCGCGCTGGAGCGGGCGCAGCTGTGGGAAGCGGGTCTCCCAATAGCGCAGTCGATGCTGCGGCAGGCCCAGTTCGTCCGCCAGTTCGCCGATCGTCCGGAACGCCGTCGCCGATTTGTCGGGACCGGCCATACCGGGTCTCAGGCCGGATTGACGATGCGATCGCGCATCATCTGGCTCGCGCGGAAGGTGAGCACGCGGCGGGGCGCGATCGGCACCTCGACGCCGGTCTTGGGATTGCGTCCGATGCGCTCGCCCTTGTCGCGCAGGATGAAACTGCCGAAGCCGGAAATCTTGACGTTCTCGCCCTTGGACAGCGCCTCGCACATATGTTCGAGAATCTGTTCGACCATGCGCGACGAATCCGCGCGCGACAGCCCGACATCGCGCTGCAGCGCGTCGGCCAGATCCGCCCTGGTCAGTGTACCCCCCGACGTCATGTTCCGATGCTCCCTTGGGTTAAAAACCCAGTGTATCACACTGGATGGCTGGCGCAATTGGAACCGCTTCCGATCAGAAGCGCACGATCGACGCGCCCCAGGTGAAGCCGCCGCCCATGGCTTCCAGCACGACGAGATCGCCGCGCTTGATGCGCCCGTCGCGCACCGCCACGTCGAGCGCGAGCGGTACCGAAGCGGCAGAGGTGTTGGCATGGATATCGACGGTGACGACTACCTTTTCGGGAGCGAGCCCGAGTTTGCGCGCGGTCGCGTCGAGGATGCGGGCATTGGCCTGGTGCGGCACCACCCAGTCGACATCGGCCGCGGTCAGGCCGGCGGCGGCGAGCCCCTCGGTCATGACGCTGGCGAGGTTGACGACGGCGTGGCGGAACACCTCGCGCCCGCGCATCCGCACCTTGCCGACGGTGCCGGTGGTCGACGGACCGCCATCGACATAGAGGAGCTGGTTATGGCGTCCGTCGGCGTGGAGCCGGGTGGCGAGGATGCCGCGCCCGTCGGTCTCCTCCGCTTCGAGCACGACCGCGCCCGCGCCATCGCCGAACAGGACGCAGGTGGCGCGGTCTTCCCAGTCGAGAATGCGGCTGAAGGTCTCGGCGCCGATCACGATCGCACGATTGGCGGCACCGCTCGTCAGCATCGCATCGGCGACCTGCAGCGCGTAGAGAAAGCCCGAGCATACCGCGCCGACGTCGAACGCGACGCAGTCGTCGATGCCGAGCGCCGCCTGCACCTTCGTAGCGCTGGCAGGAAAGGTCTGGTCGGGAGTAGCGGTCGCGAGCACGATCAGGTCGATCTGTGCCGCCTCGATCCCGGCTGATTCCAGAGCGCGGCGCGCGGCATCGGTGGCGAGGCTCGCCGTCGTCTCGCTGTCGTCGGCGATGTGGCGAAAGCGGATGCCGGTGCGCTCGGTGATCCATTCATCCGATGTATCGACGCGCTCGGCGAGTTCCGCGTTCGACACGCGCTTGGCCGGAAGCGCCGAACCGGTTCCGAGAAAGACCGAGCGACGGGTCACGCTGCCTTGGCCTCGAAATTACTCAGATCCTCGGCGATGCGCCGCGACAGATCGTCGCGCACCGCCTTGGCCGCGACCGCGATCGCATTCTCGACCCCGAGCGCGTTCGCCTTGCCGTGGCTCTTGAGCACGAGTCCGTTGAGCCCGAGAAATACCGCACCATTGTGGTTGTTGGGATCGAGATGATCGCGCAGCAACCGCGTCGCCGGCAGCGAGATCAGGAAGCCGAGCTTCGAGCGGATCGAGCTGCTGAACGCCCGCTTCAGCAGGTCGGCGACGAAGCGCGCGGTACCCTCGGCAGTCTTGAGCGCGATATTGCCGGAAAAGCCATCGCAGACGATCACGTCGATCACGCCGCGCGACAGTCGGTCGCCTTCGATGAAGCCCTCGAACGACAGCGGCAGATGCGATGCGGCGCGCAGCTGCGCAGCGGCGTCGCGGATGCTGTCGGTGCCCTTCTGATCCTCGGTGCCGATGTTGAGCAGCGCCACGCGCGGGCGGTCGAGATCGAGCGCGGTGCGCGCATAGGCAGCACCCATCACCGCGAACTGGACGAGGTTGCGCGTGTCGCACTCGGTATTGGCGCCGAGATCGAGCATCACCGTATCGGTCTCGCCGAGCGAGGGCATCAGCGCGGCCAGTGCGGGGCGGTCGATGCCCGGCATCGTGCGCAGCGACAGTTTGGCCATCGCCATCAGCGCGCCGGTGTTTCCCGACGACACGCACGCCCCGGCCCGGCCCTGCTTCACCTGTTCGATCGCGACGCCCATCGACGTGGTGCGCGCGCGCCGGATTGCTTGGCTGGGCTTGTCATCCGATGCGACCACGCCCGCGGCATGGACGATTTCCGATGCGGCGGTGAGGTTGGGATGGGTCTTGAGCCCGTCACGAATCGCCGCCTCGTCCCCGACCAGGATGAAACGCATCTCGTCGAAGCGGCGGCGCGCGCGCGCCACCCCCTCGAGCATGACCGACAGCCCTTCATCGCCGCCCATCGCATCGACGGCGATTACCGTGCTGGAAGCCATGTCCTGCGCGTCCTCAAGGGAAAAGTGCGGGTTCAGCCCTCGAGCGAGACGACTTCGCGGCCGTTATAATGGCCGCAGGCTCCGCACAGGATATGCGGACGCTTGAGCTCGCCGCAGTTCGAGCACTCCTGGAACGACTCGACCTTGAGCGAATCGTGCGAACGACGCATGCCGCGCTTGGATGGCGACGTCTTTCTTTTTGGAACGGCCATTTCGGCACACCTTCTTTTCGTTCAAATACGTGGCAACACGCGGATATCAGGGTCGCGATACGCTACGTCCGTCCATCCGACAAGCGCCGACCCCCGGCCGCTGGCCGGACCGGCGGAATGGCAGGTCACGAAGCGAGCGGGTGCCTATAGCGATTTTGCCTTGCGTTGCAAGCAGGAGACCAGCGTGGCAGGATCGGTTTCGGTCCGCAACCGATCGCGTGAGCGGACGGAATTCGAAGGGGGTTATTCGATGACTGGGATCATGCTGCCGGTGACGCTGGCTACCGCCGGGCTCGCGGCGCTGCTCAACCTTTGGCTCGGCGCCCGCATCGTTCGCGTGCGGCTGCGCGACAAGATCAGCATCGGCGACGGCGGCAATCCGGCACTCGCGGCGCGGATGCGGGCGCACCTCAACTTCGCGGAATATACGCCGATCGTGCTGATCCTGATGGGCGGGATCGAACTGACACACGGCACTTCCTTGTGGCTGGGCCTTACCGGGATCGTCTATCTGATTGGCCGCGTCGCGCATGCGTTCGGCATGGACGGCGCGATGAAGGCGCGGCAGTTCGGCACGATCGCGACACTGACGATAACCGGGGGACTGGGCATATACGCGATCGCGGTATCGCACATGCCGCCGCCCGCCATGATCGAGATGGAAGCGCCTGCGGCCGTCGGAGCGGGCTAGCCGGTCACGCCTGTGCCAGCACCCGGTCCGCCACGAACGGATTGCTCGCCCGTTCCTGTGCAAAGGTGCTGTGCGCGCCGTGACCCGGCAGGAACACCGTGTCGTCGCCCATGGGCCACAGCTTGGTCACTACGGATTCGATCAACGCCTGCGGATCGCTTAGGGGAAAGTCGGTGCGCCCCACCGACCCGGCGAACAGCACGTCGCCGACGATCGCCAGCTTCGATGCCGCGTGGTGGAACACGACGTGCCCCGGCGTGTGGCCCGGGGTCTCGTAGACGTCGAGCGTCACGTCGCCGACCGAGACGGTGTCGCCCTCGACCAGCCAGCGCTCCGGCTCGAACGGCACGCCGTTCAAGCCCCATTTGCGGCCGTCCTCATCGAGCCGGGCGATCCAGAAGCGGTCGGCTTCGTGCGGACCTTCGATGGGCACGCCGTAATGCTCCGCAAGCGGCTTGGCCTCGCCGCAATGGTCGATATGGCCGTGGGTCAGGATGATCTTCTCGATGGTCACGCCGGCCTGCTGCGCCGCGGCCTTAAGTTTGGGCAGATCGCCGCCGGGATCGACGAACGCGCCGCGCATCGTGCGCGTGCACCACAGCAGCGTACAGTTCTGCTGGAGCGGGGTGACGGGGATGACGGCGGCGCGGAGCGAATGATCGGTCATTCCCGCTAGCTAGTCGCGCACGCCGCCTGGGGCAACGCAGGGCTTGCCGAGCAAGGCGCGGGGTTGCATCACGCGGGCGATGCGCCCGACCGCCCCTTTCGTCCTGCTCGACGACGCGCGCGACGGCGACGCGGCGGCGCGGCTGTACCACGATCCGGTCGAGGTGATCGAGGCGCGCTTGGTCGGCGATATCTTGCCTGCGCTCGATCGCATCCGCGCGGCCGGTCGCGCCGGGCTGCACGCGGCCGGTTTCCTTGCCTATTCCGCGGGCGGCGCGTTCGAGGCAACGGCGCCGCAGCGTCCTGGCGATCCGCTGCTCTGGTTCGGATTGTTCGAGCGCTACGACGTCTTCGATCCCGCCGACCTGCCCGACCCGGCCGGCGCCTGGCTCGGTCCGCTCGACCCGAGCATTGCGCGCAGCGCGTATCTGCAAAAGCTGGCCGCGATCCAGGAACTGATCCGTGCGGGCGATCTGTACCAGACCAATCTGACCTTCCAGGCGAGGGTGCAGTTCGAGGGCGATCCGTTCGCCCTATACGCGCGGCTGCGCGCGGCGTCGAAGGCAGGCTGGGGCGCCTATGTCGATACCGGGCAAGACCGCTACTTGTCGCTGTCGCCCGAATTGTTCTTCGCGCTCGAAGCGGGCGAGCTGACCTGCAAGCCGATGAAGGGTACCGCTCCGCGCCTTGCCGATCCGCGCGAGGATGCGGCGGCGCGCGAGGCGCTGCGCCAGGATCCAAAGCAGCGCGCCGAGAACCTGATGATCGTCGATCTGATGCGCAACGACCTCGCGCGCGTGGCGATTCCCGGCAGCGTGGCGGTGCCCGACCTGTTCGCGATCGAGGCCTATCCGACCGTGCAGCAGATGGTCTCGACCGTCACCGCGACCCTGGCGCCGGGAAAGGATGCGATCGACGTCCTCGCCGCGCTGTTTCCGTGTGGGTCGATCACCGGCGCGCCCAAGCTGCGGGCGTGCCAGACCATCGCCGAGATCGAGGGCTCGGATCGCGGCATCTACACCGGGTCGATCGGGCGCATCGATCCCGATGGCGGCGCCCAGTTCAACGTCGCTATCCGCACGCTGACCGTGCGCGGGGACGATGGCTATGCCACGCTGGGGCTGGGCTCGGGCATCGTCGCCGATTCGAACGGCCCTGCAGAATGGGAGGAATGCCTGACCAAGGCTGCGTTTCTGAAAAGCGGCGGACGCGCGTTCGACCTGATCGAGACGATGGCGTTCGATCCGGTCGAGGGGATTGCCCGGCTCGATGCACATCTCGAGCGGATGCGCGCCAGCGCCGAGCGCTTCGGCTTCGCATTCGATCGGCATGCAGTGCGCAACGAGCTCCAGGCGGCGACCTTTCGCCTGCGCGCGCCGGCGAAGGTACGTCTTGCCGGCAGTCCGAGCGGCGCGATCGCGATCGAGATTGCCCCCCTGCCCGCCCCGCCCGATGAGCCGGTCGCGGTGGCGATCGCGCCGCTGCCGGTCGCGTCCGCTGATTTCCGCCTCCGCCACAAAACCAGCGACCGCCGTTTCTACGACGCCAGCCGCGCCGCATCGGGATGCTTCGAGGTGGTCTATGTCGATCCGGACGGATTCCTGACCGAAGGCAGCTTCACCTCGCTGTTCGTCGAGCGCGACGGTAGATTGGCGACCCCGCCGCTGTCGCGCGGGCTGTTGCCGGGCATCCTGCGCGGCGAGCTCCTCGCCAGCGGGCGCGCAACCGAGCGCGACTTGGTCATCGCCGATTTGCAACAAGATTTCTGGATCGGCAACTCGCTGCGCGGATTGTTGCGCGCGCGGCTTGCGACGACACCGGACGACCGCTAAAGCGCCGCCGCTTTCCATCAGGGGTGTGCCGCAATGAAGACGTCTGCCGCGCTAGGCCGAATCCAGCCCTCTGCCACGCTGGCGATGACGTCGCGCGTCCTCGAGCTGAAGCGGCAAGGCGTGGACGTGATCGGCCTTGGCGCGGGCGAACCCGATTTCGATACGCCCGATTTCGTCAAAGATGCCGCGATCGAGGCGATCCGCGCAGGCAAGACCAAGTACACCAATGTCGACGGCACGCCCGAATTGAAGGCCGCGATCGCCGCCAAGTTCGCGCGCGACAATGGCCTGACCTACGCGGCCGACCAGATCAGCGTGAACGTCGGCGGCAAGCACACGCTGTTCAACGCGCTGGTGGCGACGATCGACCCCGGCGACGAGGTGATCGTGCCCGCGCCATATTGGGTCAGCTATCCCGACATCGTGGCATTTGCAGGCGGCACGCCGGTATTCGTCGCCGCGGGAGCCGATCAGGGCTACAAGATCACGCCGGCACAGCTGGACGCGGCGATCACGGGACGCACGAAATGGGTCGTCCTCAATTCGCCGTCGAATCCTACGGGGGCCGGATATAGCCGCAGCGAGTTGGCGGCGCTGGGAGAGGTGCTCGAACGTCATCCGCAGGTCTGGGTCCTGGCCGACGACATGTACGAGCACATCGTCTATGACGGGTTCGAATTCGCGACCATCGCGCAGGTCTGCCCAGCGCTCTATGAGCGCACGCTGACGGTCAATGGCTGTTCGAAGGCCTATGCGATGACCGGGTGGCGGATCGGCTATGCCGGGGGGGCGGCGCAGCTGATCAAAGCAATGGCCAAGCTGCAATCGCAATCGACCTCCAACCCGTGTTCGATCGCGCAGGCGGCGGCGACGGCCGCGCTGACCGGCGACCAGTTGTTCCTCCAGCAACGCAACGCCGCATTCCAGCAGCGCCGCGATCTGGTCGTCGGGATGCTGAACGCGATCGACGGCATGACTTGCCCGACACCGGAGGGAGCGTTCTACGTCTATCCCGAATTCGCCGGGCTGATCGGCAAGACGACGCCAAAGGGTGCCGTGATCGACAGCGACGAGGCGATGATCGGCTATCTGCTCGACGACGCGCGCGTCGCCGCGGTGCATGGGGCGGCGTTCGGGCTCTCGCCGGCGATGCGGATCAGCTATGCGACATCGGAAGCGCTGCTGACCGAGGCGTGTGCGCGCATCCAGGCGGCGTGTGCGGCGCTACGCTGACGCTACGGCATCGGATACGCCTCGCAACGATCCGTTTCTGAACGGAGCACAGACGGCGCATCCAGCGTTCGTTAAGGGGACGTCGCTATACAGGGCTTGCAAGTTCGAAATCGGGCACTATCTGAACGCCATCGTTTAGGAATGCCGGTCGAGCAGCGCAGACTGATAACGACGAACTCAACAGGACAGATCTCATGCGTGGCATTTTGCGCAGCGGCTTCACTCGCTATTTTCTCAGCGGCTTCGTGCTTGGCGCGATCGGCCTCGTCGCGGTGCAGACCGCCGACGCGGAGAGTCGCCCGGCGATGTCCGCCCAGACGTCCTGGGCAGTAACCGAAAGCGCGCTTTGAACGTATCTCGGATAAACCGGAAGTACGTCGCCTGGCGCGGCACTTCCTATCGGAGAGACTTATGCTCAAGCCGCTGATCGCCACCGCCGCCGCCGCCGTCGCAGCCATCGGCCTCGTCGCCATCCCTGGCGCCGGCCATGCCGAGCGCGCGGTGCGCATTCCTGCCCCGAAGCTAGATGTCCCCGCCGAAAAAGGCAACGCCGTCGCGGTGTTCGCCGGCGGCTGCTTCTGGGGCATGGAAGCGGTGTTCGAGAATGTGAAGGGCGTGCGCCAGGTAGTGGCCGGATATGCCGGAGGCAGCCGCGAGACGGCCGATTATGCGACCGTCAGCACCGAGACGACCAAGCATGCCGAGGCGATCCGCATCGTCTATGACCCGGCGCAAGTCAGCTACGGGACCTTGCTGCGCGTCTATTTCTCGGTCGCCCACGATCCGACGCAACTGAACCGCCAGGGGCCGGACAGCGGGCCAAGCTATCGCTCGGCGATCTTCCCGCAATCGCCCCAGCAACGCACGGTGGCCGCGCGTTACATCACGCAGCTCGGCGCGACAAAGGCGTGGGGCGGCAAGCCGCTGGTGACCCGGATCGAGAGCGGCCAGTTCTTTCCCGCCGAACCCTATCATCAGGATTTCTTCCGGAAGAACCCGGCGCATCCCTATATCGTGCGCTGGGACAAGCCCAAGGTTGCGGCGTTTCGAGCGGGCTTCCCGACCCTGGCACGGTAATCGCATCGGCGCCGGGAAATCCGTGCAGGCGCGCGCTAAAGCAGTCCCAACTCCGCCAATTTGCCGACCATCGCGGTCGGCATGTCCGCGACGCCTGCCGCGCCTTGCCCCAGATCGATCGGAGCGTCGTTCGCCTCCAGATATCGCCAGCCCTGATGCGCCCGCTTCGGCCGCGCCTGCACCAGGACCAGCCGTGGCTCCAGCTCGATCGCGACGCGGCCTCCGTCTGCCTCTCCGAAGCGCAGGACCGGCGAGCGCCCGACCAGCTGATGCTTGAAGATCCAGTAGAGCGAACCGCCGTCGAGCACCTCGGCATGGCGCTTGGGCAGATAACGGGTGGTGAGCGTCAGTGGGCCGCGTTCGAGCCGCGCATCGAACCAGCGCTGGATGTCCTCGACGCTGTTGGCGCCGAATGCGACCTTGGTGAGATGAAGCGGCACGGCGCCGATCTGGCGTCGGCTCGGCTCGCGATCAACCCACCAGGCCGCTGACCGTCGCCAGTCCCAGAAAGACCAGGAACCCCATCGAATCGGTGACCATCGTCACGAAGATCGAGGACGAGATCGCCGGATCCGCGTTGCAGCGCTCGAGGGTGAGCGGCACCAGCACGCCCGCCAGCCCGGCGATGACGATGTTGCCGAGCATCGCCGATCCTATCACGACGCCGAGCAGCGGATTGGCGAAGAACAGCCCCACCGCGATTCCGATCACGATGGCGACCGTAGCCCCGTTGAGTATCGCGATCGCCAGTTCGCGGCGCACCGCCCACAAGGTGTTGGCGGGCGTCAGCTGATTGGTGGCCAGCGCGCGCACCGTCACCGCCAGCGTCTGCGTCCCGGCATTGCCGCCGACGCCGGCCACGATCGGCATCAGCGCGGCGAGGACGATCATCTGCGCCAGCGTGTCCTGGAACTGGGTGATGATCGTCGCCGCCACCAGCGCGGTGAACAGATTGGCGATCAGCCAGCGTACGCGCGCATAATAGGTGTCACGCACCGGCTCGTTGATGTCGCCATCGCCTGCACCCGACAACAGCAGCGCATCCTCGCCGGCTTCTTCCTGGATGATGTGGACGATGTCGTCGACGGTGATCATCCCCACCAGCCGCCCGCTGCCGTCGATCACGGCAGCGGAGATCAGCGCGTATTTCTGGAAGCGCAGCGCCACTTCCTCCTGATCCATGTCGACCGGGATCAGGGTCTGTTCGCGCTTCATCACGTCGGCGATGGCTACGCTGCGCGGGGTGCGCAGTATCCACGAGAGGTTACAGGTGCCGATCGGATGATGCGCCGGATCGACGACGAAGATTTCCCAGAAATCAGTGGTCAGCTGATCGTCGGCGCGCAGATAGTCGAGCACGTCGCCGACGCTCCAATGCTCGGGCACCGCGATCAGCTCGCGCTGCATCAGGCGGCCGGCCGACTCCTCGGGATAGCTCAGCGCCTCCTCGATCGCGGCACGGTCGTCGGGATCGAGCGCGCGCAGCACGGCGCGCTGCTCGTCCTCGTCCATGTCCTCGATGATCGCGACCGCATCGTCGGTGTCGAGATCGGCGGTGAGGTCCGCGACCTGGGTGGCGGTCAGCGCGTCGATCAGCTCGTCGCGCACCCAGTCGTTCATCTCGGCGAACACGTCGCCGTCGATCAGCTCGGCAATGGCGGAGGCGAGCGCACGGCGCTGCTCGGCGGGGACGATCTCGATCAGGTCGGCGATGTCGGCGGGATGGAGCGGTTCGACCTTCTCGCGCGCGCCGGCCTCGTCGCCCGCCTCGACCAGATCGAGAACGGCGCGGACGAATTCGGGCTTGAGCCGATCATCCTCGTCCAGCCCGGTATCGGGCAGCGGAGGCGCGGCAGAAAATTCGGTCTCGCTCACGGGGGCGACCTCCTGCTTTTCCGCGCTCACCTGCCGCCGCTGTAGCGTGCCCGAATCGCCGCGACAATCGCGCCGTCGCGCGATCGGAACGGGCTAAGCTGTGATCCATGTCGTTGCATGTGCGTTTCCATCGGACTAGGGCGGCGCGCAAACGAAAACCAACCATCCCAGGTCGCGGAGTGAACCCATCCATGTCAGAATTGCCCAGCACGCTCATCCTCACGCTCGATGGCGGCGACGTCACGATCAAGCTGCGCGGCGATCTTGCCCCCGGCCATGTCGAGCGCATCGCGACGCTCGCCGACGAAGGTTTCTATGACGGTGTGGTGTTCCACCGGGTGATCGACGGGTTCATGGCGCAGGGCGGCGATCCTTCCGGCAAAGGCACCGGCGGGTCCAAGCTGCCCGATCTCAAGGCCGAATTCAGCCGCGAGCCCCACGTCCGCGGCGTCTGCTCGATGGCCCGGACGATGAGCCCGAACACCGCCAACAGCCAGTTCTTTATCTGCCTCGACGATGCGACCTTCCTCGACGGGCAATATACCGTATGGGGCGAAGTGACCGACGGGATGGAGCACGTCGATGCGCTGCCCAAGGGCGAGCCGCCGCGCGAGCCGGGCAAGATCGTCAAGGCGCGCACCGCGCCCTGACCCTGCGTCGGCGCGCCGGGCGGTCAGACGTCCTGCGCGCCGAGCGCGGTGATCAGCCAGTCGTGGAACAGCTTTACCGGCCGCGTCGCCAAGGCGCGCGGCCGGCACACGAACCAGTAGCTGTAATCGCTCGGCACGCTGAGATCGAAGATGCGCGCCAGCCGCGGATCGTGTGCATCGGCGAAATGCGATTCGAGCATGAACGCCACGCCCAGCCCCTGCGCCGCCGCCTCGAGCATCAGCTGGCCCGAATCGAAATGGTCGATCGCGAGCGGCTCGACCTCGGGTATCCCCGCCGATCGCTGCCATTCGGTGACGGTTTCGGGCATGTCACGGTGCACCAGCGCAGTCAGGCGCGCCAGATCGCGCGGATCGGCGATGGCGTCGTCGCCGTCGAGCAGCGTTCTCGCACCGATCACATAGACCCGGTTGCGATCCAGCCTTCGCGCGTACAGCGCCGCATCGACATGGCTGGCCAGCACGATCGCCGCATCGAGCCCGTCGCCGACGCGCGTGATCGCATGCGCCGCGGTATCGACGTCGAGATGCAATTCGGGATGCTGGCGCTTCAGCTCGCCGAGCCGGGGCATCAGCCGCTGCGACGCGAACAGCGGCAGCACGCCCAGCCGCAGCCGCAGCACTTCCTCGCCGCTGGTCATCGCCTCCACCGCGTCGGACAGCGTGTCGAGCGCGGGCGCGATCATCGCCAGCAGCCGCTCGCCATCGGCGTTGAGCAGGATCGCCTGGTGGCGACGCTCGAACAACGGTTTGCCGATGAACCGTTCGAGCGCCTGGACACGGCGGCTGAGCGCGGGGGACGACAAAGCGAGATCCTCGGCAGCGGCCTTGACCGAGCCCAGCCTGGCCACCTGGACGAACGCTTCGATCGCAGTGAGGGGCGGAAGCCGGCGCATTATCCAACGATGCTGCACTGCGTCATGATTGTCGACCCGTGAAACCGGTTAATGCGCCCGCGACCAGCCATTGGTAGCGATATCTGCATGCATTTTTTGCAATCGCGAACGTTCATTTCGCACTTGCACAAATTCAGCTTCACCCGCACTTATAGCGGGCCTTTCAGGCATCCTCTCCTAAAACTTTCACGGTCGGTCCTTCGGGACCGGCCTTTTTTTTGCCCATGCTCCGACGATCCCGGGCGCCCCCTCGTCATCGGGGAACCTCGGCCCTATCTCACCCGCTCCAATACCGGCCGGCACTCGCCGGCGAAGGAGCGCATGATGGCCGACGACGACACCCGGGTCCGCAAACTGCAGGTCGCCAATTCGCGGCCGGAGGACAGCGGTCGCGGCATCGCGCATCTGCCGCGGGCGTGGATGGCGAGCCTGGCGCTGGCCGAGGGGGACGTCGTCGAGATCGTCGGCAAGCGTACCACCCCGGCGCGCGCGGTGCTTCCCTATGCAGAGGACGAGGGGCTCGAGATCATCCGCATCGACGGATTGCAGCGCGCCAACGCCGGTGTCGGATCGGGCGATTTCGTCGAGGTGCGCAAGGTCGAATCAAAGCCCGCCACCCGGGTCGTGTTCGCGCCAGCGTCGCAGAACCTGCGCCTTCAGGGATCGGCCAACGCGCTCAAGCGCACCTTTCTTGGCCGTCCGCTGTGCCAGGGCGATACCGTTTCGACGGTGGGGCAGCAGCGGGTGTCCGACATGCCGCCGATGGTCACGCAGCATCTGCGCGCGCCCGCCTATGCCTTGCAGGAAATCCGGTTGGCGGTGATCGCCACCGTGCCGAAAGGTATCGTCCATATCGATGCCGAGACCGAGATCGACCTGCGCGCCGATTATCAGGAGCCCAAGGAAGCGCGCCGCGCCGACGTCACCTATGACGATATCGGCGGGATGGCGTCGACGATCGACCAGTTGCGCGAAATGGTCGAATTGCCGCTGCGCTATCCCGAGCTGTTCCAGCGGCTGGGCGTCGATCCGCCCAAGGGCGTTTTGCTGCACGGGCCGCCCGGAACCGGCAAGACGCGGCTGGCGCGCGCCGTCGCCAACGAATCTGACGCCGAATTCTTCCTGATCAACGGTCCCGAGATCATGGGATCGGCCTATGGCGAGTCGGAAAAGCGCCTGCGCGAGGTGTTCGAGGAAGCGTCCGCCAACGCGCCGTCGATCGTCTTCATCGATGAGATCGACTCGATCGCGCCCAAGCGCGACCGGGTCCAGGGCGAGGCCGAAAAGCGTCTCGTCGCGCAGCTGCTGACGCTGATGGACGGGTTGGAGGCGCGCGCCAATCTGGTGGTGATCGCGGCGACCAACCGTCCCGAAGCACTCGACGAGGCGCTCAGGCGTCCCGGCCGGTTCGACCGCGAGATCATCGTCGGTGTCCCCGACGAGCGCGGGCGGCGCGAGATTCTCGGCATCCACACCCGCGGCATGCCGCTGGCCGAGGATGTCGACCTGGGCGAACTGGCGCGCACCACCTATGGCTTTGTCGGCGCCGATCTCGCGGCGCTGACGCGCGAGGCGGCGATCGAGGCGGTGCGGCGGATCATGCCGCGGCTGAACCTGTCCGAACAGACCATCCCACCCGAGGTGCTCGACACCCTATCGGTGCTGCGCAGCGATTTCGTCGAGGCCATCAAGCGCGTCCAGCCGTCGGCGATGCGCGAAGTCATGGTCCAGACGCCGACCGTTCGCTGGGAGGATATCGGCGGGCTCGACGACGCTCAGATGCGGTTGAAGGAAGGCGTCGAACTGCCGATGAAGGAGCCGCTGGCCTTTCGCCGGCTCGGCATCCGCCCTGCCAAGGGCTTCCTGCTCTATGGCCCGCCCGGCACCGGCAAGACGCTGCTGGCCAAAGCGGTCGCGCGCGAGGCGCAGGCAAACTTTATCGCCACCAAGTCGAGCGACCTATTGTCGAAATGGTACGGCGAGAGCGAACAGCAAATCGCCCGGCTGTTTGCGCGCGCCCGCCAGGTCGCGCCGTGCGTGGTGTTCATCGACGAACTCGATTCGCTGGTGCCGGCACGCGGCGGCGGCATGGGCGAGCCGCAGGTCACCGAGCGTGTCGTCAACACCATCCTGGCGGAAATGGACGGGCTGGAGGAGCTACAGTCGGTGGTGGTGATCGGCGCGACCAATCGCCCTAACCTTATCGATCCCGCGCTGATGCGGCCGGGCCGGTTCGACGAACTGATCTATGTCGGGGTTCCGAGCGCGGAAGGGCGCGCCCGCATCCTCAAGATCCAGACCGGGAAGATGCCACTGGCCGACGATGTCGATCTGGGCGTCGTCGCCGACCGCACCGAACGCTTCACCGGTGCCGATCTGGAGGACGTCGTTCGCCGCGCCGGCCTGACCGCATTGCGCGAGAGCCGCGACAACGTCCGCGTGACGATGGCCCACTTCACCGCGGCGCTCAAGGAATCGCGTGCATCGGTGACGCCGGAGATGGAGGAGGAGTATCGTGCCATCTCCGCCAAGCTCAAGCAGGATGCGATGTCGATGCAGCCGATCGGCTTCATCGCTCCGGGGATGGTGCAGGGGCGCGGTCCGAAAGGTTCAGACTGATCAGCGCATACACGAACAATAGCGCGAGCGCGGCGGCCGCGACCAGATAGGGAAGCGGCCGCCACACCTCGTACAGCCCGACACCGATCGACGGGCCGAGCACGAATGCGGCGCCGTTGACCGAAGTGATCTTGCCCGCGACCGAACCCTGCGCATGCGGCCCGACGGCAAGCGAAGCGCCGGCAGTGAAGCCTGGGCGCACGAAGCCGAAGCCGAGGCACGCCAGCGCGAATCCCATCGCGATGCCATAGAGCGACGTCGCGCTGCCGGTGGCAACGCATCCCAGCGCGGCAAGCACCATGCCGACCAGCACCAGCGCCCGCGGCTTGAGGTCGAGCAGCGGGATGAATCCCCATTGCACGAGCAGCGCCGCCCCCGCGCCGATCATCAGCACGATGCCGGTCGGCTGCAACGCGTCTGCGGGCGCCAGGTCGAGCCGGTCGATGACGAGGAACCCGATCGCCTGGCCGGTCATCGCTTGGGCATGCCCCATCACCAGCCCGACGATCACCCACAACCGGATGCGCCGGTCGAGATAGCCGATCGGCTCGGTGCGCTCGCCGGTCGCGGCGGTGACGCTGGCGCCCGATGCCTGCCCGCCGATCGACGGATAGCTGGCGGCGGCGCCCCTCCCCTCCACCTGGCGGTCGTCGGGCAGCCAGCGCAGCACCGCGACCAGGATCACCGCGCCGAGCCCCGCGAACACGAATGCCGGGCCGGACAATCCGATCTCGACCGCCCCGATCCCGCCGAGCACCAGATAGGGCGCGACCGCCGGGCCCAGGATCGTGCCGAGGCCGAAGGCGGAGCCGAGCAGCGCCAGCGCCTTGGTCCGTTCGGCGCGCGTCGTGCTGCCCGCGACCATCGCCTGCACCGCGGGCGGCGCAGCAGCGCCCAGGCTGCCATAAATCATCCGCGCCAGCACGAAGAGGACGAATGCCGCCGCCGGCGACACCCAGCCGTTGATGCCGGCCGCAAGGAACGCGCCGCACAGCAGCAGCGACGTCACGAACCCGGCCATGCCCAGCACCACCATCGATCGCCGCCCGAACCGGTCTGCTCGATTGGCCCAATAGGGCGCGGCGATCACCCACAGCAATGCCGATACCGAAAACGCCGCCGCCACCGCGCTGTCGGCCAGGCCGAGCGAGCGGCCAAGCGCGGGCAGCACCGATTGCAGCGCGGTATTGCCCGCCGCGATCGCCAGCATCACCAGAAACAACAGTCCGAAATTGCGGTCGATCTTGGTCATCTTGTTGCCAATCTCGCGCCTCGAGCCGCGCGGACGATCGCGGCGATCCGGTCGTGGGCGGCCGTGGTCATGCGGCCCGGATTAGGCGGTTGCCGCCACGGCGCAACCCGTTTGACCGCCGCGATGCAACTCGCCTGCTTGCATGTTCGTTGCAACTTTGCGACGCAGCCATTTCAATTTGGCGACGGCGCGTCGTCTCCCGGGTCTGCACAGGATTTCCATGAACAGTTCATCGACCACAGCCCGCCCGCGTACGCGGGTCCGCCGCCCGGCTGGCACGCCATCGCCCTGGGGCATGTTCCTGCGTGGGTTCGTGCGGCATCCGGTGATGGTCGGATCGGTAGTGCCTTCGTCGGCCAAGCTGATCGACAAGATGCTGTCGCGCGTCGATTGGGCCGAGACCAAGGTTTTCGTCGAGTACGGCCCGGGCGTCGGGACCTTCTGCCGCCCGATCCTCGATCGCATGGCGCCCGATGCCCAGCTGATCGCGATCGACACCAATGACGAATTCGTCGCCTATCTGCGCGGCACCATCCGCGATCCCCGCTTTTCGGCGATCAATGCCTCGGCCACCGATGTCGGCGCCATCGTTGCCGATCACGGCCATGCGGCGGCGGATTATGTTCTGTCCGGCCTGCCCTTTTCGACGCTGCCTGCGGGCGTCGGCGACCAGATCGGCAAGGCGACGTTCGACGTCCTGCGCCCCGGCGGCGCGTTCCTGGTCTATCAGTTCTCGCCCAAGTGCCGCGACTTCATTGCGCCGCATTTCGACGATATCGACCACGCTATGGAGTGGTGGAACGTCCCGCCTGCGCAACTCTACTGGGCATGGAAGCGTTGATCGCGGGGTGACCGCCAGCCGTGCGGTAGCCGCCGATTGAAATGAGAACCGCGTGCCGACCAATGCCTATGTGAATGCGATCGGCACGGCGGTTCCGGGGCACGATATTCATCCCGCCTTTGTCGATTGGGCGCTGCGCCGTTTCGACGATGTCCGCGACGCCAAGCTGTTCCAGCGCATGGCCGAGCGATCGGGGATCGAACATCGCTGGTCGGTGCTCGACCCGACCCAAAGCGGGGGATCGCCGGTTGCCCGCGGCGGATTTTATGCCGAACCGGTGCTTCCCGGGACGCAGGCGCGCATGGAGGTCTATGCGCAAGCGGCACCGCGGCTCGGTATCGCCGCAATCGACGCCCTGCGCGCAAAACAAGATTTGTCCGGCATCACCCATTTCGTCGTCGCCAGCTGCACCGGCTTCGTCGCGCCCGGCATCGACCAGATCATCGCGCGCGCGATCGGCCTGCCGCCGAGCGTCGAGCGGCTACTGGTCGGATTCATGGGCTGCTATGCCGCGGTCGCCGCGCTGCGCAGCGCACGGCACATCGTACGCTCGGATCCCGACGCGCGGGTGCTGGTACTGTGCGTCGAGCTGTCCACCCTGCATCTCACCGAAACCCGGGCGCTCGAACCGATGCTGGCGATGCTGCAGTTCGGCGATGGCGCCGCTGCCGCACTCGTTTCGGCCGATCCGGCGGGGTTGCGGCTCGACGCGCCCTTCGCCACGACCCTGCCCGACAGCGCGGAGCTGATCGAATGGGCGATCACCGACCAGGGGTTTCGCATGCATCTGTCGGGCGAGGTGCCGGGCAGGATCGCCGCCGCGCTTGCGGATCCGGCCATCGCCTCGGCGGTGACCGGCGGGCGCGACGTTGCCGAAGTCGGCGCCTGGGCGGTCCATGCCGGCGGCCGGTCCATCCTCGATGCCGTCGAGCGCGCGCTCCGTCTTGGTCCCGAGGCGCTGACGGCATCGCGATCGGTGTTGGCGCGATTCGGAAATATGTCGTCGGCAACGCTGATGTTCGTGCTGGCCGACCTGATCGACGGCGCGCGCATCGAGAACGGCGTCGCGCTTGCATTCGGCCCCGGCCTTGCCGCCGAGGGGTTCGGTTTTTCGAGCGCATGACCCGGCTCGTCACCCGCGCCATCGAGGATGAGAGGATGGACGCGCCCGACCTCGATCCGGCGGTCTACGCGGCCGTCCTCGGCGACCTCGCCAAGGTCAATCGCGTGACGATGGCGGCGCGTCCGACGATGCGATTCCTTGATCGCGCGATCGCGAGCCGCACGCACCTGCGCCTGCTCGATGTCGGGTTCGGCGATGGCGACATGCTGCGGACGATCGCTCGCTGGGCCGCGCGCCGCGGCGTCGCAGCGGAACTGGTCGGCATCGATCTCAATCCCCACAGTGCTCCTGCGGCACAAGCCAAAGGCGACGGCGGCGGTCGCATTACCTATCGCAGCGGCGACTATGCCGACCTAGCCGGCGAAGACTGGGACGTAGTGGTGTCGAGCCTGGTCGCGCACCATATGGATCGCATGCAGCTGATCGCCTTTTTGCGTTTCATGCGGGCGCAGGCCCGGATCGGCTGGTTCGTCAACGATCTCCACCGCCATCGCCTGGCCCATGCCGGCTTTCCGGTGCTCGCGGCGGCGATGCGCTGGCACCCGATCGTGCGCCACGACGGCCGACTGTCGATCGCGCGGTCCTATCGCCCGCACGAATGGCCACCCCTGCTGGCGGAGGCAGGCATCACCGGTGCGCGCGTCGAGCGCTGGTTCCCGTTCCGGCTATGCGTCGCGCGGATCCGCTGATCCTGGGAGGCGGGCCGGCGGGCGCCGCCGCCGCGATCCGCCTGGCGCGTGTCGGCGCCCGCCCGGTGCTGCTGGAACGCCAGCGCGCAATCGGCGACGCGATCTGCGGCGGCTTCGTCAGCTGGCGCACGCTTGCGGCGCTTGAAGCGCTGGGCGTATCTCCAGACGACCTCAACCCGGTGCCCGTCACGCATGTCCGGATCTTCGCTGCCGGCCGGCATGCCGAGGCCCGCTTGCCCGCCCCGGCGCGCGGCGTTTCGCGTCATCGCCTCGACACCCTACTGCTCGCGGCTGCGCAGCGGGAAGGCGCGGGCATCGAACTGGGCGTCCGCATTCGCGCCCTAGATGGCGACGGCGCGCACCTTGCCGACGGGGCGACGCTCGCGCCCGAAACGATCTTTCTTGCTACCGGCAAGCACGACCTGCGCGGTGTTGCGCGTCCGGCACACGCGCGCGGGCGCGATCCGACGCTCGGCATCCGGGTGCGCGTGACGCCCAGCAGGGCGATGGCGCAAACCCTGGCAGGCCGGATCGAGCTGCACTGCTTCACTGGAGGCTATGCCGGGATCGTGCTGCAGGAAGACGGCACCGCCAATATCTGCATGGCGGTGCATCGCTCGCGCCTCGACGCCGCAGGTGATCCTGTGCGGCTGTTGCAGGCGCTGGGCACCGAGCATCCCGCCTTGGGCGATCGGCTGGCGGCATGGGACGACGCCACCCCGATCGATGCCGTTGCCAACGTCCCCTATGGCTGGCGCGCATGCGAAACCGGTGCGGGGCACTATCGTCTGGGCGATCAGGCTGCGGTGATCCCGTCGCTGGCTGGCGAAGGCATCGGCATCGCGATCGCCAGTGCGGCGGCGGCAGTGGCGCGCTGGCGAAATGCCGGTAGCGCCGGCGCTATGGGTTTTCAGGCACGCTTCGCCAGGGACGCCCGCGTGCCGCTACGGAATGCCGGGTTGCTGCGAACGCTCGCGGAGCACCGCGTCGGCGGCGCATTGCTGGTGCGGGCGATGGACACGCTGCCGATGCTCGCCGACGCCGCCGCACGGTTGACCCGCATCCGTGCGATCCCGATTGACGACAGCGCATCGGCATCACACATCTGAGCGCATGGACCAATTGAACCTTTCCGAATCCGAATGGCGCCAGCGGCTTACGCCCGAGCAATATCACGTGCTGCGTGAGGCGGGGACCGAGCGTGCCTTTGCCGGGCATTACAACGACAACAAGGCCGACGGCATCTATCGCTGCGCGGGATGCGGGAATGCGCTGTTCGACAGCGACGACAAGTTCGATTCGGGTTCTGGCTGGCCCAGCTTCACCCAGCCGCTGACTGCCGAAGCGGTCACCGATCACAAGGATACCAGCCACGGCATGACGCGGATCGAGACACGCTGCGCGCGCTGCGACGGGCATCTCGGCCATGTCTTTCCCGATGGCCCGCCGCCGACCGGCCTTCGGTACTGCATGAATTCGATCGCGCTGGATTTCCGCGCGCGATCGGCGGGGAACGGGGCAGACTGATACCTTGTGACAACGCCGCGTAGCGCGTATCCGGGGCGGCACTGATGCCAGCATCCCGTTCCAAGAAGCGCGGCCCGGCGTGGCGCCGCTATCTGCTATGGGCAGTCGGCATCGGGGCCGTCGGCGCGGTGATCGCCGCGATTGCGCTGTTCGTGGCGGTCTATACCGCGCGCAATTCGCTGCCGAGCTATGATGAGCTGAAATCGTCGCCCAATGGCCAGATGGTCCGGGTGCGCGCCGCCGACGGCACGATCATCGTGTCGCTCGGGCCAAGCTATGGCCAATGGCTACCCTATGCCGACATCCCGGAGGTGATGCGCGACGCGATGATCGCGGTCGAGGATCGCCGCTTCTATTCGCATTGGGGCGTCGATCCGGTCGCGCTGGCGCGCATCGCCAAGTTCGCGTTCGACAATTACGGCACCGACCGCCGCCTGCAGGGCGCCTCGACGATCACCCAGCAGGTCGCGCGGACCATCTTCCTGTCGAACAAATACGACATCGGCCGCAAGTTTCGCGAGATGATCCTCGCGCTGGCGATGGAGCGCAAATTTTCGAAGCAGCAGATCCTCGAGCTCTATCTCAACAAGGTCTATTTCGGCGGCGGCGCCTATGGCATCGACGCTGCCTCGCGGCGCTTCTTCGCACACCCCGCCGAAACGCTCGACCTGTCCGAAGCCGCGGTCATCGCAGGCTTGGTCAAGGCACCGTCGCGCTACTCGCCGACTGCCGATGCCGAAGCCGCGGTCGGCCGCGCTTCGGTGGTGCTCGACCTGATGGTCGAGACCGGCGCGATCAGTGCTGGCGAGGCCGCTGCCGCCCGGCCGACCGACGTCGAGCTGGCCCCCGCACCGCGGCAGAACAGCGTACGCTACTTCACCGACTGGGCGCTGCCGCAGCTCGAGGTATTGATCGACGAGACGCAGGCGCCGCTCGATGTGTGGACGACGCTCGACCTCTCGATGCAGCGCTCCGCCGACAGCGCGGTACGCAACAACACGCCGTCGGGCACTCAGGGCGCGCTGGTCAGCCTCGACCGCGACGGCGCGGTGCGCGCGATGGTCGGCGGCAAGGATTATGTCAGCTCGATCTATAACCGCGCGACCCAGGCCGAACGCCAGCCGGGATCGGCGTGGAAGCTGTTCGTCTATCTCGCCGCGCTCGAAGCTGGCTACCGGCCCGAAGATCAGGTGGTCGACGGACCGGTAACCATCCAGGGGTGGAGCCCGCGCAATTCGTCGGGCCGGTTCAGCGGGACGGTGTCGCTGCGCACCGCGTTCGCCTATTCGCTCAACACCGTCGCCGCGAAGCTGGGTCAGGAACTGGGCTTCGGCACCGTTGCCGACATGGCGCGCCGTTTCGGCATCACCACCGAGATCAACACGCGCCCGGCGATGGTGCTCGGCACGTCGAACGTCCGGCTGATCGAACTGACCCGCGCGTTCGCCTCGGTGGCAAGCCGCGGGGTGGCGGTGACCCCCTATGGCATCACCCGCGTCACCGCGAATGACGAGGTGATCTACAGCCACGAGGTGGACACGTCGCGCGTGCTCGTCGCGCCCTATGTCGCTGCGCAGATGACCGACCTGCTCCAGACCGCGGTCGCGTCGGGATCGGGCCGGGCGGCGCAGATCGGCCGCCCCGTCGCGGGCAAGACCGGCACGACCACGTCGAACAAGGACGGCTGGTTCGTCGGCTTTTCGAGTGGCCTCACCACCGGCGTGTGGATGGGCCGTGACGACGCCAAGCGCGTCGGCAGCTTGCAGGGCGGTACCGCGCCGGCGCGGGCATTTGCAGCGTTCATGAAGCCCGCGACGGCCAAGCGCCCGATCGAAGAGTTCGACACCAAGGTCACCCTGCCCGAATGGCAGCTCGAACCCGATGCCGAGTCCTATTATGGCGAGCCCGACAACGGCCTGTTCGTCGACGAGGACGGCAACCCGATCGTCGAGCCGGGAATGGGCGTACCCGACGAGCCCGGCGAATATTTCGGCAATGATCCCTATGCGCCGCCGCGCTCGGCGCCGACACCCGAGCCGCAGCAGGAGCGCCTCGACGGCGAATGGATCGACCGTGTGCTGGGGCGCGACCAGCCGAGCGATCCCGAACCCGTGCAGGGCAGCCGTACGCCGCTACCCCCGCCGCCTGATCGCCGCAGTCAGGAAGCGCGCCCGAACCAGTGAAGCGCAGCGCCGTTATCGCGGAGCCAGCGATAGGCGGGACCCGGGTCGGTCCCGAGCAGTTCGGCCACCAGTGCATGAAACGCCGGCGCGTGGTTCATGTGGACGCGGTGCGCGACTTCGTGGGCAACGGTCGCTTCCTGCACGAATACCGGTGCCAGGATCAGCCGCCAGCTGTAGCGGATATTGCCGCGCGACGAACAACTGCCCCAGCGCGCGCGCGGGTCGCCGATCGCCACGCCATCGACCGCTACTCCGGCCCGCTTTGCGAAACGCAGCGTGTCCGCGGTCAGCGCGGCCAGCGCCGTCCGCTTGAGCCATGCTTCGATCCGCGCCGCAATGCGTTCCGGCGGGCCGCCACACACCAACGTCGCCGCCTCCCGCTTCGGCAGGCGCGGCGCATCTTGTCGCCAGACGATCGTCACTTCGTCATCGCCCAGCGGGACACGCGCGCCGTCGACGAAGGGTCGCGGCTGGGGCAACCTGCCGCGCTGCTCGGCGATCCAGGACTGCTGTTCTTGCGCCCAAGCGAGCGCGCGGCGTTCCGCGTATCGCGGTGGCATGACCAATCGGATCGCGCCGGTCGCAGGATCGACCGACAGCCGCAGGCGGCGTGCGCGCGGATGCCGGACGATCTCGATCGGCGACGTCACAAATCACGGTCGATCAAATGGTGCTCCAGATTGCCGACACGATCCTCGGACACCGTCCAGCCCCGCGTCGATTCGCCCGCACGGTGCACCGCTTCGCGATCGCCGCACACCAGATAATGCCAATCGGGCAGCTGCTCGCCATTCGCGCGCAGCTTGTACGCGCAGGTGCCGGGCAGCCATTGGATGCGATCGGCGCTGCGCGCGGTCAGGCGCACGCAGTCTGGCACGAACGCGCGGCGGTTGCGATAATCGGTGCAACGCGCGGTATGCGTGTCGAGCAGGCGGCACGCAACGTTGGTCGCCGCGAGGGCGCCGCTGTCTTCGTCCTCGAGCTTGTGCAGGCAGCATTTGCCGCACCCGTCGCACAGTGCTTCCCACTGCGCGCGGTCGAGTTTTGCCAGCGGCACATCTTCCCAGAACCGCCCGCTCACGTCACCCAGCGCTTGATCTCGGCCGCGACCTCGACGCCGCCGACGTCGGCCGGAAGCAGTGCCAGCGGCTTGCCGTCGGGGTCCATCAGATAGGCCTGACGGCTATGGTCGACCAGATATTCCGCCGCGCCCGGCGCCTGGCGCTTTTCATAGAAGATCGCAAATTCCTTGGCGACCTTGGCGATCGCTTGCGGCGATCCGGTAAGCCCGACCATGCGCGGATGGAACGCCGCCACGAACTGTCCGACCACCGGCACCGTGTCGCGCTCTGGATCGACGGTGATGAAGATTGGGGTGATCTTTGCAGCGATTGCGGGATCGGACCGTTCCAGCGCCTTGAGCCCCGCACCGATGTTCTGGACGTCGACCGGGCAGACATCCGGGCAGAAGGTATATCCGAAGTAGACGATCCGGTACTGACCGGCGAAATCGGTATCGCGAACGGTCTTGCCGGTCTGATCGGTCAGCACGAACGGGCCGCCGATGCTGGCCCCGGCCAGCGGCGGTTCGGCAGCGGGCTGCGCCGGCTGGCCGTTGCACGCGGACAGCAGCAGCAAGCCGGCAAGAGCGAAATTCATCTGGTTCATGGCATCGCCAGCCATGATCTGATAGCAGCCATGGTGCAACCCATCGTCGCTTATCCGGGAATGCCGCACCGATGCACTATGCCCCGCTACGCCTTGCGCTCGTCGCCAGCCTGTTGATCGCCCCCGCCCCTGTTTTCGCGCAGAACTTCTCGGCCGGGTACAAGTTTCTCGACGCCGTTCGCGGGGCCAAGGGCAATGAAATCGTCGAGATTCTCAACCAGCCCGGCACGACGGTGGTGAATACCCGCGATCGCGTGACCGGCGACGGCGCGCTGCATATCGTCACCAAGCGCAGCGATTCGCTCTACCTGCGGTTCCTGCTGCAGAAGAACGCCAATCCGAATCTTCAGGACAAGGACGGCAATACGCCGATGATGCTGGCGGTCGAGAACAGCTTCGGCGAGGGCGTCGATACGCTGGCGCTGTACAAGGCCGACGTCAATCTCGCCAATTCGAGCGGCGAGACCCCGCTGATCCGAGCGGTCCAGCGCCGCAATCTCGACATGGTGCGGCGCTTGCTCAAGCTGGGCGCGAACCCCGACCAGAAAGACATCATCGCCGGCCGTTCGGCCCGCGAATATGCCAGGCTCGATACCCGCTCGCCCGCGATCCAGAAGCTGATCGACGCCGAGCCGGTACAGGATACCAAACGGCCGCGAGTGATTTCAGGGCCAGTGTTGTAAGTCGGTACCCCGGCGCAAGCCGGGGTACGTCAGCCCTTGAGCATCTCGACCAGCGTCGAACCCAGTTCCGACGGCGACGCGGCGACGGTGATGCCTGCCGCCTCCATCGCCGCAATCTTGTCCTCGGCGCCGCCCTGGCCGCCCGACACGATCGCGCCGGCATGGCCCATGCGGCGCCCGGGCGGCGCGGTGCGGCCGGCGATGAACCCGACCATCGGTTTGCTGCGCCCGCGCTTTGCCTCGTCGGCGAGGAACTGCGCCGCTTCTTCCTCTGCCGATCCGCCGATCTCGCCGATCATGATGATCGAGGTCGTTGCCTCGTCGGCCAGGAACAGCTCGAGCACGTCGATGAAGTTGGTGCCGTTGACCGGATCGCCGCCGATGCCGACCGCGGTGGTCTGGCCAAGCCCTGCGTTGGTCGTCTGGAACACCGCCTCATAGGTCAGCGTGCCCGAGCGGCTGACGACGCCGACCGAGCCCCTGGAAAAGATGCTGCCCGGCATGATCCCGATCTTGCACTCGCCCGGCGTCAGCACGCCGGGGCAGTTGGGACCGATCAGCCGCGACTTGCTGCCACTCAGCGCGCGCTTGACCTTGACCATGTCGAGCACCGGGATGCCTTCGGTGATCGTCACGATCAGCGGTACTTCAGCATCGATCGCCTCGAGGATCGAATCGGCAGCAAAGGGCGGCGGGACGTAGATCACGCTGGCGGTCGCCTGCGTCTTCGCCACCGCCTCGGCCACCGTGTCGAACACCGGCAGGCCGAGATGCGTGGTGCCGCCCTTGCCCGGCGTCACCCCGCCGACCATCGCCGTGCCATAGTCCAATGCCTGCTGCGTATGAAACGTGCCGGTCTCGCCGGTCATCCCCTGCGTGATGACCCGGGTCGAAGCGTTGACGAGGATCGACATCAGGCGGCCTTGACCTCCGCGACGATCTTGCGCGCTGCGTCGCCGAGATCGTTGGCGGGCACGATGGCGAGGCCGGATTGGCTGAGGATTTCCTTGCCCTTCTCGACATTGGTGCCTTCGAGCCGGACGACCAGCGGCACCGACAGATTCACTTCCTTCGCCGCGGCAACGATGCCGTCGGCGATGATGTCGCACTTCATGATCCCGCCGAAGATGTTGACGAGAATGCCCTTCACGTTCGGATCGGCGAGGATGATCTTGAACGCCGCAGTCACCTTTTCCTTCGACGCGCCGCCGCCGACGTCGAGGAAGTTGGCCGGGAACATGCCGTTCAGCTTGATGATATCCATCGTCGCCATCGCAAGGCCCGCGCCGTTGACCATGCAGCCGATGTCACCGTCGAGCTTGATGTACGCCAGGTCGTATTTCGACGCTTCGAGTTCGGCGGGGTCCTCCTCGCTCTCGTCGCGCAGCTCCATCAAATCCCTGTGGCGGAACATCGCGTTGCCGTCGAAGCCGACCTTGGCGTCGAGCACCATCAGCTTGTCGTCATCGGTGACGGCGAGCGGGTTGATCTCGATCTGCTCGGCATCGGTGCCGAGAAACGCGTCGTACAGCTTCGATGCGACGTTCGCCGCCTGCTTGGCGAGATCGCCCTTCAGCTCGAGCGCCGCCGCGACCGCGCGGCCGTGGTGCGGCATGAAGCCGGTCGCGGTGTCGATATCGATCGAGTGGATCTTCTCGGGCGTGTCGTGCGCGACGGTTTCGATATCCATCCCGCCTTCGGTCGATGCGACCATCGACACGCGGCCGGTGGCGCGGTTGACCAGCAATGCCAGGTAGAATTCCTTGGCGATGTCGACCCCGTCGGTGACGTACAGGCGATTGACCTGCTTGCCCGCGTCACCGGTCTGGATCGTCACCAGCGTGTTGCCGAGCATGTCGGTCGCCGCCGCGCGCACCTCGTCCGCGGTCTTGGCAAGCCGCACGCCGCCCTTGGCCTCGGGCGGCAGTTCCTTGAACTTGCCCTTGCCGCGTCCGCCGGCGTGGATCTGCGCCTTCACGACATAGAGCGGGCCGGGCAGCTTGCCCGCTGCCGCGACCGCTTCGTCCACGCTCATCGCGGCGAAGCCCGCAGGGACCGGTACCCCGAATTTCGCGAGCAGTTCCTTCGCCTGATATTCGTGGATGTTCATGCAAGTTTCTCCGTGAGTTCGGGGACGATGTTGAACAGGTCGCCGACCAGGCCGATGTCGGCGACCTGGAAGATGGGGGCGTCTTCGTCCTTATTGATGGCGACGATGGTCTTTGAGTCCTTCATGCCGGCGAGGTGCTGGATCGCGCCGGAGATGCCGATCGCGATATAGAGTTCGGGGGCGACGATCTTGCCGGTTTGGCCGACCTGATAGTCGTTGGGGACATAGCCCGCATCGACCGCGGCGCGGCTGGCGCCGACCGCTGCGCCGAGCTTGTCGGCAAGCGGTTCGATGATGCTGTGAAAATTCTCGCCATTCTGGAGCGCGCGGCCGCCCGAGACGATGATCTTGGCGCTGGTCAGTTCGGGGCGTTCGGATGCGGCGATCTCGGACGACACGAAGCTCGCCTTGTCCTGGCCTTGCGCTGCGGCCGACACGGGCTCGATCGTCGCCGACCCGCCCTCGGCCGCGGCCTTGTCGAACGCGGTGCCGCGCACGGTGATCACCAGCTTTGCGTCCGAGGTGGTCACCGTCGCGATCGCGTTGCCGGCATAGATCGGGCGGGTGAACGTCCGCTCGTCCTCGACCGACAGGATGTCGCTGATCTGCATCACGTCGAGCAGGGCCGCAACGCGCGGCGCGAGGTTGCGGCCGGTGGTGGTCGCGGGCACCACGAACGCGTCGTGGCTGGCCATCAGCTCCACCACCAGCGGCGCGACGCTTTCGGGCAGCGGATGTTCGTAGGCGGCATCGTCGGCGACGTGGACGGTGGCGACTCCCGCGATCTTCGCGGCGGCCTGCGCCACGCTGTCGCAGTCATGACCGGCGACCAGCAGATGCACCTCGCCCAGCTTGCCCGCCGCGGTGACGGTCGCCAGCGTCGCGTCCTTGAGGGCGGCGTTGTCGTGCTCGGCCCATACCAACGTCTTCATGTCTCTACCTTTCTACGTCCCATCCCCGTTCGTTTCGAACGGAGGGGATGATTACCCCGTGACGCCCAGCGCCTTGAGCTTGGCGACCAG